>NZ_PCOW01000027.1:0-55129 GCF_002979495.1 Microbacterium sp. MYb64 | reverse complement strand
CGCATCCCCCCACCCCCTGTGAAGGAGCATCCTCATGCGCACCGGATCCCTCAGCATCCTCGGAGCAGCCGTCTGGAACGGCGACCGCTTCGAAGACCGCGACCTGCACATCATCGACGGCGCCGTCGCCGATCGCCCGGCAGCGGGCGCCACGACCGTCGACGGCCGCGGCCGCTGGGTCATCCCCGGCCTCATCGACGCGCACTTCCACGCCTACGCCACCAGCCAGGACGGGCTCGAGGACGAGCGCGGCCCGCTGAGCTTCGCGGCCATCAACGGCACCCGCCGGCTCGGTGCGGCGCTGCGCCGCGGCTTCACCACCGTGCGCGACGTGGCAGGGGGCGACATCGGCCTCGCCCGTGCGATCGACGCGGATCTCTTCGACTCGCCGCGCTACCTCTTCACCGGCCCGGCGCTGAGCCAGACCGGCGGCCACGGGGATCCGCGCTCCGCGCACGTGGACATCTGCTTCAGTCACGGGCACATGTGCGAGATCGTCGACGGCGTCGAGCCGCTGCGCCTCGCCGTGCGCAACCGGCTGCGCACGGGTGCGCACGCGATCAAGGTCATGACCTCCGGCGGTGTGTTCTCGCTCACGGATCCGATCCGGGTTCCGCAGTACTCCGCGGACGAACTGCGCGCCGTCGTCACCGAGGCGACGCGGCAGGGGTCCTACGTCGCCGCGCACGCCTATTCCTCCGAGGCCGTGCAGCATTCGATCGACAACGGGGTGCGCTCGATCGAGCACGGCAACCTCATCGACGCGTCGACCGCGGAGCGCATGGCCGCCGCCGGTGCGTACCTCGTGCCGACGCTCGCCGCCTACGACGCGATGGACCGGCGCGGGGCCGGGATCGGACTCAACGCCGTCTCGCTCGCGAAGAACGCCGAAGTGCTCTCGCACGGCCAGGAGGCGGTGCGCCTCGCGCTCGCCGCGGGCGTGCCCGTCGGGTTCGGCACCGACCTCATGGGGGAACTCGAGGACGATCAGCTCTGCGGCGTGCGGCTGCAGGTCGAGGCGAGCGGCGCCGCGGCGACGCTGCACTCGATGACGACGGTCAACGCCGCCCTCATCCGCGATGACCGCGCGGGCCATCTTGGACTCGGAGCGTACGGCGATGCCGTGCTGCTAACGGCCGACCCGCTCGCCGAGCCGGCGGCCCTGTGGGAGCAGGACGCGCGCGCGTCCGTGGTGCGTGCGGGGCGCCCGATCGACTGAGACCCCTCGGACCATAAAGGCGGCCGCCCCGTCAAGGGGCGGCCGCCTTTTCGTACTGACGGCTCAGCGGGCGAAGGCGCCCCACTCGGTCGAGCCGCCTGCCGCACTGCGCGTCTGCGGCACGCGCCACGGGTTGTCGTCGCGCAGCGGTGCAGGGAGCAGCTCCTGCGGAGCGTTCTGATACGCCACGCCGCGCAGGAACCGGGTGATGCCGGCGGTGCCCACGCTCGTCGCGTCGGTCGTGGTCGCCGGGTACGGGCCGCCGTGCTGCATCGCCGGCGTCACCGCGACTCCCGTGGGCCAGCCGCCGAACAGCACGCGGCCGCTCGTGGCGGCCAGGGCGTCGACGAGCGCGTCGAGGGATCCGTCGGCGAGTTCGTCCGCACGCGCGTGCACGGTCGAGGTGAGGTTGCCGGGGAACAGCTCCTCGTGCACCGCCGGGAGCTCCTCCGCGTCGGTGTAGCGGACGATGACGGACAGCGGCCCGAACGACTCCTCGAGCAGTTCCTCCCGGTGCTCGCGCAGCGTGTCGAGTCCCACCGCGACGACCGTGGGAGTCGCGTGGCGCTGCCCGCTCTCGTCTTCGCGGATCTCGCCCTCGGCGAGTACGGTCGCGCCCTCCGCACCGAGTACGGCAGACCTCCGGCCCTCGAATGCGCGCCCGATGCCGGGGTTCAGCAGGCGGTGCTCGGCCACGCCGCCGGCCGCGGGTGCCACGGCGGACAGGTCGGCGTCGTCCGGCACGAACAGGAAGCCGGGCTTCGTGCACAGCTGGCCCGCGGATCCGGCGACGGAGGCGACGAAGCCCTGCAGCAGCTCGGCATCGGCGTATGTCGCATACACGGGGTTGACGCTGCCCAGCTCCCCGTAGAACGGGATCGGGCGTGACCGGGCGGCGGCGATATCCGCCAGCATCCGGCCGACATGCGTGGAACCCGTGAAGGCCCCCGCGCGAATCCGCTCGTCCTGCAGCAGCGCGACGCCGTTCTGCTGCCCCTCGATGAGCTGGAAGACGCCGGCCGGCATGCCGGCGCCCTCGAGCGTCTCCGCGACGATCGCGGCCGTACGGCGGGAGAGCTCGGGGTGCCCCGAATGCGCCTTGACCACGACGGGGCAGCCCGCCGCGAGAGCGGCCGCGGAGTCGCCGCCGGCCACCGAGAACGCGAACGGGAAGTTCGATGCGGCGAAGTTCAGCACCGGCCCGACCGGCTCCAGCACGCGGCGCACATCAGGGCGCGGCCCGATCACGTATGCGGCATCGGCGTCGTCGATCCGCGCGTCGAGGTAGGCTCCGTCGACGATCGTGTCAGCGAACAGCCGCAGCTGCCAGGACGTGCGCTTCAGCTCGCCCGTGAGCCGCGCCTCGGTGAGACCGGTCTCCCGCATCGCGATCGTGATGAGCTCCCCCGCATGCGCGTCGAGGGCGTCGGCGACCGCGACGAGGGCGGCGCCACGGTCCGCGGGCGAGGTCGCGGCGAAAGGCCGGGCGGCCGCGGCGGCGCGCGCGGCGACCTCGGACACGGTGATCGTGCTGTCAGTCATGCATCTCTCCTAGAAGACGAAGCCCTCGGGGAACGGATCGTCCCCGTCGAGGATGTACTGGCCGAGCCCGGTCACCCAGGCGCGGCCGGTGATCGTGGGGATCACGGCGGGCTTGTCACCCACCGTCGTCTCGCCGATGAGGCGCCCGATGAACTCCGTGCCGATGAACGACTCGTTCACGAACGGCGCGTCCAGCGCGAGCTCGCCCCGGGCGTGCAGTTCCGCCATACGGGCGCTCGTGCCGGTGCCGCAGGGCGACCGGTCGAACCAGCCGGGGTGGATGGCCATGGCATGCCGCGAGCGGACGGCGTCGGATCCGGGGGCGATGAACTCCACGTGGTGCACGTGGTTCGCGCCCTCCAGAACCGGATGCACGGGCGGCGCCTGCGTGTTGATCGCGTCCATGATCAGAAGGCCGGCGCGGACGATGTCGTCCTGGCGCGCCCGGTCGAACGGAAGCCCGACCTCGTCCAGGTCGACGAGAGCGTAGTAGTTGCCGCCGAAAGCGATGGAGTACGTGATCTCCCCGATCCCGGGGACCTGGATCCGCTCGTCGAGACGGTCCACGAAGCTCGGGACGTTCTCGATCGTCACGTTCACGGCGCGGCCGTCCTCGACGGCGACCCGCGCGATCACGAGACCTGCCGGAACGTCCAGCCGGATCTCGGTCACCGGCTCGGTCACCTCGACCATGCCCGTCTCCACCAGCACCGTGGCCACGCCGATCGTGCCGTGCCCGCACATCGGCAGGAACCCGGACGCCTCGATGAACACGACGCCCCAATCGGCGTCGTCGCGCGCGGGCGGCTGCAGCAGCGCGCCCGACATGGAGGCGTGCCCGCGCGGCTCGTTCATGAGGAATCCGCGCAGGCCGTCGAGGTGCTCCATGGCATACAGGCGGCGGTCGTTCATCGTCGCGCCGGGGATCCGGCCCACGCCGCCCGTGACGACGCGGGTCGGCATCCCCTCGGTGTGCGAGTCGACGGCCTGCAGCACCCGGCGCGCGCGCATCAGCGTGCGCCCGCCGAGCAGCCGAGCCGGCGTCCCGTCCCGAACGCGCCTCGCATCACGCGACCACCGCGGAGCGCGCCGCCAGGGCGGCGAGGGCGCGCTCGGTGTCGGCGGTGACCTGGGCGCGCTGCTCGGCGCTCAACGGGCCGCGCGGCGGACGGGTGGGGCCGCCGTAGGAGTTGCCGCAGATGTCCATGGAGAGCTTGATCGCCTGCACGAACTCGGTGCGCGAGTCCCAGCGGAACACTGCGACGAGCTGCTCGTAGAGCGCCTTCGCCTCGTGCCACTTCCCTTCGGCGCAGAGGGTGTAGAGCTCGACGGCCTCGCGCGGGAAGGCGTTCGGGTAGCCGGCGAACCAGCCCACGGCGCCGTTCACCATGAGCTCGAAGAGCACATCGTCGGCACCGGCGATGATGTCGATGTCGCACAGTTCCTTGATCTCGTAGACGCGGCGCACGTCGCCCGAGAACTCCTTGATCGCCACGACCTCGGGGATCTGCGCGAGCTTCGCCACGAGCGACGGCACCAGGTCGACCTTGGTGTCGAAGGGGTTGTTGTAGGCCATGATCGGCAGGCCCGCCTTCGCGACCTCCTCGTAGTGCGCGATGACCTCGCCCTCGTTGGCGCGATAGATGGTCGGCGGCAGCAGCAGCACGCCGTCCGCGCCGTCCTCGCGGGCGAGCTCGGCCCACTTCCGCGCCTGGTGGCTGCCCACGCCGTGCACGCCGGCGATCACGATGCCCCGGCCGTCCACGGCCTCGACGGCGACCTGGATCACCTTGCGGCGCTCCTCGTCGGTGAGCGAGGAGTACTCCCCGAGGGAGCCGTTCGGGCCGACGCCCCGGCAGCCGTTGGACATGAGGAAGTCGACGTGCTCGCCGAACTTGTCGTAGTCGACGGCGAGTCCGGCCGGTGCCGAGGAGTCCTCGGTGAAGGCCAGGGTGGTCGCGACGACGACGCCGCCGAGGTCCATGGTCTGCTCAGTCATTGCGATGTCCATTCTCTCCGTTCCCGCGCCGCCATGGCCGGGTTCTCGTGTGCGGGCTGCGTGGTCCGCTCCGGGAAGTGTCGTGCGACGTCCTCGTCGCCAGTAGTACGTAACATATCACCCACTACTAAACCTCGGCAAGGATCCGTCACCGGTTCAGTCCGCGGGGGCCTGACAGGTCGCGGCGAGCTCGCCGATCCGCACCGACGACAGCACGGGACGGCGGTCGTAGCCCACGGGGGCGCCGATGATGTCCTCGACGCTGCGCCCGCACGTGCGCGCCTGGCAGGCGCCGAGGCCTGCCCGCGTGGCGAGGCGCATCCCCCGTGAGGACGCCGCCGCGTACTCGTCGAGGGCATCGCGACGCACCGACTCGCAGCGGCAGACGATCGTCTGGGCGTCGAGCCATCGGGTCCAGCCGGAGCCGATCCGGTGCGTCTGGAGCCGGGCGGCGAAGGCGCGCATGCGCCGGCGCGCGGCCAGCGGCGCGCGGAACCGGATGTCCGCCGGTGCGACGCCGGCCGCGGCGAGGCCCGCGACGGCACCCTCCGCGAGAGCCGCGTCGGCGCCGCCGATCCCGGTGATCTCCCCGGCCGCGTACACGTCCGGCACGCTCGTGTCCTGCGACGATCCGACCCGGACGAACCGGTCCGCCCCGATCTCGCAGCCGGCCTGGATGGCGGCCTCCAGCCGCGGGGTGAAGCCGTGGCCGAGCGCGACCGCGTCGCATTCGACCGTACGCTCGGTCCCCGGGATCGGACGCCAGTCGACGTCGACGCGCTGCACGGTCGCGGCCTCGACGGCCGACTCGCCGTGGATGCGGGTGACCGCGGAGCCGAAGCGGTACGGCGTGCGGTGCGCGGCGATCGAGCCCAGGTACGACGCCAGCTCCCCCGCTTTGCCCGCGGCCGCGGTGAGTTCCCAGGGACGCCGTCCCCAGCCTCGCGCGATGGTCGCGATGCTCGCCGCCTCCACGATCTCGGCCACCTCACCGCCGACGCGGCCGATGCTCTGCGCGACGGGCAGGAGGAACGGACCTGCTCCGCCGACCACCGTACGCGCGCCGAGCCGCACCCCGTCGCGCTTCGCGAGTGCCTGCGCCGCGCCCGCGGAGGTCACCCCTGAAAGCGTCCATCCGGGTACGGGGAGCACGCGATCGTGCGCGCCCGTGGCGATCACCAGGGCGTCGGCCAGCACGGTCTCGCCGCGGCGCTGCGCGGCGTCCGCCGGCCCGATCAGGGCGTGCACGCGCACGGGGGCTCCCGGCTCGATCCGCCACACCGACGCGGAGGACAGAACGCGCGCGCCCGACAGAGCCTCCTGCAGCTGACGGAACCGTGCGGTCTGATGCTGCAGGTGCGGATCCGTGAGCTCGGGATGGTGCCGCCAGAACTGTCCGCCGACGCGTTCGCCCTCATCCAGGACCGTGACGTCCGCACCAGCCTCGACCGCGGCGGCCGCGGCGGCGAGTCCCGCCGGTCCTGCGCCGATGACCACCACACGCCGCGCGCTCATGCCCGCACCTCTCGCTCCACGATGTCGCCCTCGCAGGCCTCGCGCTGACAGGCGCGCACGCCCTCGACGCCGTTGACCGTGAGCACGCAGTCCTGACACACGCCCATTCCGCAGAAGATGCCGCGCTCTGCCCCCGCCGCGGTGCGCCACGTGCGGCGGCCGGACGACAGCAGCACGCCGGCGATGGTCTGCCCGTCGCGCCCGGAGACGGCGACGCCGTCCACGCTGATCTGCACCGTCATGCCGCGCTCTCCTGTTCCCTCGAACCATGCGCCGCGTGCTCCGCGCCGACGCCGTCCGCGCCCCGCCCATCGGATCCCTGCAGGCTGGCCCGCGAGGGCAGGAACGGGGTCGGATCCAACGGCGCCGCGGCGCCGAGGACCGCGTGCGCGATGAGCGCGCCCGTGGTCGGGGCGAGGCCGATGCCCGCACCCTCATGACCGGCCGCGTGGAAGAGGCCGGCGACCGTCGCGTCGGCGCCGATCGCGGGCAGGTGGTCGGGAGCATAGGGGCGGAACCCGTAATAGGTGCGCAGCAGCATGGTGTCGCGCAGGAAGGGGAACAGCCGCGACGCCTTCGCCGCGATCTCCGAGAGCGGCGCGAGCAGACCCTCGCCCGAGAAGCCGACGCGTTCGCGGCTGGACCCGATCAGGACGGTGCCGGACGGCGTGGATTCGACCACGGTCGACGTCTGCAGTGCCGCATCGGCGGAACTCACCGCGCCCACGTAGTCGGCGTCGTACACCTTGTGGAACACCCGCTGCGGCATCGCGGCCGTGACGAGGATCGTGCCGCGGCGCGGCCGGATGTCCAGAGTGCTGCCGAACAGCGCCGCCGCCTCGCCCGCCCAGGGCCCTGCGCAATTGACCACCGCGTCCGCCTCGACCAGACCGCGGACGGTCCGCACCCCCGTCACTCGCTCGCCGACGACGACGCCCGCCACCACCTCGTCGAGCACCAGACGCGCGCCCCCGTGCACGGCGCGGGCCAGCATCGCCTGCGTGGCGAGACTCGGCTGCACCTGCGCATCGTCGGGGTAGTGCACGCCGAGCGCGATTTCGGGGCTCAGGTGCGGTTCGGCGGCACGCAGCGCCGCCTCATCCAGGGCCTCGGAGCGGATGCCGATGCCGCTCTGCGACATCGCGAAGGAGCTCAGGGCGTCCGCGCCGCCGGGGAAGGCGACGACGATGCCGCCCTTCGCCTCGAACTCCGTCGCGGGCTGACCGGGGACGCGCTCCGCGTCGAGTCTCTCGGCCAGCGCGCGCCATGCGCGGTTCGCCTCGATCGCGAGCTCCGCCTCGGCCCCCGGCTCCTTGTCGGAGACGAGGATGTTCCCCTCGCACCGGCTCGAGGTCTCCCCCGCGACACCCGTGCGATCGATGACGATCACCTCGGCTCCCGCCTCGACGAGCGCGAGCGCGCAGGCCGCGCCGACTGCTCCGGCGCCGATCACGACGACCCTCATTCACGCCTCCTGACGTGCGCATCCGTTCGTTGACACGCGAGTACCATGTGACATTTTACACCGTCGTCGGAGCTGCCGGAGGCGACTCTCCGGTGCGGATCCGCCGACTCGGCGGATCCGCACCGGAGTTCAGCCGCCGAGGTATGCGTCGACCACCCTCGCGTCCGCCGCGAGCTCGGCCGCCGAACCCGAGAGCGTCACCCGCCCGGTCTCCACGACGTACGCACGGTCGGCGATCCGCAGCGCAGCCCTCGCGTTCTGCTCCACGAGCAGCACCGTGGTCCCCTGCGCGTTCACCGCCTGGATCGTCTCCATGACCTGCTTGACCACGAGCGGCGCGAGACCCATGGACGGCTCGTCCAGCAGGAGCAGCCTGGGGCCGCCGACGATCGCACGCCCGATCGCCACCATCTGCTGTTCGCCGCCCGAGAGGGTTCCGCCCTGCTGCTTGCGGCGCTCCGCCAGGCGCGGCATGAGCGCGTAGACCTGATCCACCCGCTGCGCGATCAGCTTCTGATCCCGCACGGTGTATCCGCCGAGCAGCAGGTTCTCGTGCACGGTCATGGTGGAGAAGATCCGCCGGCCCTCCGGCACGTGCACGAGCCCTGCGGCCACGATGTCCCAGGGCTTCGCCGTGGCGAGGTCGATGTCACCCCAGCGCACCGTGCCGCTCTTGGGCCGCACGAGCCCGGAGAGCATGTTCATGGTCGTCGACTTGCCCGCGCCGTTGTTGCCGAGCAGGCAGACGATCTCGCCCTCATGCACGTCGAAGCTCAGCTCCCGCAGCGCGTGCACGCGGCCGTAGTAGACGTCTGCCGCCTGAACCGTGAGCGAGCTCATGAGCGCTTCCCCTTCTTCGTCGTGCCGTCGCCCTCGAGCAGGGACAGATCCACCGTGCCGGTCTGCAGCTTCGTCGCGTCGAGGGGCTCGTCCTCCACGCCGAGGTACGCCTCGATCACGACCGGATCGTTCTTGATCTGCTCCGGCGTCCCGACGGCGATCTCCTTGCCGTAGTTGAGCACGACGATGCGCTCGGCGAGCTCCATGATGAGGCCCATGTCGTGCTCGATCAGCACCACCGCGACCCCGAGGTCGCGGATGCGACGGATGAGCTGCATGAGCGCCTGCTTCTCGCTGAAGTTCAGGCCGGCCGCAGGCTCGTCCAGCAGCAGCAGCTTCGGACTCGTGGCCAGCGCCCGCGCGATCTCCACGCGGCGCTGCTCGCCGTACGGCAGCTGCGTCACGTAGAGGTTCTCGTCATCCGTGAAGCCGACGAAGTCGAGCCAGCCGCGCGCCGCTTCGGCGCAGGCGAGTTCGGCACGACGATAGCCGGGAGTATGCAGGAACGTCGCCCAGAAGCCCTCGCGCAGGTTCGCGTGCATGGCCGTCTTCACGTTGTCCAGCACGCTGAGCTCGCGGAACAGCCGCAGGTTCTGGAACGTGCGCGCCATCCCCCACTTCGTCACCCGCGACGGCAGCACCCGGTAGAAGCCGAAACTCTGCAGCAGGTCGACCAGGCGGAGACGGCGCCAGAAGCCCGGCGCCTCCCGCACGATGTCCTTGCCGTCGAAGACGACGGATCCGGATGTCGGCAGATAGAACCCGGAGATGCAGTTGAACGCGCTCGTCTTGCCGGCGCCGTTCGGCCCGATCACCGCGAGGATCTCGCCCTCCTGCACCGAGAAGCTGAGACCGTCGACGGCCTTCACCCCGCCGAACTGCAGCCGCAGCTCCGAGACCTCCAGCAGCGCGCTCATCGCCCCTCACCCTCTTCCGCGGTCGCATCCTCCGCCGCGAGCGGCGTCTCGTCCTCGTCGACCGGCACCGGCGCGAGGAACCCCTGGGTGGGCGGCGGCACCGGCCGCCGTTTCCGCAGCCACGGCAGGATCGCCGTGGAGGGCCAGAGTCCCGAGGGACGGAACAGCATGACGACCACGAGCAGCACGCCGAAGATGAGGAAGCGCCACTCGGAGAAGTCGCGGAGGAGTTCGGGGGCGAGCGAGACGAACAGCGCGCCGATGATGACGCCGGGGGTGGATCCCATGCCGCCCAGCACAACCGCCATCAGGATCAGGGCGGAGTAGAGGAACTGGAAGCTGTTCGGGCTGATCGCGCTCAGGTGCGTGGCCATGAGCTGACCCGCGACACCCGCCCAGACCGCGCCGATGATGTAGGCGGAGATCTTCGCGAGGTAGGTGTTGATGCCCATGGCCTCGGCGGCGTCCTCATCGTCGCGGACGGCCTTCCAGGCGCGGCCCATCTTGCCCTTCGCGAGGCGGCCCGCGCCGATCACGCCCACGAGCACGACGATCGCCGCGACGAAGTAGTAGAACAGCACGCGCTGCGGGAACACCAGCCCGCCGATCGTGAGCCCGTCGGCGAAGCTCCAGTCTCCGAAGCTCCACGTCGGGATCCCGTGGATGCCGGAGGGCCCTCCGGTGATCTTCAGGTTGTTGGCGGTGATCCGGATGATCTCGCCGAAACCGAGCGTGACGATGGCGAGATAGTCGCTGCGCAGACGTAGAGTCGGCGCGCCGATGATGATGCCGGCCACTATGCAGCACAGGATCGTCGCGGGCAGCGCCATCCACATCGGCAGCCCCACCACGGTGGTGAGGATGCCCGAGACGTAGGCGCCGACCGCGAAGAAGGCGATGTAGCCGAGGTCGAGCAGGCCGGCGTAACCGACCACGACGTTCAGGCCCATGCACAGCATCACGTAGATGAGCGCGCTCGTGGCGATCGACATCGTGTAGCGCGACGCGTCGAGGAACGGGAGCACGGCGAGGAGCACGATGCACAGCCCGCCGAGGGCGCGCAGGAATCCCTGCTGAGAGGAGAACACGCCGCGCGGGGTGGACGGACGGTCGAACAGCGGCGAGGGCGCACGCAGCTTCGCGTCGCGCAGCGCCGAGGTCACGGAGCCTGGGGTGGTGGTGCCGGACATGTCACATCCTCTCGACGACGCGGGCGCCGAGCAGCCCCGTCGGTTTGAAGGTGAGGAACAGGATGAGGAAGGCGAACGAGAAGACGTCTCGCCATTCGCCGCCGAACCACGCGGATCCGAACGACTCCAGCAGGCCCAGCAGCAGGCCGCCGAGCATGGCGCCGTACAGGTTGCCGATGCCGCCGATGACGGCCGCCGTGAACGCCTTCAGGCCGATGATGAAGCCCATCAGGAAGTCGATCGAGCCGTAGTAGGCACCGGCCATGACGCCGGCGGCGCCCGCGAGCGCCGATCCGATGAAGAACACGGTCGCGATCACCCGGTTCACGTTGATGCCCATGAGCTGGGCGCCCTGCGGATCCAGGGCGATCGCTCGCATCGCCCTACCCTGCCTGGTGCGCTCGACGATGTGCGCGAGCACGAGCATGAGGGCGGCGGCGATGATGACGAGCACGATCTGCGCCGGGGTGATCCGCATGCCGAGGAAGTCGAAGCCGGCGGACTCGAGCCGCACCGGGAACGCCTCGGGGTTCGGCCCGAAGATCTGCCGCACGGCGTACTCCAGGGTGAAGGAGACGCCGATCGCGGTGATCAGCACCGCCAGACGGGGGCTCTTGCGCAGGGGCCGGTATGCGATCCGCTCGATGCCGACGCCGATGAGTCCGGTCGTCACCATCGAAAGCAGGAGGATCACGAGCAGCAGCGGAATCGATGACTCGTTCGAGATCCCGAAGGCCGAGAGTGTGGCGAAGCCGGCGAACGCGCCGAGCATGTAGATGTCGCCGTGCGCGAAGTTGAGCAGCTTGATGATCCCGTAGACCATGCTGTAGCCGAGCGCGACGAGGGCGTAGAACGAGCCGACGATGAGGCCGTTCCAGATGAGTTGCATCACGAGGGATGTCCTTTCCGGGGCAGCGGAGACCGAGGCGGGGGCGGCCGCGGAGAGCCGCCCCCGGATGCGGTCAGCCCTGCAGGTCGTCCTTGAGGACGAACTTGCCGGAGGAGGGATCGATCGACACGATCACGAAGCCGCCGCCCGACCGGGTGTGGTCGGGCATGAAGGTCAGCGGACCGGCGAGCGTCTTGAAGTCCTTGAGGCCTTCGAGCGCCTTGACCACACCGTCGAAGTCGGTGCCCTTGGCCGTCTTCATCGCCTCGGCGACGACCTTGACCGCGTCGTAGGACTGGGTCGAGTACGGGCCGGGGTCGGCGCCGGCGAGCTTCTTGTAGTCGGCGATCCACTTGTCGGCGCCCTTGAGCATGTCCGGCGTCTGCGTGAAGGTGCCGAGCACGTTCTCGGTGTAGCCCTTGCCCGCGATCTCGGCGAACTTCGCATCGACGGATCCGTCGCCGACGAGGAACGTCCCGGAGAAGCCGGCGTCCTTGGACTGCCGGGCGATCAGGCCGCCCTCCTGGTAGTACCCCGTCCAGTACACGAGATCGGGCTTGGCGCCGGAGAGCTGCGTCGCGACGGCCGAGTAGTCGTTCTCACCGGGCGTGATGACCGCGTTGACGTCGACCGTGAGGCCCGCGTCCTTCGCCTGCTGCGCGAACGAGTCGGCGAGGTCCTTCGAGTAGGCGGTGGCGTCGTTGACCGCCGCGACCGTCTTCGCACCGGACTTCTGGGCGTACTTCACCGCCGACGCGGCCTGCTGGGTGCCAGTGCCGTTGATGAGGAACACGCCGGGGAGCTTCTGCTTGACGAGCTCGTTCGAGTTCGCCGCCGGGATCACCATCGGGATCTTCGCCTCGTTGAAGATCGGCAGCGTGGGCAGCGTGGCACCGGAGCAGTAGCCGCCGACCGACGCGACCACGCCATCGGTGACGAGCTTGTTCGCGGCGGCGACGGCGGTCGTCGCGTCGCAGCCGTCGTCCTGCACCTCGAGCTCGAGCTTGCGGCCGTCGATCCCGCCGTCGGCGTTGATCTCGTCGATCGCGAGCTGCGCCCCGTTCTTCATGTAGTTGCCGAACGCGGACTCGCTGCCGGAGAAGGGGGCGAGCATGCCGAGCTTGATCGGGCCTGATGCAGCGCCCGATCCGCCGTCGCCTCCGCCCGCGAGGCCCCCGGAGCAGCCGGCGGTGAGGATCAGTGCGCCTGCTGCGGCGACGACGGACAAAGCGCGCAGTGCGCGTGCGGTTCGGATGTGCATGTGAGGGCCTCCTGGATGCGTCATTGCATACGTGGTTACTACCGTGTGACACATTACTCACACGCAACACCCGAAGGGAAGGGCGCGCTGCGGCTCAGTGCTCCTCGTGCCCGCTCCACACGCCGCCGACGTGACCGAGGTGGCGGCGCATGAGCGCTTCCGCGCCCTCGCCGTCCCCTGCCTCCAGCAGGTCGACGAGCTCCGCGTGCTCCAGGGCCGTGGGCACCAGGGCGTCGGCGTCCGCGAGGCGGACCAGTCCGACGAGTCGGGTCTGCTGCCGCAGCTCGCGGACGGTGTCGACCAGCTTCTGGTTCCCTGTCACCGCGAGGACGCGGAGATGGAACGCGGTGTCGGCCTCGAGGTACTCCTCGAAGCGGCGAGCCCTGCCCGCCGCGACGATCCGGTCGGCGAGCTCGCGCAGCTCCTTCGCGAGAGCTCCGTCGACCGCGCCGGCGACTCGTCGCATGGGCGGGGCTTCCAACAGCAGGCGCACCTCCGTGAGCTGGTGCAGCTCATCGGCGGAGACCTCGGTCACCTGGAAGCCCCGGTTGCGGATCGGCCGCAGGAATCCGCGGCGGGCGAGGTTCAGCATGGCCTCGCGCACCGGAGTGGCGCTCACGCCGAAGTCGCCGGCGAGGGTTGGTACGGTCAGCACCTCGCCCGGAGGCGTCTCCCCCGACACGATCCGCGCCGCGATCATGCGCTCGACCTGTTCCCTCAGACTCTCTGCAGGCACGAGGATGGATCCAGTGCTCATGCGCGGCACCCGTCGCAAAACGTCATACGGCACATGCTAGCGCCGCGCGTGCGATCATTGGCCGACGACCTCCCGCACCGAATCGAGGCCCTATGCCGATCGAGTTCGCCTCCTCGCCGCGTTCCACGGTCGGGCTGGAGTGGGAGCTCATGCTCGCCGATCCGGCCACCGGAGATCTCGTCGGCCGCGCCCCAGAACTCCTGCACGATCTGGAGAGCGCGAGCGCCGACGAGCGGCACACCGTCACGGGCGAGCTGCTGACGAACACGATCGAGGTCACGAGCGGCATCGGGTCCACCGTGTCCGCGGCGGTCGAGGACATCGCGGCGGCGATCGCGGCCGTGCGGGCGGCGACGGATCCGGCCGGCATCGAGCTGCTGTCCGCGGGCAGCCATCCGTTCGCGCAGTGGTTCGATCAGCAGGTCACCGACAAGACGCGCTACCACTCGCTCATCGAGAAGACCCAGTGGTGGGGTCGCAACATGATGATCTGGGGCATCCACGTGCACGTCGGGGTCGAGGACCGCGACAAGGTGCTGCCGATCGTCGGCGCGCTCACCTCGTATCTGCCGCACCTGCAGGCCCTCGCCGCCTCCAGCCCGTTCTGGGCCGGGGAGCGCACCGGCTACGCCTCCAACCGCGCCCTCGTCTTCCAGCAGCTGCCGACGGCGGGCCTGCCCTGGCCGCTGCCGGACTGGGAGGCCTACGAGGGCTACCTCGACGACATGGTGCGCACAGGAGTGATGGCCGATGCGACGGAGGTGCGCTGGGACATCCGCCCCGCACCGCGCTGGGGCACGATCGAGGTGCGCGCCTGCGACGGCATGTCCACCCTGCGTGAGCTCGCCGCCGTGGCGGCCCTCACTCAGGTGCTCGTGGAGTCGTTCTCGCGCGATCTCGACGAGGGGCGACCGCTCGCCGTACTCGCCCCGTGGTTCCACCGCGAGAACAAGTGGCGCGCGGCGCGGTACGGGCTCGATGCCGAGGTGATCGTGTCGGCCGACGGCACGCAGCGCTCGGTGCGGGCGCACCTGGCCGAGGAGCTGGAGCGCCTCTCCCCCATCGCCGCCGAGCTGCAGTGCTCGGCGCAGTTCGGCGGGGTCGCGGACATCCTGCGGGACGGCGCCAGCTACGAGCGCCAGGTCGCGGTCGCCGACGCGACAGGTGGCGACCTGCACGAGGTGGTCGATCACCTGATCCGCGAGTTCCGCTCGGGCCCGGAGACCCTCTGATTCCTCGGCGCCCGGTCCAGGGCCTGGGAGGACGGTCCGGAGAGCCGCGAGGGATCAGCCCTCGACGAGCTGACGCGCGAGCCCCTCGTCCAGCACGACGTCGGTGACCAGCCGCGCACCGATCGCCGCCCGCAGCGAGGGCAGCTTCTGCGCCCCGGCGACGACGCAGAACCGCCGCGCGACGCGGCGCAGCCGATCCAGCCCCGGCCCCGTCGCACGCGCGTTCACCGCGATGTCCTTCCAGGTGCCGTCGGCGCGGAAGAACACGGTCGCCACGTCGCCGATCGCCCTGTCCTCGCGCAGGCTCCGGTAGTCGTCGCGGCCGAGATAGCCGCCCACGTAGACGCGGCTGGGCACCTCGGCGCTCGGGGAGCCGACGCTGAACACGGCGAGGTCCATCTTGGCCTGCAGATCCAGCACGCGAAGTGTGCTGCGCTCCCGCCACATCGCCTCCCTGGTACGGGGGTCGTCGAAGAACGCGGGCACGGGGAACTGCTGCACCTGCGCGCCGAAGGCGGATCCGAACCTCTGCAGGATCTCGCTCGAGTACTCCACGCCGCTGGTCAGGGTGTTGCCGGCGCCGTTGAGCTGGACGATGGTCGTGCCGCGGGTCTCCTTCTGCCCGAGATCACGGCTGACCGCGCTGATCGTCGAGCCCCAGGCGAGGCCGACCACCATGTTCGAGTCGATGATCTGGGTGAGCAGGCGGCCGGCGGTGAGCGCCACGCGCTCCAGCCGCTCCACCTCGGTCACGCTCTCCGGCATCGGCACCACGTGCGCGGTCACGTGCAGGCGGTCGTGCAGCTGCTGCTCGAGCTCCCCCGCGTGCTCCAGGGGCGAGTTGATCCTGATGTCGACGAGGCCGACCTCGCGCGCATAGCTCAGCAGACGCGACACCGAGGACCGGGACGTCTCCAGCTCCTCCGCGATGACGTCCATCGTCTTGTCCTGCAGGTAGTACAGCCGTGCCGCCGTGAGCGCGGCGACGGCCTTCGACTGGCGCTTCCGTTCATCCATTCCTGGCCCTCCGAGGATCGATCCGACCGATTCTTGCACATTCGTGCAGCCTGCTTGACCATACGGGCGGCTGGGGGAATGCTGTGAGAAATCCGGAAGGAGACGAAGATGACCGACCACGTCCACAACGCCGCAGAACGCCCCGAGGTGACGCGAGTCCGCGAAGCGGGCCGCACCACCGTGCTGGTGATCGGAGGCGGGATCAACGGGATCTCCACCTTCCGCGACCTCGCTCTGCAGGGCGTCGACGTGGTCCTCGTCGAGCGCGGCGACTTCGCCTCCGGTGCCTCTTCCGCCTCGAGCCACATGATCCACGGCGGCATCCGCTACCTGGAGAACGGCGAGTTCCGCCTCGTCAAGGAGTCGGTCACCGAGCGCAACGGGCTGCTGAGGATCGCCCCGCACTTCGTCAAGCCGCTCGAGACGACGATCCCGATCTACTCGACCTTCTCGGGAATCCTGTCGGCGCCGCTGCGCTTCCTCACGCACAAGTCGGGCAAGCCCCAGGAGCGCGGAGCGTTCCTCATCAAGATGGGCCTGACCATCTACGACACGTTCTCGCGTGACGGCGGCATGGTGCCGCGGCACAAGTTCCTCGGCCGCAAGAAGTCCCTCGCGGAGCTTCCCGCCATGGATCCGAAGATCAAGTACACGGCGACCTACTACGACGCGTCGATGCACGACCCGGAGCGCCTCGCGCTCGACGTGCTGCAGGACGGTCGCGCGGCGCACCCGGGTGCGCACGCCCTGAACTACGTCGAGGCGATCGGCCACGACGGCGACGCCGTGCTCCTGCGCGACCGCGAGAGCGGCACCGAGTTCGCGATCGCCGCCGACGTCGTCGTGAACACGTCCGGCCCCTGGACCGACCTCACCAACGAGGCCATGGGCGAGCTCACCCGCTTCATGGGCGGCACCAAGGGCTCGCACATCGTGCTGGACAACCCCGAGCTGCTCGCCGCGACCCGCGGACGCGAGATCTTCTTCGAGCACTCCGACGGCCGCATCGTGCTGATCTACCCGCTCAAGGGCAAGGTCATGGTCGGCACGACGGACATCGACGCCGACCCCCGCGAGGTGCCGCTGTGCACCGAGGAGGAGATCGACTACTTCTTCGACCTCGTTCACCACGTCTTCCCGGACATCGCCGTGAACCGCGAGCAGATCGTCTACCGGTTCAGCGGGATCCGCCCGCTCCCCCGGCACGAGGACACGGCGCCGGGATTCGTCTCGCGGGACTACCGCGTCGAGGTCGACAACAGCCACGCGGTCCCGCACCTCAGCCTCGTCGGCGGCAAGTGGACGACGTTCCGAGCGCTCGGCGAGACACTCTCGGACAAGATCCTGGATCTGCTGGGCCGCACCCGCGTCGTCTCGACCCTCGGCCGCGCGATCGGCGGCGGCAAGGACTACCCGCAGGACGACGCGGCACGCGCCGCCTGGATCTCACAGCACCTGCCCGGTGCCGGAGAGCGGGCCGAACCGCTGCTCAAGCGCTACGGCACGCGCGCCGCCGACGTGTGGCAGTACGTCGAGCAGGGTGCCGACGCGCCCCTCGCCGGCGGTCAGCTCTCGACCCGCGAGCTCGAGTGGATGGTGCAGAACGAGCTGATCGTGCGCCTCGAAGACGTGGTCCTGCGCCGCACGAGCCTCGCCTTCACCGGAGACGTGACCGAGGAGATCCTCGAAGAGGTCGCCGAGGCGCTCGCGCCGCTGAAGGGCTGGGACCGCGCGCGCACCGCGCGCGAGGTCGAGCTGACCCGCGAGCTGCTGAACACCCGGCACGGACTTTCCCTCGTCGCCCGCACCCGCGGGTAGCGAGATCCCCGCGCCGCCCTTCTCGGCGTCTACTCGAACACCGCACCGGCAGAGGGGCCGGTGCTCTGCGAAAGGTCAATGGAGACATGCCTGATGTGAATATGGGCCTCTACTTCGTTTCCGAACTGGTCGGCACCGCGATGCTGCTCCTGCTCGGCTGCGGCGTCGTGGCGAACGTCGCGCTGGTGAAGAACAAGGGCTTCAACGGCGGCTTCCTGATGGTCAACTGGGGATGGGGCCTGGCGGTCTTCGCCGGTGTTCTGGTCTCCGCCTACTCCGGAGCGATCCTGAACCCCGCGGTCGGCATCGGTCTGTTCGTGCAGCACCTGCTCGACCCCACGAAGGGGATCGACTTCACCCACTACGCGGTCGCGACCGGGGCGGAGCTGCTCGGTGCGATCATCGGCGCCGTGCTCTGCTGGCTCGCCTACAAGCAGCACTTCGACGAGGAGCCGGAGCCGGCCAACAAGCTCGGCGTCTTCTCGACGGGCCCGGCGATCCGCTCCTACGGCTGGAACCTGGTCACCGAGATCATCGGCACCTTCGTCCTCGTGTTCGTGATCTTCGCGTTCGCGGACTACGGCGACGTCAAGATCGGCACCCCCGGTGGTCTCGGCGCGCTGTCGGCGCTTCCCGTCGCCCTCCTCGTCGTCGCGATCGGCGCCTCGCTCGGTGGTCCGACCGGCTACGCGATCAACCCGGCCCGTGACCTCGGTCCGCGCATCGCGCACGCGATCCTCCCGATCAAGGGCAAGGGATCGAGCGACTGGGCCTACTCCTGGGTGCCCGTCGTCGGCCCGCTCCTCGGCGGAACCATCGCCGCGCTGCTCTCGCCGGTGCTGCTGCACCTCGCAAAGTAACCCGAACCGCTATTCAAAGGAGAACTGCACATGGCTGATTACGTCATCGCCATCGACCAGGGCACGACCTCGAGCCGCGCCATCATCTTCGACCGCAAGGGCAGCATCATCGCCACCGGTCAGAAGGAGCACGAGCAGATCCTGCCGCAGGCCGGCTGGGTCGAGCACGACGCCTCCGAGATCTGGGCGAACGTCCAGGAGGTCATCGGCATCGCCCTGGCGCGCGCCAACGTGACGCGCCACGACATCGCCGCGGTCGGCATCACCAACCAGCGCGAGACCGCGGTGGTCTGGGACAAGACCACCGGCAAGCCGATCTACAACGCGATCGTCTGGCAGGACACCCGCACCCAGCCCATCGTCGACCGGCTCGCGGCGGACGGCGGCGTCGAGCGGTTCAAGGAGATCGTCGGCCTGCCGCTGGCGACCTACTTCTCCGGCACCAAGATCGCCTGGATCCTGGAGAACGTCGAAGGCGCGCGCGAGAAGGCCGAGGCCGGCGACCTGCTCTTCGGCACCACGGACTGCTGGGTGCTGTGGAACCTGACCGGCGGCGTGAACGGCGGCGTGCACGCGACCGACGTCACCAACGCCTCGCGGACCATGTTCATGGACCTCGAGACGCTGCAGTGGCGCGACGACATCCTCGAGGCGTTCGGGGTTCCGAAGTCGATGATGCCGTCGATCCGCTCCTCCTCCGAGGTGTACGGCGCTGCCGAGAACTCCTCGCTGCTGCGGGAGACCCCGATCGCCGGCATCCTGGGCGACCAGCAGGCGGCGACCTTCGGTCAGGCGGCGTTCAACACCGGCGAGAGCAAGAACACCTACGGCACGGGGTGCTTCCTGATCTTCAACACGGGCGAGGAGATCGTCCACTCGAAGAACGGGCTGCTCACCACCGTCGGCTACAAGCTCGGCGACGGGCCGACGCACTACGCGCTCGAGGGCTCGATCGCGGTCACCGGATCCCTCATCCAGTGGCTGCGCGACCAGCTCGGCATCATCTCCTCCGCCCCCGAGGTGGAGGAGCTGGCCCGCCAGGTCGACGACAACGGCGGCGTGTACATCGTGCCGGCGTTCTCCGGCCTGTTCGCGCCGTACTGGCGTCCGGACGCCCGCGGCGCGATCGTGGGTCTGACCCGCTACGCGAACAAGAACCACATCGCACGCGCCGCGCTCGAGGCCGTGGCGTTCCAGACCCGCGACGTGCTCGACGCGGTCAACGCCGACGCCGGAGTGGACCTCACCGAGCTCAAGGTCGACGGCGGCATGGTCGCGAACGACGCGCTCATGCAGTTCCAGGCCGACGTGCTCGGCGTGCCAGTGGTGCGTCCCGTGGTCGCCGAGACCACCGCGCTCGGCGCGGCGTACGCGGCCGGCCTCGCGGTCGGATTCTGGAGCGGCCTGGAGGACCTCGCCGCCAACTGGCAGGAGGACCGCCGCTGGGAGCCCACCATGGACGCCGCAGAGCGCGACCGCCAGCTGCGGCTGTGGCGCAAGGCCGTCACGAAGTCGATGGACTGGGTCGACGACGACGTGAAGTGACCTGACACACGACGAAGGCGGTCCGGAGGTGAACCCTCCGGACCGCCTTCTTCGTGTCGGCCGGCGAGCGCCGACCCCCGGGTCACGGGTTCAGGACGGCCTTGGCCGGGGCGCTGCGGTGCAGGTCGCCGCCGAACGCGACGAGCTGGAACTGACGCCCTCCGGAGAGATCGACCGCCTCCGCGAAGAACACATCGCGGTGCACACGACCGAGCCAGGTCGTGCCGGAGCCGCCGATCTGCAGCACGTCGTACCCCACGGCATCGGACCGGAGGTCCCAGGCGAAGGTCAGATGCCGCTTCCCGTCGCCGGCATCGCCCGCATCGGCGACCTGGAAGCCCGTCGGCGTCGCGGGCTTGAGCGGCTTCCCGGCCTCCCGCAGAGACACCCGGCCGATGCGGCCGTCGCCGCTCGTCCGCAGCGAGATCCGCGCGATGCGACGGCCGCGGGCGTTCACACCGCCCGTCCAGCCGTCCCAGCCCGCGGGATCCGACTTCGCGAGCGGCTGCCAGTCGACCACGGACGGCGCATCCTGCCAGGTGACCCCGAGATCGATCGTCTGGACGCCCTGGGCGCGGACCTCGACCGCGATCGCCTTGTCGGCCGTCAGGTCGGTCTTGAACAGGTGGATCACTCCCCCGCCGCGCAGAGAGAGGCTGTGCCCGCTGCCGTAGCTGGCCGACTCGTCCAGCGTGACGACGACATCGCCCTCCGTCCAGAACTGCCAGGTGAGCGCCCTGTCCGCGCTGCCCATGTTGTCCCAGCCCCTGTCGCGCACCTTCGCGCCCTCGAGGAAGAACGCGGATCCGACGCCGACGTTGAAGTCGGTCGCGATCGGCAGGCCGCCGTATGGAGAGCGCTCGGTGATCCAGTGCGCGATGCCGTCCCACTGCCGGTAGTTCAGCGTGTCGGTGCGATACGGAGGCGTCCGGGGCTCGAGGCGCCCCGAGGTCCCGGGGTTCCCCGTCGGGCCGGACCAGAACCGCTGCTCCAGATCGCGATACGTCGCGCGTCCGTCCGCGGTGGAGGTCGTGCCGTCCCACGATCCGTTCAGCCAGATCTGCGAGTCCACGAACAACGCCACGGAGGTCGGCGCGGGCCGTCCGGGGCCTGCGACGCTGCCGAAGTCCTCCTCCGGCCGGAATCCGCCCTTCTGGTGCTCGACACCGGCGAAGCCCACCTCGCGCGGGTCACGGCCGGCGGCGACGGCCGACGCGGCGCTCTTGCTGAGATCGCGGTCCGCACCGCCGGTCGTCGCCTGCCACCAGTAGTTCATGAAGAGGGAGTCGTAGATCGGCGCGTCCGGCGTGCCCAACCAGCGCAGGTTGTTCTCGCTCAACCTGTTCTCGTAGCTGACCTCGCCGCTGTCGAAGTCGGCCGAGTCGTAGCCCTGCAGATAGAAGTCGGGATCGGTGCGCTTGAGGTAGCGCAGGAAGTCCTGGAACTTCGCGATCTGCGCAGCGCTGACGCTGCCCTCCTGGTTGATGAACAGCCCGTCGAATCCGAAGTACTTCCGGATCTCGATCATCTTGTCCGCAACAGGGAAGGACCCGTCGCCGGCCTGCACGAGGAAGGCGTCGAAGTCGACGGGGCGCGGCCAGAACCAGCCCCCGATCGACCGCGCGCCGTTCTTGTGCGCGGCCTCGGTCCATCCGGGGTTGGGGATGTCGATCACGCCATAAGGGCGTCCTGGGGCGCGTTGTCCGTCGATCATCTCGATGGGCGCCGATCCCTTGACCTGTCCGTGCCAGGTGCCCAAGATGTCGATGTACGACCAGTAGCGCTGGGTGTACACCTGCGCCTCGAGGCCGATCGCCTGGTTGTGCCCCTCGTAGATGCTTCCCGCGTCGTCGATCGTGAGCGTGGACAGCTGCACCGCGGGATCGAGATCGGGATGCGCCTGCGTCGCGGCGAAGGGCGCGATCCGCGTGGCCCGCGGGATCAGGCAGCGCAGGTGCGGCGCCCACGGCGTCGTTCCGGGATCGAAGGCCAGCAGGTCGTCGGCGGCCCAGCCGAAGGTGTACGGGCCGGGCGGCGTGCCCCCTGACGCCGGCACGGGCGCGGCGGCGCCGGTTCCGGTAGCGCCGGTTCCGGCGGCGGGACGCACCGCCGCCGTCGCGATGCCGGGTGCACCGGCCAGCAGCGCCGCCAGTCCGACACCTCCGACGGTCAGGAATGTTCTGCGGTTCAGGTCAGCCATGTGCACCCTCCAGGTTGCGCTCCGTTGCGTAGCGGATCCGCGTCCCCTTAGCGGGCGATGCGAAGCCGCGCCCAGGCTATAACGTTTTAGTGTCGTCGCGCGAGGATCTTTCTCGGCGCGTCGAGGAGTGCGCCCGGGAAAGATCCGATGTTCGCCCGCGTCGACACCGCGTTCATACGCCACGGGGCGCCGAGCCGGAACGGGCTCGGCGCCCCGTGGGCGACTCTGTCAGTTCTTGCCGAAGAGCTTCTGGATCTCGGCCATGTCGGCTTCGCTCGGCGCCGGCTGCCCGCCCAGGCCGAAGCCGGATCCGGTCGCGGCCTGGCTCGTGGCCAGCCCGGCATTCTCAGCGGCGCGCTTCGCCGGGTTGCCCGATCGGGAACCGGAGCCCTTGGCCTTCTTGCCGCGCTTCGAGGAGGCGCCGGGACGCCCCATGCCGGGCATCGCGCCCATGCCGGGGATGTTCGGGGTGCCGCCGCGGGCGACGGTCTTCATCATCTTGGCAGCCTGCTCGAACCTCTGCACGAGCTGATTCACGTCGGTGACGGTCATGCCGGAGCCGCGCGCGATGCGCAGGCGGCGGGACCCGTTGAGCACCTTGGGGTTGCGGCGCTCCCCCGGCGTCATCGAGCGGATGATCGCCTCAGTGCGGTCGATCTCGCGCTCGTCGAAGTCCTCGAGCTGCTGCTTCATCTGACCCATGCCCGGGAGCATCCCGAGCATCTTCTTCATCGAGCCCATCTTCTTGAGCTGCTGCATCTGCTCGAGGAAGTCCTCGAGCGTGAAGGACTCGGTCGCGAGCTTCTCCGCGACCTTGAGCGCTTCAGCTTCATCGAACGCGCTCTGCGCCTGCTCGATGAGGGTCAGGATGTCACCGAGATCGAGGATCCGGCTCGCCATCCGGTCGGGGTGGAACGGCTCCAGATCCTCGAGACCTTCGCCCGTCGACGCGAACATGATCGGGCGGCCCGTGACCGAGGCGACGGAGAGCGCGGCTCCACCGCGGGCGTCGCCGTCGAGCTTGGACAGCACCACGCCGGTGAAGTCCACGCCGTCCTGGAACGCCTTCGCGGTGTTGACCGCGTCCTGACCGATCATCGCGTCGATCACGAACAGGACCTCGTCCGGATCCACCGCTGCACGGATGTCGGCGGCCTGCTTCATGAGCTCGGCGTCGACGCCGAGGCGTCCTGCGGTATCGATGATGACGATGTCGTGCTGCTGGCGGCGGGCGTGCTCGACGCCGTCGCGCGACACCCGCACGGGGTCGCCGACGCCGTTGCCCGGCTCCGGCGCGTAGATGGTGGCACCCGCCTGCTCGGCGACGACGGTGAGCTGGGTCACCGCGTTCGGGCGCTGGAGGTCGGCGGCGACGAGCAGGGGCGTGTGCCCCTCGCCCTGCAGCTGCTTGGCGAGCTTGCCGGCGAAGGTCGTCTTTCCGGATCCCTGGAGTCCGGCGAGCATGATGACCGTCGGCGGGTTCTTCGCGAACTCGAGGCGGCGCTGCTCGCCGCCGAGGATCGCGATGAGCTCCTCGTTGACGATCTGCACGACCTGCTGCGCGGGATTCAGCGCCTTGTTGACCTCGTCGCCCAGGGCGCGCTCGCGCACCTTCGCGGTGAAGTCCTTGACGACGGGCAGCGCGACGTCGGCGTCGAGCAGGGCGCGTCGGATCTCGCGGACGGTGCCGTCGATGTCGGCGGCGGTCAGCTTGCCCTTCGTGCGCAGATTGCGGAAGGTCTCGGTGAGCCGATCGGAAAGCGTGCCAAATGTAGCCATGGTGCTGCAATTCTACGCGAGCGGATCCCCGATCCGCGGCGCGTCAGCCCCAGTGCAGATCGGCGATGCGCGGCAGCGCGTGCTGCAGCTGCGCGAGCGGCGACCCGTGACCCGCACCGCCCTCGGCCCAGACGCGCAGCGACGACAGCACGACGATCGCGTAGGCGGCGCCGAGCACGTCGGCCCTGATGCGCTCCACGCCCGCGCCGCGCGCGGCCTCGGACAGTGCGGTGGCGAGCCTGCCCTGGCGCAGTGCGGACTCGCGCTGCAGCTCCTCCGCCAGTCCCATGGCCTGCGCGTTGCCGAAGGCGAGGGCGAGCGGATCCGGCTCGAGCCCCTCCAGGATCGCGGCGAGCACAGCCTCGATCCCCGCCGAATCGGCGCCGGCACCCGGAGCCTCGAGCGCTGCGACCGCGCGATCGAGACGCTCGTCGAAACCGGACCAGAGCACATCGCTCTTGGAGGAGAAGTAGTTGAAGAAGCTCGACCTGCTCACGCCGGCGCGTTGCGCGATGCCGGCGATCGACGTGCCCTCGTACCCGGATTCCAGGAACAGCTCGCAGGCCGCTTCGGCGATCGTCTCGCGCGAGGAGACCCGGGGGCGGCCGACGCCGCGGGCAGGGGTGGTCACCACGCCACCGTATCGCGATGCGCGCACCCGTCGATTCACCCCTATTATTGAACCGCATACAACAACTCGACCAGAAGGGTCGGCCATGCTCGACATCCAGACGGTGGGCCTCGCCCCCGAGTTCGTCCCCTACCTCGACGGGTGGGATCTGCAGCGGCGCGTGCACGCCGAGATCGTGGCGGGCACCCGTCCCGACACGCTGCTGCTCCTCGAACACGAGGCGGTGTACACGGCGGGCAAGCGCACCGAACCTCAGGAGCGCCCCCAGGACGGCACGCCCGTGGTCGACGTCGACCGCGGGGGGAAGATCACGTGGCACGGACCGGGACAGCTCGTGGGCTATCCCATCGTGCGTCTGCCGGAGCCCATGGACGTCGTCGCCCATGTCCGCCGATTGGAGCGCCTACTGATCGACGTGCTGCGCCCCCTGGGCGTGGACGGATACCAGGTCGATGGTCGCAGTGGCGTGTGGGTGCGCCGGCCGCTCAGCGAGGACAAGGTGGCCGCGATCGGAGTGCGCGTGCAGCAGGGCGTGACCATGCACGGCTTCGCGATCAACTGCGACAACACCCTCGCCGGCTTCCGCGGCATCATCCCCTGCGGCATCACCGACGCCGGTGTCACCACCGTGAGCGAGGTGATCGGCCGCGAGGTCTCCCCCGCCGACATCGTCGATGCGGTGGCCGCCGCATTCGCTGCCGAGTACGCGGCGGAGGTGGCCGCGTGAGCGCCGCTCCCGAGGGCCGCAAGCTCCTGCGCCTGGAGATCCGAAACGCCGAGACCCCGATCGAGCGCAAGCCGGAGTGGATCAAGACCAAGGCGCGGATGGGGCCGGAGTACAAGGCCCTGCACTCTCTCGTGAAGGACGAAGGCCTGCACACGGTCTGCCAGGAGGCCGGCTGCCCCAACATCTTCGAGTGCTGGGAGGACAAGGAGGCGACGTTCCTCATCGGCGGTTCGCAGTGCACGCGCCGCTGCGACTTCTGTCAGATCGACACCGGCAAGCCCGACGCCTACGACACCGACGAGCCGCGCCGCGTGGCCGAGAGCGTGCAGCAGATGGGTCTGCGCTACGCGACCGTCACGAGCGTGGCCCGTGACGACCTCCCCGACACGGGGGCCTGGCTGAACGCCGAGACGGTGCGCAAGATCCACGAACTCAACCCGAACACCGGTGTCGAGCTGCTCGCGAACGAGCACAACGCGGATCCGGCGTTCCTGGGCCAGATCTTCGACGCGCGCCCCGAGGTCTTCGCGCACAACGTCGAGACCGTGCCGCGCATCTTCAAGCGGATCCGTCCCGCGTTCAAGTACGAGCGCTCCCTCAACGTCATCACGCAGGGGCACGAGGCGGGGCTCATCACCAAGTCGAATCTGATCCTCGGCATGGGCGAGGAGCCGGAGGAGGTCGTGCAGGCGCTCCAGGACCTGCACGACGCGGGCTGCGACATCATCACGATCACCCAGTACCTCCGTCCCACGCCCCGCCATCTTCCGGTGTCTCGCTGGGTGAAGCCCGACGAGTTCGTCGCGTTCAAGGAGGAGGCGGAGCGGATCGGATTCCTCGGCGTGCTCGCCGGTCCGCTGGTGCGCTCCTCGTACCGCGCCGGCCGGCTGTGGGCGCAGTCCATGGCATCCAAGGGCCGCGAGATCCCGCCGCACCTGGCGCACATCGCCGCCAGCGCAGACCTCGGCTTCGCTCAAGCCGTCTGAGACGCGGATCGCCGGACGGGAGGCAGGGGGGCATCCTCGTCCGGCGGTTCGTTCATCCTGCGATCCGGACGCGTTCCCGTCTCGGGATGCGTGGGATCGCACTCAGTAGGGGGTCACCACCGCCGGGTCAGGAAACTCTCCGTAGATGTTGTCGGCCAACGGAGCGAGCTCAAGATAGCTCGGACGGCCGCCGTCGATGAAGAGAAGGAGCGTCGCCGCACCTTTCGGAGAGTCGGCGTCGATCCAACCGGACAGGACGAGACGGTCAGGGCCCACGATCTCCCCACCGGACTCGTCCAGCAACTCGATGGACGGACATCGTCCGCATCCGCACGAGCGTCCTGCGAGCATCGTCGCCGCGTCCACGTTCCAGCGTTCCCTGTCGGCGGCAGAAACCACGCCATCAGTGCTGCCGCGCGCGATCATCGCCGCGAGCATGCGTCGCTCGGCGTCGGTGAGACTCCGCGACACAGCGGCGCTCAGTCGGCGCTCATGACCGACAGCACGGAGCCGTCGGATCCGAAGTTCACCAGCAGCACATCGTCGGCGCCGTCGGCATCGAGCGCGTACTCGAGCACCGCGAACGGCTCGCTGCCGCCGTGCTCGTCCACGAGCAGCGTCATGCTCATCAGCTGCAGCGAGCGGATGATGTCGACCGCGGCGTCACCGCTCACGTCGACGAGGTAGTCGTTGAGCTCATCGCCGTACTCCTCCTGCTGCTGCAGGATGTACTCGGTGACCTCGCTCGTGCGGTCGTCGACCTCGGAGAGCATCCCGCGGCGGGCCTTGTCGTCGATGGCCTCGAGCCCCGAGACGAAGGCGGCGGCGATGTCGAGCGATTCCCGGGAGACGTCCTCCTGGTCGGGCGCGGTCAGATCCACGGTGAGCGCGTGGTCGCCGAACTCCACCGTCTCGGACCAGAAGATCGATCCGTCCGGTCCCGAGGACAGCAGTCCGAAGAAGTCGTGTTCGATCGCCATACCGCTATAAAACCAGCCTTGCGCGCGAGGCGGTAGTCCGTCGCGCGCGTGCCGCGGACCCGTTCGTCATCATCACGGAATCAGGCTCCGACGAGCGCCTGCACGAACACGTGCGGCGTGAAGCCGGTGAGGTCGTCGATGCCCTCGCCCTGGCCGAGGAGCTTGACCGGGATGCCGGTTCGCTCCTGCACGGCGAGGACGAATCCGCCCTTCGCGGAGCCGTCGAGCTTGGTGAGCACGAGCCCTGTCACGCCCGCGTGCTCGAGGAACGCCTCCGCCTGCAGGACGCCGTTCTGACCGGTGGTCGCATCGAGCACGAGCAGCACCTCGCTGATCGGCGCCTGCTTCTCCACGACGCGGCGGATCTTGGACAGCTCGTCCATCAGCCCGCCCTTGGTGTGCAGGCGCCCCGCGGTGTCGATGATCACGATCTCCGTGCCTTCGCGCTTGGCGTAGTCCACGGTCTGGAACGCGACGGACGCCGGATCCTGCCCGTGCTGCTGCGGGCGCACGATCGCGGCTCCCGCACGCTGCGCCCACGTGGCCAGCTGCTCGACGGCGGCGGCGCGGAACGTGTCGGCGGCGCCCACGACGACGGAGCGCTGGTAGCCGCGCAGGAACTTCGTGAACTTGCCGATCGTGGTGGTCTTGCCGACGCCGTTCACGCCGACGACGAGCACCACGGCCGGGCGCTCCGTGAGTTTCAGCGTGGTGTCGAACTTCGCGAAGTGCTCCTCGAGCGTCTCCCGGAGCATCCGCTGCAGATCCTTCGGATCCGTCGTGCGGTACTTCTCGACCTTGGCGCGCAGCTCCTCGACCAGGCGCTCGGTGATGTCGGGGCCGAAGTCGGCGGTGAGCAGCGCGGTCTCGAGGTCGTCCCAGGTGTCCTCATCGATCGTGGGCTTGACGAACATGCCGCGCAGCGCGCGACCGAGGGACCAGGACTTCTCCGCCATGCCCCCCAGCCTACGGGGAGCAGCCCGACGAACCCGGCGTGTTCGCCGACGGCACGCGGCCCGCCGTGCGACGTCTCGGCTCAGACCGTCGCCGCCGCACGATCTCCGACCCGTTGGCCGACGACCGCGGACACGCCATCCTGGCGCATCGAGACGCCGTAGAGCGCGTCGGCGATCTCCATCGTGCGCTTCTGGTGCGTGATGACGAGCAGCTGCGAACTGGCACGGAGCTGCTCGAACACCGTGAGCAGGCGACCGAGGTTCGCGTCATCGAGCGCCGCCTCGACCTCGTCCAGGATGTAGAACGGGCTGGGGCGGGCTTTGAAGATCGCGACGAGCAGGGCGACGGCCGCAAGCGACCGCTCCCCGCCGGACAGCAGCGAGAGCCGCTCGATCTTCTTGCCGACCGGGCGCACCGCGACCTCGATGCCGGTGTTCAGCAGATCGTCGGGATTGGTGAGCGAGATGCTGCCGGCGCCGCCGGGGAAGAGCAGCGGGAAGACCTCGCCGAACGCCTGGCGGGTGTCCTCGAACGCGGACGCGAAGATCGTCTGCATCCGCTCGTCGAGCTCGGTGATGATCGTGAGCAGATCCTGTCGGGTCTTGGTGAGATCCGCGAGCTGCTCCGTCAGGAACGCGTGCCGCTGCTCGAGCGCCGCGAACTCCTCCAGCGCGAGCGGATTCACCCTGCCGAGCTGGGCGAGCTTGCGCTCCGCCTCCTGCAGACGGCGCTGCTGGATACGACGGTCGAACGGAATCCCCGAGGGCTCGCGATCCGCCGGAGCATCGTCCGCATCCGGCTCCTCCACGAGGTCGTCCTGATCCGCCACGACCACCAGGACATCGCGGGGAACCAACTGGTCCGGACCGTATTCCGCGACCAGGATGTCCTCATCCAGAGCGAGCTCGGACTGCACCCGCTCGAGCAGGCTGGACAGGTGCAGCTTCTTCTCGTGGATCTGCAGCTCGAGCCCGTGCACGCTCTCGGTGAGGCCGGCGAGGCGCTCGCGGATCGAGGAATCCTGCCGCCGCAGCTCGCCGAGCTCCTCGTTCTGCGCCGACCGCGCCGACTCGGCGGCGACCAGCGCCAGACGGGCCTCGGCCACGGAGCGGTCGACCGAGTCCAGGATCCGCGGCAGCTCCGCGGCGACCCCCGAAGCGGTCTCGCGCTGAGCGCGCCGGATCACCGCACGCCGTGCGGCCTCCGCGGCGGCCTCCCGCTCCCGCTCGCGCTGGCGTTCGAGCGAGGCGACTCTCGTCTGGGCCGCCCGCACGCGCTCACGCATCGTCTCGACGCCGAGGCGCGCTTCGAGCTCGGCCTCGCGCGCCGCTTCGAGCGCCTCCAGCAGGCCATCGCGTGCGGAGACGTCCAGGACGGGGCGCGGCGCCGACTCGGCCTCCGCCAGCGCATCCTTCGCCGTGTCCGCGTGTGCTTCCGCATCCGCGACGGTCGACTGGGCCTGGACGAGTCCCGACTCGAGGCGCTCGCATTCGGCGATCGCGGATTCGTGCTGCACGGCCACCCGGTTGACCTGCTCGGTGTGCGTGGCCAGTGCCGCGTCGTGTTCGCGCAGGGTGCGCAGCGCATCGCGGGACACGCGCCGTGCGGTCTCGAGCGCCTCGGTCGCGTCCTCGCGCGCCTCGCGCAGCGAGTCGACGACGACGCGCACCTCGTCGAGGCGGTCGACGGCCGCGTCGCGTTCGGCGACGAGCTCGAGCCGGGAGCGCTCCCCGCCGGATCCCGTGTGCAGGGTGTGAGCGGTGAGCACCTCGCCGGAGCGCGTCACGATCGTGAGCGGCACCCCGGCTGCGGCGACCGCGGCCGCATGGGCCGAACGCGCCGCGGTCAGGTCCTCCACGATCACGACGTGCGAGAGGATGCCGAGCACTCCGGCCGGCGCCGTCACGACCTGCGCCGCGGGGGTCGCACCCGCGATCCCCGCATCGGACACGGCGACCGACGCGCCCTGTGCGATGACGATGTCGTAGGCGCCTGCCGTCTCGTCGTCGCCGGCGAGGGCGAACGCCGCGGCGGCATCGTCGACGAGCACGCCCTCGGCGAGCGGGCCGAGCACGGCGGCGACCGCCGCTTCGAACCCCGGCTTGACCTGGACCGCGTCGCCGACGAGCCCCCGCACGCCGGCGTGACCGGCCGCGACGATCTCCGCGGCGCCGCCCGTGACGGCGATCGCACTGCCCAGTGCCGCGGCCTTCGCGGTGAGCGCCTCGGACTCGCGCTCGGCCGCGTGCAGCCGCTCGCGCAGTTCGCCGAGCGCGGTCTCGGAGGAGACGGCCCTGGCCTGCGCGCGCTCGTACGCCTCGGCATGTTCCGCGGCAGTGCCCTCGGGCGCTTCGCCCTCTTCGATCCGCTCGCGCGCCTCAGCGGCCTCGCGGCGACGTCCGTGCGCGGCCTCCAGCGCATTCTCCTGGCGGAGCACGGCGCCGCGAACGGCTGCCAGGGCGGATGCGGCGGCCTCGGCCTGTCCGCGCAGCGTCGTGAGTCGCATGTCATGCGCGGAGACCAGCGCGCTCTGCTCGGCGATGTCGACATCGAGCGCGTCGAGCTCGGCGCGCGCGTTCGCGACCTCGCGGGTCGCCTCGTGCGCCGCGTCCTGCGCGCGACCGATCCCCGACGAGATCTCCTCGACCTCGTCCTTCGCCTCGTCGATCGTCGTCTGGGTCACGGTCACCGCCGTGACCGCGGCGTCGTCCTCGTCGGAGCCGAGCAGCGCGAGCCGCTGGTTGGCGAGCGTGAAAAGTCCGCGCATGCGCTCCTGGACCTGCTCCAGCCCGAACGCGACCCTCCGGGCCTCATCGACGGCCGCGGAGTTCTGCAGCGCCTCGAGCCTGACCATCTCGGAGCGGACGAGGTCGCCCTGCTCGCTCAGCACCACGCGCTCGGCGTGGCGCTCGTGCTCGTTGCGGGTGTGGTCCGCGAGCGCCGTGCGCAGCGTCACCACATCGTCCGCGAAGATCCTCGCCTTGGCGTCACGAACGACGGCTGCGATGGTCTGCGCGTCCCGCGCGATCTCGGCCTGGCGCCCGAGCGGCTTCAGCTGGCGCCGGATCTCCCCTGCCAGGTCGCTCAGCCGGGTCAGGTTGGTCTCCATCGCGTCGAGCTTGCGGAGGGTCTTCTCCTTGCGGCGGCGATGCTTGAGAATCCCCGCGGCCTCCTCGATGAACCCGCGGCGATCCTCGGGCGAGGCCTGCAGCACGGTGTCCAGGCGACCCTGGCCGACGATGACGTGCATCTCCCGGCCCAGACCCGAGTCGCTGAGCAGCTCCTGCACGTCGAGCAGTCGACAGCCCTCGCCGTTGATCGCATACTCGCTGGAGCCGTTGCGGAACAGCGTGCGGCTGATCGTCACCTCGGCGTACTCGATCGGCAGCGCGCCGTCGCTGTTGTCGATCGTGAGCCGCACCTCGGCGCGTCCGAGCGGACCGCGCGTCGAGGTGCCGGCGAAGATGACGTCCTCCATCTTGCCGCCGCGCAGGGTCTTCGCCCCCTGCTCCCCCATCACCCAGGCGAGCGCATCGACGACGTTCGACTTGCCGGATCCGTTCGGCCCGACGATGCAGGTCACGCCAGGCTCGAAGGCGAACGTCGTCGGCTGCGCGAAGGACTTGAACCCCTTGAGGGTCAGGCTCTTCAGGTGCATGGGCACGCTCGGCAATCGGCGGAGTTCACGGCGTCTACGCTATCGCGGCGACCCCTGCGGTCGTGCGGGAAACGCCCGAGGTCCAGGGATTTCTGAGTGTCGGCTTGACGTCTTCTATGAAGCTCCGCTAGCGTGACAACCCGAGCCGAGAAAGGAGGTTGCCGACATGATTACAAACCGCATCGCATTCACCCCATTCCGTGGGATCGACGCGTCTTCGGCGACTTCCGCCGGCGTCTGCGCGCGCTTCGACGCGTAGAACAGACGCGCTCCCTCGTCCCGGCCTGAGGCCGGCCTGACGCCTTCGGGCGTCCGCGATCCGATCCACGGTCCTCCGTGTCGATCATCAGGTCGTCTCGATCATCCGATCCTGCCGATCCCTTCGGTCGCCTGCACGATCCGGCGCCTTCGCCGGATCCGTCCCCTCACCCGTGACACGTCGCGGCGTCCCACCGGACGACCCTGCGTGGAGCGAAACCGCCTTTCCGGCACGACCAACGAAAGCGAATCACCGTGAATACCGCATTGCACGCTTCGCCTCCCACCGAGTCGAAGCAGCGCGCTCTTCCCGAGCGCGACCTGTCCATCCAGCTCCCCCGCGAGGAGGAGCTCCGCAACCTGTCGCTCACCCAGCGTGTGGCCCTGCGCGTCGCCCTGCACCTCATCGTGCGGTCGCGGCCCACGACGCAGGACCAGGCCCGCTCGGCGCTGGCCGAGGCCCACGGTCTCCGCGTGCTCCAGCAGTACGAGGCCGAGCGTCTGGCTCACAGCTCGATCCGGCAGGTGCTCTGATGACCGGCGCTCGAAACGACGACCCGTTCATCTCCCTCCCCTCCGATGCGACCCTGCATCCGCTCGTGCTCCCCGCACGGGCGGATGCGGGGGCGCCCGGCCCTTTCCGCGACTACGCGGATGTACGCAACCGAACTCTCGAAGCGGCGTCCGGCCGCGATGACGACAGCTTCACCCCGGATGAGCTGCTCCCCCTGCTCACCCCTGACGCGTACACCTACCGACGCCAGTGGCGGATCGTCATCGGGGAGCGCACGATCGGCATCGCGCTCCTGAACATCTCGCGCGACGGCGGCGGCGAGACCGCCACGATGGCGATCAACGTGCTCCCCGAGGAGCAGGGCCGAGGCATCGCCACCGCCGTCGCCGCCCACTTGGAGCGCCTCGCGCGCGCCGACGCCGTACGCACCCTGCAGGTGTGGACGGAGCACCTTGCGTCGGATGACCCGGCGCTGGATCCGCCGACCGGGTTCGGCAGCGTCCCGCGCGACCACACCGCGCGCTTCCTGCTCGCGCAGGGCTGGACCCTGGAGCAGGTCGATCGCGTCAGCGAGTACCGCTGGGGCGAGGACGAGCATCTGCCGGCGCTGCGGGCCACCGCCGAGGAGGCCGCTTCCGGATACCGCGTCGTGCAGTGGCTGCTGCCGACGCCCGAGGAACGGCTCGACGGATACGCGTGGATGAAGTCCCGCATGTCGACCGACGCCCCGGACGCGGCCATGGACTCGCCGGAGGAGACCTGGGACGCGGATCGCGTCCGCGAGCAGGACCGCCGATGGCTGGACATGGGCCATACGGTGCAGGTCACCGCGGCCGAGCACATCGCGACCGGCGAGCTCTGCGCGTACAACGAGCTCTCGCTCAAGGGCGCCGACGACAGCGCCACACAGCAGAACGACACCCTCGTGCTGGCCGCGCACCGCGGCCACCGGCTGGGTCTCCTCGTGAAGACCGCGGGGCTGCTCTCCTGGCACGAGCGCTTTCCGCGCTCGACGCGCGTCGTCACGTACAACGCGGAGGAGAACCGTCCGATGCTGTCCATCAACGAGCAGCTCGGCTTCGTCCCGATCTCCTACGGCGGAGCGTGGAAGAAGGTGCTCGACTGATCCATCGCCGAGGATCATCCCGGAGGATGACGTCCGGGCCGGATCCTCACTCCGGCGACCGATGATCAGCCGGACGGCGCCGACGAGGCTGGAGGCATGAGCACAGCAGTCATCGAAGCCCACGGTCTGATCAAGTCGTTCGGATCCACCCGCGCCCTCGCCGGCGTCGACCTCGGGATCTCCGCCGGGGAGTCCGTCGCGATCATGGGAGCCTCCGGATCCGGCAAGACGACCCTGCTGCATGTGCTCGCCGGGATCACCCGGCCCGATGCCGGGCGCGTGCTGTTCACGCCCCCGGCGGGCAGCCCGGTCGAGGTCAGCGCGCTGGGAGAATCGGCACGATCACGGCTGCGCCGCGAGTCGTTCGGGTTCGTGTTCCAGCAGGGACTCCTGATGCCGGAGCTCACCGCGGTGGAGAATGTCGCGCTCGCCGCGATGATCACCGGCGTGCCGCGCGCGGAGGCGACGCAGCGCGCGGCGGGCTGGCTCGCCGCGCTGGGCCTCCAGGGCATGGAGGACCGCCGGATCGGCGAGCTCTCCGGCGGGCAGGCGCAGCGCGTCGCGATCGCCCGCGCGCAGGTGACCGGCGCGAGCATCGTGTTCGCGGACGAGCCGACCGGCGCTCTGGACTCCGCGACCTCGTCCGAGGTCATGGATGCGCTGCTCTGGTCGACCACGGGTCAGGGTCGCACGCTCGTCGTCGTGACGCATGACCCGCAGGTCGCCGCGCGCTGCTCACGCACGATCGCGGTCCGCGACGGCCTCGTGGTGGGCTCGGCGGTCGCCGCGTGAACGCCGCGACGCTGCGGCTGCTGCTGCGTCCCGCGCCCGGATCCGCCGGGGTCGTGGTGATCCCGATGGTCGCCTTCGCCGTCGTGTCGGCTCTCGTGCTGACGGTCGTCGGCGGAGCCCAGGCCTTCTGGCAGTGGACCGACGACTACGCCCTGACCTATCAGATCCTGGCGGCTGTCGCGCTCGTGCTGCTGGTGCTTCCACTCGCCGCATTGGGCGGCGCTGCCGCCCGGCTCTCCGCCCGGCGTCGGGACGAGCGGCTGTCGACCCTGCGCCTGCTCGGCGTCACCGGGTTCGGCGTCGGTGTGGTGGCCGTGGTCGAGTCGACCCTGATCGCGGCGGCCGGCGTGCTCGGCGGAGTGGTGCTGGCCCTCGGCCTCGCGCCTCTCGTGGGCCTCATCCCGTTCCGCGGCGAGCCCCTGGGAGCCGCCGTGCTGCTGCCACCGTGGCTCATGGCCGCCATCGCGGGCGGAACCGTGCTGCTCGCGACCGTGAGCGCGGTGATCGGGCTGCGCCGCGTGGTGATCTCGCCGCTCGGCGTGCGCACCAGGACCACGCCGCCGACGCCGCACTGGGTGCGCGCCATCATCGCCGTCGCACTGGTCGTCGCCGGATTCGTCGCCGGGTTCGTGGTGCCGGGCATCGGCGGAGCGATCGCCATGATCACCGCCCTGGTCGCGATCTTCGGGGTCGGACTCCTGGTGCTGAACCTCATCGGCCCCTGGGTGCTGAAGATCGGCGCGCGGATGCAGCTGCGCCGGGCGAAGATCCCGCAGCGTCTGCTTGCGGCGCGCATAGTGCTCGACGATTCGAAGGGCGCCTGGCGTCAGGTGAGCGGCGTGGCGATGGCGAGTTTCATGGCCGTGTTCGCCGGGACGGGTGTCGCGCTCATGGACGTGATGAGCGCCGGCGATCCCACGGCGCAGGATCTGGCGCTCCTCACCGACATGCGCACCGGCCTCATCATCACGCTCGTGGCGTCCTTCCTCATGGTCGGCTGCTCGGTGGCCGTGACGCAGGCCTCCGACATCCTCGACCAGCGGGACCTGCACCGCAGCCTGCACTTCCTCGGCGTTCCTGCAGGCACCGTGGATTCCGCGCGGCGGCGCGCGGTCATGTCGCCGCTGCTGACGACATCGCTGGGATCCGCCCTCTGCGCGGCCGTGCTCATCTTCCCGCTGCTCGGGATCGCGCTGATCACGGCGCCGCTCTCGATCGCGACCATCGTCGGGGTCCTGGCCGCCGGCATCGCCCTGGTGTGGATCGCGACTCGACTCACCCGGCCACTGCTGATGCGCGCCTTCGCCGGCTGAACGCCTCTCCTCCGCAGAGGTCAGGAGCCGATCGCGGCCGTCAGGAAGTCCTCGACGGCCGCGATCGTCGTCGCGTTGTCCCGGTGCGCGATGCCGCGGATGCCCAGGTGCGCAGCGCCGTCGATCTGCTGTCGGCGGTCATCGATGAAGAACACGTCCGCCGGCTCAGCACCCATCGCCACCAGGGCAGCGGTGTACGCCTCGGGATCCGGCTTGTTCGCGCCGATCTCATGGCTGTAGCAGATCGGGTCGAAGACCGAGGAGAAGCCGTAGCGGCGCTCCTCCTCTTCGCGGGCGCCATCGGCCGAGTTCGACAGGATCGCGACGCCGGCGCGACCGCGCAGCGTGCGGGCGTAGTCGATCAGCGGTGTGTTCTCGTCGCCGCAGTACGAGTCCCACATCTCGGTCAGCGCCTCGTCCCGTTGCTCAGCGGTGAACCCGAGCGCCTGCGCGAACCCGTCCCAGTACTCCTCGGCACGGCCCCGCACGAGATCGATGCGCGGAAGATCCGCCGCCGCGATCACCAGGTCGTACTCGGCGCGGGTCATCGCGGCGCGGGCCGCCCAGCGGTTCTTGAGCTCCTCCTGCCACGGGCCGTCGTCGACGATCTCGAGCACGCCGCCGATGTCGAACAGGATCCAGGGCTTGTTCCGCGTCATGCCTCGAGGTTAGGCGACGCGCTGCGGAGCGCCGATGGGCTGTGCTCCCCGCTCGTCTCACCCTCGGATGCAGAAGCACCGGATCTGTCACAGAATGGATCCGTCCCGACAGCGTCACCGAGGAGCATCGCATGAGCAGCATCGTCGACTTCGTCACCGTCTCGACCGCGGGTCTCGAATCCTCGCCCATCGCCGAAGCGCTGGCGGGGCTGCGCGCGAACGAGGCGCGGTACATCACCAACAAGTACGGATCCCCGTTCACCGTGAGCACCCCGGACGAGGACCCGGACACGCTGCGATGGGTGACCGACATCCTCCGCGAGGAGCGCGGCATCGTGATCGCGAGCCCCGCGCTCGAGGTGAGCGGATTCGAGGCGGACGGGATCCGATTCGGCTACGTCTTCTACGCCTCGGGCCTCGCGATCAACGTGATGTACACGCTCGCCGACGAGGGCAAGCGCGCGGTCGGCTTCAAGCTGGCACTCGGCATGGAAATCCCGGAGGAGCTGTCGGCCTTCAAGTTCGCACGCCAGCGGTCGAAGCTCGCGGGCGAGATCCGCGGCTCCTATTTCGTGATCAAGGGTGAGCACTGAGCGGAGCGCGGTTCGCCGACCGGTCGCTTCTGGACAGCAAGCCGGCTATTCCATGGAGGACGCGATACGCAACCACGGTTCGGCGCGGGATCCGGTCGAGGCCGATCCGCGTGCCGCACCATCCGCGGCGACCACGAGGGACCACTCCGCGAGCGAGGTCCCGGCATCGGCGAGTCGCCTGCTGAGCCGGCCGACGGCCCTGCGCGTGGGGTCGCCCTGAACCGATACATGCGCCATGTGGTGACGGACCAGCGCTGCGATGGCCGTGGTCTCTCTGTCTGGCCACCCCAGACGACCGCCCATCCGGAGGACGATCTCTCCCCCGAGTTCCGCGTGGCCGTGCGAGGTCACGGAGTCGCCGTCCGACCGAGTGGTCGCGGGTTTCCCGACGTCGTGGAACAGTGCGGCCAGGACGACGATCTCCCGGCGGTCGATCGGGCCGGGCGCGGCGTCCCAGCGTGCCGCCGCCGCATCCGCGGCGAGAAGCGAGTGCGTCAGCACGTCGCCTTCGGGATGCCACCGAGCATCCTGCGGAACCGAGTCCAGCGCCGCCAGTTCCGGAAGCCGCGAGACGAGCCTCTCCCTGAGCAGCTCCTTCGACGGCTCGGTCGCGTGTCGGGCAATGCGGCGCAATGCGTCACCCGCCTGGTCGTCCGCCTGATGCCCCAGAGGCGGCACCGAGTCCGGGTCCTTCGCGTACGTCATCCTCCTCGTGCCTCCACTCAGCCCGTCCTCCCCAGAGTAGATGGGAGCGATCGCGCACGGCCACGATGATCCGTCCCGCTGCGCGGCTAAGCTCATGGGCGATGTCGACACTTGCATTTGAGCCGCTGTCCACCAGCTTCTTCGGCTGCCGCATCACCATTTCCGGCATCGCCTACTCATCCGGCGTGCTGTTCGAGAGCCCCGTGTCCTCCGCGGAACAAGAGCTCGCGTTGCAGAACGCGCGATCCGCCTTCGGGTTCGTGCAGGACGAGCGTCCCGTAGATCTCCACGCCGCCGTGGCCCGCCGTCTCCCTCCCACCGTGGATGCCGCCGTCTTCGACGAGTGCCGACTCGTCTCCCTCAGCGCCGTCTGGCGCACTCGAGCGCAGTCGCTCGAGCTCTCCCTCGCGTACGGGTTCGACGACGGTGTCTACGCCATCGCGTCGCTGCGCGACAACACTGTGGAAGAAGTCTCGCTCGCGGATTGACCCGGCTCCGCCGCTGGCGTCTATGCCTCGACGCGAGAGGAACTGGATCCGGGCCGCCTGAGCGCCCTCAACACAGGCAGCGCCAAGTATCCGCCTGCGGTCAGCACCGCGCAGACCAGAAGGACGTCCGCGATGCCGGCCACGGCGTCGTAGCTCGTCACGATCGGGTCGTACCAGGCGCGCTGCCACTGAAAGCTCATCGTCACCGGGAAAGACGTCGGCTCGTAGCGCGAGAGATCCTGCTCAACCCAGGCGAAGGGCAGACCGAAGCGGGCGTGGCCGAGATCGCGTACCGAGGCTGCCGTGAAGCGATCAGCCACAAGAAGGTAGAACGTTGCCAGTGCGGCGAGCGGCAGCAGGCAGAGGTAGACGCGCAGCACCCTCGATGGCAGGGATCTGGTCTTCCGCACTCACGACCTCCGCGAGATCCGCTGGCACCTCGGGCAGAAGTGGCTCGACCGGTTCATGAACGCGTCGCGGCGGATCGGTCCGCCGCAGCGCGGGCAGGGCTGCCCAGTGCGTCCGTAGGCGTTCAGGGAGTGCGCGAAGTAGCCGGCCTCGCCGTTGACGTTGACGTACTGGGCGTCGAAGCTCGTGCCGCCCTCGGCCAGCGCCTTTGCCAGCACGGCCCGCACTTCGGCCAGCAGGCGGTTCACGGCGATCGTCGACAACGCGGACGCCGGAGTCTCGGGGTGGATCCGGGCCGCCCAGAGCGACTCGTCGGCGTAGATGTTGCCGACACCGCTGATCACGCCCTGATCCAGCAGCACGCGCTTGATGGCGCTCGATCGCGTGCGCAGTGCGCTGCGGAACGCCTGGTCCTGGAACGCCTCGTCCATCGGATCCCGCGCGATGTGCGAGACCTGCGAGGGGATCAACGGCTCGGTGCTCCCCCACCCCGCGGCGCGCGCATCGGCGGTCGGTACGAGGGCGTCCACCGCGAGAGAGCCGAACGTGCGCTGATCGGCGAAGACCACGGCGAGTTCGCCGTGCTGCGGGTGCTCGACGAACAGCCGGATCCGCTCGTGCCGCTCTGCCGCCGCATCAGGGCTGCGCAGCAGCAGCTGCCCGGACATGCCCAGATGCCCGACGATCGCTGAACGGCCGTCGGCCGCCGCCGTGGCGAGAGGCATCCAGAGGAACTTTCCGCGACGAGCCACGGTCGCGACCTCGGATCCCTCGAGCCGCGCGACGAAGTCGGCGGCACCCGCGGCGTGCCTCGTGAGCGCTCGCTCGTCGTGCACGGCCACCGAGACGATGCGCGCCCCGGTCATCGCCGGGGCGAGACCGGAACGGACGACCTCGACCTCGGGGAGTTCAGGCACGGTCGCTGAGCGCGTGCCAGGCGGCCAGCGCCGCAGCCATCTCCGCCGTCTTCTTGCTCGTGCCGGTGCCCATGGTCGCGAGTTCGCCCGCGGTCACGGTCGCGGTGAAGCGCCGGTCGTGATCGGGCCCCGTCGAGACCACCTCGTAGGCGGGCGCGCTGAGCCCGAGCCGCGCAGACAGCTCCTGCAGCGCGGTCTTCGGATCCATCGCCGCGCCGTAGCGCTCCGGGTCGCCGAGGAGCGGTTCGATGAGCCGCAGCACGAGCGCGGTCGCCGCCTCGGGTCCCGCCGACAGGTACGTGGCGCCGAACACGGCCTCCATGGTGTCGGCAAGGATCGAGTCCTTGTCGCGACCTCCGGTGCGCTCCTCGCCGTTTCCGAGCAGGATGTGCGCGCCGAGGCCGATGCCGCGAGCGACCTCCGCCAGGGCGACCGTCGAGACCACGCTCGCGCGCCGCTTCGCCAGCGCCCCCTCGTCGAGGTCGGGCAGCGTCGTGTAGAGCATGACCGTCACGGCCTGGCCGAGCACGGAGTCGCCGAGGAACTCGAGACGCTCGTTGTGCGGGATGGCGCCGTTCTCGTACGCGTACGAACGATGCGTCAGCGCAAGCTGAAGCAGCTCGGGGTCGATATCGACTCCGAGCTGCTCAGAAAGAGGGCGCGTCCCTACGGGGACTTCTGCCATGATCGACGGATCGATCAGACGTCGGCGACCTTGCGGCCCTTGTACTCGAGGAACAGCTCGGTGCCCTGCGAGTCGGTGACGACCTTCGCCTGGTGGGGGCGGCTGTAGACGACCTTGCCGTTCTCGATGGTCTTGACGAGGGCAGGGGCCTCCGCCTTCCACTGCGCGCGACGCGAGCGGGTGTTCGAACGGGAGACCTTGCGCTTCGGGGGGTTACCGGCCATGGTTGCTTACCTTCTGTGTTCTGGGCGCGCAGCTATTCCGCTGCGTTTCCGTGGTCTGTGATCTGCTGGAGGGCGGCCCATCGAGGATCGACGGGAGCGTCCTGCTCTTTCCCGGCGCTTCTGGTCAGCCGCTCACCGGTCTCGGGGTCGAGTCCAGGGCAATCCGGCTGACACACCGGCTGAAACGGGAGCGCCAAAACCACCGCGTCCCTGACCAGAGTTTCAAGATCCACGTGGTCGTCTTGAACCTCGAAGTCGTTCGCTTCCTCTCCAGGGTACGCGAAAAGCTCCTGAAACTCGACTTCGACAGGCTCTTCGATCGGATTCAGGCATCGCCCGCACTCTCCGCGGTACGTCGAATCGACCTCGCCGGTGACGAGGATGCCCTCGTGCACCGACTCCAACCGGGCGTAGAGATCGATCTCCTCACCCTTCTCGACGGAGACGAGGCCTTCGCCCCACTGCTCCTTGAGAGGGATCGTGATGCGGTGCTCGCGCATCTCTCCCGGTCGGCGAACGATGTCGCGCACGGGCAGCACGAACGGTCCATTGCGTCGCGTCTTCACCGGGACAGTCTACCGGGCCGCCCTGGACGGAGGCCGGTCCTCAGATCCCGCGCGAGCCGGTGTCGAGGAAGCGGGCGACCGCCGGCGGCACGAACGGGGAGACATCGCCGCCCAGTGCCGCGACCTGGCGCACGAGCGAACTGGAGACGAGCGCGTGCGCGGGATCCGGCAGCAGGAACACCGTCTCGATGTCGGCGAGGTGACGGTTGACGATCGCCATCGGCGACTCGTACGCCACGTCGACCTGCGAGCGGATGCCCTTGACGAGCACCCCGGCGTTCACGTCCCTCGCATAGTCGACCAGGAGGCCCATGCTCCAGGAACCGACGATCACGGTTCCCACCACCCCGGCCTCGGCGATCGATTCCTCCAGCAGAGTGAGGCGCTGGGCGACCGGCAGCATCGCCTGCTTGTCCGGGTTGTGCACCACCAGCACGTGCAGCTCGTCGTAGAGGGCAGCGGCGCGCCGGATGACATCCAGATGGCCGAGGGTCGGCGGGTCGAAGGAACCGGGGACGACGGCGATCCGAGCGCTCACTTCGTCTCCTCCGATCGCTCAGTGCATCGCATACGACCACCCTAGCGGCGCGGATCTCTGCGTCGGCCGAGCGGCAGCGGCCTGGCGCGCTCAGTTCTTGGCGAGCGCCGCACGATCGTCGATGCTGAGCCGCTGCGCCATCGCCTCGCGCAGCCCCTCGTGCTGCTGCAGCGCAGGATCCGCCTCGATGATCTCCTCGGCGATCGCACGGGCCTGCGCGATCAGATCCGAGTCCTTGATGACCCGCAGCAGCTTGAGCGAGGACTTCGCCCCGGACTGGCGCGCTCCGAGCACGTCGCCCTCGCCGCGCAGGTCGAGATCGACCTCGGCGAGCACGAAGCCGTCGAGAGTGGCCGCCACGGCGTCGACGCGGTCGCGGGCAGGGGTCCCCTGCTCGGCCTCGGTGACCAGCAGGCACAGACCAGGCACGCCACCGCGGCCGATGCGCCCGCGCAGCTGGTGCAGCTGGGAGACGCCGAACCGGTCGGCCTCCAGCACGATCATGGTCGAGGCGTTCGGCACGTCGACGCCGACCTCGATCACGGTCGTCGCGACGAGGAGGTCGATCTCCCCGCGGGCGAAGGACTGCATGATCGCATCCTTCTCGTCCGCGCTCATGCGTCCGTGCAGGCCGGCGATCCGCACGGCGCTCAGCTTCGGATGCGTGGAGAGCGCGGCCAGCAGCTGCACCACGCCCCAGCGCGGTCCGCGGCTCTCCTCCTCCTCGTCCGCGAAATGCTCCTGATCCGCTTCCTCGGCGCCGTCGTCGGTGTCGATCGCCGCGCACACGGCGAACACCTGACGGCCCTTCTCGATCTCCTCCGCGGCGCGTTCCCATACCCGGGCGAACCATCCGGGATGGTCGGAGAGGGGGGCGACGAAGGTCTCGATGCCCGCGCGCCCGCGGGGCATGGTGCGGATCACAGACGTGTCGAGGTCGCCGAAAACCGTCATCGCGACCGTGCGCGGAATCGGAGTCGCCGTGAGCACGAGCGCATGCGGACTCGTGCCCTTGGCGCGCAGGGCCTCGCGCTGCTCCACGCCGAACCGGTGCTGCTCGTCGACGACCACGAGGCCGAGGTCGGCGAAGGTGGTCTTCTCCCCCAGCAGCGCGTGCGTTCCCACCACGATGAGGGCCTGCCCTGCAGCGACCCTCAGGGCGGCCTTGCGGCGCTCGGGGGCGGACATCTGCCCCGTGAGCAGCGTGGGCATCACGAGCGGGGCGAGCTTCGGCCCGAGCATCTTCGTGATCGAGCGCAGATGCTGCCCGGCGAGCACCTCGGTCGGCGCGATGAGCGCCGCCTGACCACCCGACTCGGCGACCTGCAGCATGGCGCGCAGGGCGACCAGCGTCTTGCCCGATCCGACCTCGCCCTGCACGAGCCGGTTCATGGGCGCCCCACCGATGAGATCCGCGGCGATCGTCTCGCCCACCCTCTCCTGATCGGGGGTGAGCTCGAACGGCAGCGCGGCGTCGAAGCGCTCCAGCAGCCCGCCGGGTTTCGCCGGTCGAGCGGTGGCTTCGAGCATTCGCACGAGGTAACGCTGCTGCATGAGGGCGCTCTGCAGCGTGAGCGCCTCGTGCATGCGCAGCGTGCGGACCGCCGGCGCGATCTCGTCCTTGTTGCTCGGCCGGTGGATCCGCTCGAGCGCGACGCGGGCGTCGAGCAGACCCTCCTCGCGGCGCACCTCGTCGGGAATCGGCTCCGGCACGAGGCCGAGATCGTCCAGGACCGTGCCGACCATCTTCTCGATCTGCCACGTGGTGAGGGACGCCGTGGCCGGGTAGATGGGCAGCGGCGTGGTCACGAGGACGTCGGCCTGGGTGCGCGCACGCAGCTCGTCGTCGAACATCTCGTACTGGGGGTGCGCGAACTGGGTGACGCCGCGGTAGTCGCCGACTTTGCCGGTGAACACGCCGCGGCGGCCGATCCGCAGCTCCTTCTCGCGCCATTCGAGCTGGCCGCGGTACTTGGCGAAGAACGTCAGCACCATGCGGCCGACGCCGTCGCCGATGTCGACGGTCATCATCGCGCCGCGACGGTTCTTCATGTCGCGCACGGTCACCGACATCACCTCGGCCACGATCGTGACCGTCTCGCCCTTCGGGAGGTCGAGGATCGGCGTGAGTTCGCCGCGGTTGGCGTAACGGCGCGGGTAGTGCGAGAGCAGATCCCAGACCGTGCTCATGCCGAAGGCCTTCTGCAGCGCCTTCGCATTCCCGTCGCCGACCGCGACGGCGAGCGGCGAATCGAGGCGGAGCGGCATGCTCAGAAGTCTAGAGCGGGCCCCGGACAGCGTGCGCCGCGTGTGCACAGCGGCACAGCGCGACGGCGACCCGCGACGGATGAGGGCTCAGCGGCCGAGGAACTCCAATGCGGCGTCGCGGAACGGCTTCGACCCCGGCGCGTTGAAGTGATGCCGGCCCGGGATCTCGAAGAACGATCCGTGCGGCGAGGCGTCCGCGAGGCGGCGCGACCCGGCGATGATGGGGTCCTCGGATCCGGTCGCGAAGAGGATCGGCTGCGCCGGCGCGGTCGCCGGATCCGGATCGATCGTGCGCGCCTCCCCGCGCATGCCGAGCGCGAGGGCGAGCATCACGTCGAGATCGTTCCCCGGCACGCGTTCGGTGAGCGCGATGTAGTCGCGCGTGGCGGGGTCGGTGACCGGCGCCCCCTCGGCCAGGTACGCGCGCACCTCTGCGACGTCGAGCCGCTCCAGCGGGCGCCCGTCGGGGATCCCGCCCAGCACGGCGCGCGGGACGCGGTCGCCGAGGTCGCGCAGCACCTCCCAGCCCACGCGGGCGCCCAGGGAGTAACCGACGTAGAGGGCTTCGTCGACGAGGTAGGTGTCGAGCACCTGCTCGATGTCGCCCGCGAGGGTGCGCATCGTGTAGTCCTCGGGCTGGCGCGGCTTCTCGCTCGCGCCATGACCGCGCTGGTCGATGCCGAGCACCCGGTATCCGGCGCGCTCCAGGGTGCGTGCCCAGCCGGTGAGCACCCAGTTGTCCCGCGTGCTGGAGGCGAAGCCATGCACGAGCACCACGACGGGTGCATCCGGATCGCCCCAGGTGTAGGTCGCGAGCCCGACGCCCTCACCCGCCTCGATGATCTGCGGGCGGGGCATGCTGATCAGTTCTGCAAGAGGTTCGGCCACTCCTCCATCTTGGCCCCGCTCCGCCCTCCGCGGGCTGTCCCGCCGCGGGCATGACGCCGTGCGTCGCGCCGGCGTCCGGCGCGGGTCGGGCGTCCGTGGGACGAATAGGGTGAACGGGTGACGAGAATCATCGCCGGATCCGCCGGCGGCACCCGCCTGGACGTGCCGGGGCAGGGAACCCGGCCCACGAGCGATCGGGTGCGCGAGTCGCTGTTCGGCGCCCTGTCCTCGATGGACGCGATCGCCGACGCGCGCGTGCTCGACCTGTACGCCGGATCCGGAGCGCTCGGGCTGGAGGCGCTCAGCCGTGGCGCGCGCAGCACCGTGCTCGTCGAGAGAGGACGCGCCGCCGCTGCGGTCGTCCGCCGCAATGCCGCCGCGGTCGCGAAGGCGCTGGGCGACGACGCGGCCGGGAGGACGAGCGTGCAGGAGTCGTCCGTGCACGGCTACCTCCTCCGTGCCGCTGGTCCATTCGACCTGGTCTTCACCGACCCGCCCTATGAGCTGTCCGAGGCCGACATGACGGCGGACCTGGTGGCTCTCGCTCCGCTGCTCTCCCCCGACGCCGTCGTCGTGATCGAGCGCGGGAAGCGATCCACCCCTCCGGAGCTCGCCGCCGCGGGCCTCAGCCTCATTCGGGAGAAGGTCTACGGCGACACCGCGCTGTGGTGGGCGGAGCCGACGGCTCCCTGATTCTCAGCGTCGGGCGTCGGCTCCGGCGTCCCGGTAGGGATCCCAGCCGAGCGGTCCGACCGGCTCGCCGTCGCACAGCACCGGGGCGTCCGCCACCGCGGCGATCACGGAGCCGATCCGCCGGAAGCCCGGCGGCAGCATCCCCGCGCGGAACGCGGCGAGCAGGGCGTGGTCCTCACCGCCGGCCAGCGCACGATGCGGGTGAGCGCCGAGGGCGGCACGCTCCAGGGAGATCGTGACCCCCGAGGCCTCCGCCATGCGGCCGGCATCCAGCGCGAGCCCGTCGGAGACGTCCATCATCGCGGTGGCTCCCGCGATCGCGGCCATCGGGCCGAGTCCGATCGGCGGCGTCGGGCGCAACTGCGCGGCGATCGCGTCGGCCTCACCCTCGTCCAGCGCCGCGGCGTCGACGGCAACCGCCACGCCGTCGCGGTGGAAGCGCCGGAACAGCACCGAGAGCCCATGGCCCGCGACCCCCATCTCCCCCGCGATCGCGATGTCGTCTCCCACCTGCGCGCCGGAGCGGGTGACGGCGGGGCGCCCCTCGAGGTCGCCGAGCGCGGTGACCGCGATCATCAGGGTCGCCGACACGGTCAGGTCGCCGCCGACGACGGCGCAGCCGGGGGCGAGGGCGGCGCAGGCGTCGCGGAAGCCATCGGCCAGCGCCGCGATGAAGGAGAGACGGCGATCCTTCGGCACGGCGAGCGCGACCAGTAGAGCCGTGGGACGCGCGCCCATCGCTGCGATGTCGGCGAGGTTCACCGCCGCCGACTTCCAGCCCAGGTCGTAGCCGCTCGACCACGCCGCGCGGAAGTCGGGGCCCTCCACGAGCGTGTCGGTGGTCGCGACGACGGATCCGGACGGCGCCGCGACCACGGCGGCGTCGTCGCCGGGGCCGAGCAGCGCGTCGCGCCCCGCGGGCGTGCGCGTGAGGATCGTGCGGAGCACCCTGCCCTCGCTCACCTCGCCGATCATCGGATCGTCGGATCCCGGATCCTCCACGGTCGCGTCGGATCCTGGAGCTGAAAGGTCCACCATGCTCTCAACGGTAGCCTGGAGGGATGCCCCGCCGTCTCGCCGTCGCCACCGTCCTCGTGCTCGCAGCGGGGCTGCTGGCCGGGTGCAGCTCGACCGTGCACCTGAACGCCGCGGACGACGCGAACGACCCGCGCTGCGCCGACGTGTCCGTGCGGCTCTCGAACGTGCCCGCGATCGACGGGCACGATCGGCGCTGGACCGACGCGCAGGCGACGGCGGCCTGGGGCGATCCGGCCGTGGTGCTGCTCACCTGCGGCCTACCGGAGGCGGAACCGACGAGCACCCTCCAGTGCGTGACCCGTCAGGGCATCGACTGGCTCGTCGACACCTCGAAGACGCCGCTGCTCACGCTCACGACCTACGGCCGCAAGCCCGCCGTGCAGCTGTTCATCGACAGCACCCCGAACAAGGGCGTCAGCGCGAACGACGTGATCGACAACAAGAGCCTCGCCGCGGCGATCGCGACGATCCCCGCCACCCACGCCTGCGTCGAGCGGCCCGGGACGGACGCGACGCCCGCCCCGAGCCCGTCGAACTAGCCGCCCGTCGGGACTAGCGGCGCAGACCCGCTTCGATCAGTTCCGTGATGAGGTCGCGATAGCTGAGTCCCGACGCGATCCAGCACTTCGGGAACATCGAGATCGGCGTGAAGCCGGGCATCGTGTTCAGCTCGTTCACGACGAGCGTCTCGTCCGCCGTGAGGAACATGTCGACCCGCGCGAGCCCTCGTCCGTCGACCGCCTCGAACGCCTCGACGCCGGCCTGCTGGATCGCGGCGATCTCGGCGTCGGCGAGCTCCGCCGGGCAGACCACGTCCACGCCGTCTCCGCCGAGGTACTTGCCCTCGAAGTCGTAGAAGCCCCGAGAGGTCAGCACGATCTCGCCGGGCACCGACGCACGCGGCCCTTCGGCGCCCTCGAGGATCGCGACCTCGATCTCGCGACCGACGACGCCGGTCTCCACGAGCACCTTGTCGTCCTCGGCGAGGGCGATGCGCATCGCCTCGTCGAACTCGGCGGGATCGGTCACCTTGGAGACGCCGACGCTGGAGCCGGCGCGGGCCGGCTTGACGAACAGCGGCGACCCGAGCTTCTCCGCCGCGGCCCGCACCCCGGCCGGATCCTGCGCCCATTGCCGTGCCCGCACGGTGATCCAGGGCGCCACGGCGATGCCTGCGGCCTGCAGCGCGACCTTCATGAAGTGCTTGTCCATGCACAGCGCGGAATCCAGCACCCCGCCGCCGGCGTACGGCACCTCGAGCGTGTCGAAGTAGCCCTGCAGCGTGCCGTCCTCGCCGTGCGGTCCGTGCAGCAGCGGCAGCACCACGTCGATCGCGCCGAGGTCTTCGACGGAGCCGTCGGCACGCGTCACGCGCAGGGTGCGGATCCCGCCGGGCTCGGGCCACTGGATACGCGTGCCGTTGTCGGCCACCTCGGGCAGGTGCGCGGCGTCGAGCGGGAATTTCTCGGGCTCGTCGTCCTCCAGGACGAACGCGCCCTCGCGGGTGATCCCGACAGGGATGACGTCGTAGCGCTCCCGGTCAAGGGCGCGCAGCACCCCGCCCGCCGTTGCGGAGCTGATCGAGTGCTCGCTGGAGCGCCCTCCGAAGAGCACCACCACCGTCTGCTTGTCCATTGCCCGTCCCTTCCCCCTGGGGGGTGTCGTCGTCGGTGGTCAGATGGGGGGCGATGTCGCGCGGATCCATGGCGCCGTCCAGCACCATCTTCACCTGCTCGACGATCGGCATCTCCACGCCGGCGGCGCGGGCCAGCTGCAGGATCGGCGCGACGGACGCGAGTCCCTCGGCCGTCTGCTGCATCTGCTTGACCACGTCCTGGAAGCTGTATCCCTGGCCGAGCAGGCGCCCGGCCGTGTTGTTGCGACTGAGCGGCGACTGGCACGTCGCGATCAGGTCGCCGAGGCCGGCGAGACCCTGCAGGGTGCCCGGCTGTGCGCCGTTCGCCACCGCGAAGTCGGTCATCTCGACCAGCCCCCGGGTGATGATCGACGCCTTGGTGTTCTCGCCGTAGCCGACGCCGTCGACGATGCCGATCGCGACGGCGATGAGGTTCTTCAGCACCCCGCCGAACTCCGTGCCGATGACATCGGTGTTCACGAAGCTGCGGAAGTAGTGGTTGCGCGCGGTGCGCGCGACGATGTCGGCCGTCTCCTGGCTGTTCGAGGCGATGACCGCAGCGGTGGGCTGCTCGCGGGCGATCTCGAGCGCCAGGTTCGGCCCGCTCGCCACGGCGATGCGGTCGGGATCGCAGCGCAGCTCCTGCTCGATCACCTGACTCATCCGCAGTCCGGTGCGCTTCTCGACGCCCTTCATGAGGCTGACCACCGGGATGTCCGAGTCCCGCAGCAGCGGACGCAGCGCCTTGAGGTTCTCCCGCAGCGTCTGGCTCGGCACCGACAGGTACACCTGCTCGGCGCCCTGGACCGCCTCGGCCAGATGGTGCGTCGCGGTCATCGAGCGCGGCAGATTGATCCCGGAGAGGTACTGCGAGTTGCGCTTCGCCTCGGCGATCTCATGGGCCAGCTCCTGCCGGCGCGCCCACATCGTCACCTGGGCCCCGCCGTCGGCGAGGATCTTGCCGAAGGTGGTCCCCCAGCTGCCGGCGCCGATCACCGTGACGCGCGGCCCGAGCGGGATCGACGCGGTGCGCGGTGCGTTCCTAGGAGTCAAGACGACCCGTCTCCCTCTGGCCGTGCTCGGCCGGGTTCCACCGCTTGGCGGGGGCCTTTTCGCCGCGCAGCTCCTCCAGGAGGGCCGTGATCGCGGTCATGAGCCGGTCCGTGGCCTCCACGAGAGCGGCATTCTCACCCGCGCGGTCGTACAGGTCGGAGATGTCGACCGGATCCCCGATCACGACGTCGATCTTCTTGCGCGGCGGCCAGAGGCTGAGGCCCTTCTGGTAGCGGCCCATGATGTTCTGCGTGCCCCACTGCGCCATCGGGATCAGCGGGATCCGTCCCGCGAGCGCGAGACGGACGGCGCCCGACTTGCCGCGCATGGGCCACAGCTCGGGGTCGCGCGTGAGCGTGCCCTCCGGGTAGACGATCACGCCCCTGCCGTGCTCGACGAGCTCCTTCGACTGCGCGATGGTCTGCTTCGCCGCCGCGACCGAGGTCGCCCGTGCCACGGGGATCATCCCCGTGCCGCGCAGCGCCCAGCCGAGCACGGGCACGCGGAACAGGCTCTCCTTCGCCATGAAGCGCGGCGCACGACCGAGCCGCCAGACGGCGACGGCGACGATGAGCGGGTCGAACTCCGAGTAGTGGTTCGGCGCCATCACGAAAGAGCCGGAGCGGGGCAACTTCTCCTCACCGCGAATGCGGATCTTCGCGAGGAAGGAGACGAACGGGACCACGAAGACCGCCAGGAACCAGAACAGGCTCGGGCGGGTCTTCTCGGCGGTCGCGCGCATCTCAGCCGATCACATCGAAATCGGCACCCAGCGCGGTCAGCTTGTCGAGGAACTTCTCGTAGCCGCGGCTGAGGATGTCGACGCCGGAGACCTTCGACTCGCCCGTCGCCGTGAGCGCGGCGATGACGTGGCTGTAGCCGCCGCGCAGGTCGGGAACCACGATGTCGGCGCCGTGCAGCGGGGTCGGGCCGGTGATGACGGCGGCCTGCTCGAGATCGCGGCGCGCGACGCGACGCGGGCCGTCCTGCAGACCGTGCGGGTGCACGACGATGTCGGCGCCCATCTTCACGAGGGCGGCGGTGAAGCCCATCCGGTTCTCGTAGACGGTCTCGTGGACGACCGAGCGGCCGCGGGCCTGCGTCAGGGCCACCACGAGCGGCTGCTGCCAGTCGGTCATGAAACCGGGGTGCACGTCGGTCTCGACGATGACCGGCTTCAGCTCGCCGTCGCGGCGGAACAGGATCCCGTCCTCGCGCACGTCGAACCAGCCGCCCGCCTTGCGGAAGACGTTGAGGAAGGTCAGCATCTCCTGCTGCTTCGCGCCGCCGACGAAGATCTCGCCGTCCGTGGCGAGGGCCGCGCATGCCCAGGAGGCCGCCTCGTTGCGGTCGAAGATCGACCGGTGGTCGTAGCCGCGCAGCGTCTCGACGCCCTCGATGAGGATGACCCTGTTCGGCTCGTAGGAGATGATCGCGCCCATCTTCTGCAGCACCGCGATGAGATCCATGATCTCGGGCTCGATCGCTGCGTTCCGCAGCTCGGTCTGCCCCTGCGCGCGCACTGCAGTGAGCAGCACCTGCTCGGTCGCGCCCACACTCGGGTACGGCAGGTGGATGCTCGCGCCCTTCAGCCCGTTCGGGGCCGAGAGACGGATGCCGCTGGGCAGCTTCTCGACGACCGCACCGAACTTGCGCAGCGCGTCGAGGTGGAAGTCGATGGGACGGTCGCCGATGCGGCAGCCGCCGAGATCGGGGATGAAGGCCTGGCCGAGGCGGTGCAGCAGCGGTCCGCAGAACAGGATCGGGATGCGCGAGGCTCCCGCGTGGGCGTCGATCTCCTCGAAGTGCGCCGACTCGACATCGCTGGGATCGAAGATGAGCGCACCGGGCTCGTCGCCCTCGGTGACCCGCACGCCGTGCACCTCGAGCAGGGAGCGCACCACGGCGACGTCGCTCAGGTCGGGGACGTCGCGCAGCGTGCTCGCCGTCTCGCCGAGGAGGGTGGCGACCATGGCCTTGGTCGCCAGGTTCTTCGCGCCCTTCACGTCCACCCGGCCGTGAAGTGGACGTCCGCCGCGGATTGCCAGGACATCGCCCGAAGGCTTCGAAGCGAGCGTGGTCTCGTGCAGCGGTGTCGTCATTCAGGGCCTCTTCTTGTGGAACGGGCGCGGCCGGAGCCGTCGGGCGGATGCCCCAGGCTCACGGCCGCGTCCGATTCACCGAATAGGAAGCGTTCGTGGCCGCCACGACTCGCGGCGGGCCTCGAACTGCGCGATCTTGTCTTCGTTGCGCAGCGTGAGCCCGATGTCATCGAGCCCTTCGAGGAGCCGCCATCTAGTGTAATCGTCGATCCCGATGGTGGTCTGGAAGACGGGCTCGCCTGTCGCCTGTCCCGAACCCGCCGAAGCTCCGATCGTGGCGGTGCGCGCCGCGAGGTCGACCGTGATCTCCCGGCCGGGATCCTCGTCGATCAGCGCCCAGATCCGCTCGATGTCGGCTTCGTCGACGGTCGCGGCGAGCAGGCCCTGCTTACCGGAGTTGCCGCGGAAGATGTCGGCGAAACGAGGGCTCAGCACGACCTTGAACCCGTAATCGCGCAGGGCCCACACGGCGTGTTCCCGGCTGGATCCGGTGCCGAAGTCGGGGCCTGCCACGAGAACGGACGCGTTGCGGAACGGCTCCTGGTTGAGCACGAACTCGGGATCCTGGCGCCAGGCGTGGAAGAGCGCATCCTCGAAACCGGTCTTGGTGACCCGCTTCAGGAACACAGCGGGGATGATCTGGTCGGTGTCGACGTTGGAGCGCTTCAGCGGGGCTGCGACGCCGGTGTGGGTGGTGAACTTCTCCATGCTCAGGCCTCCTGCCCGTTCTCGACGAGGTCGCTCGGGCTGGACAGCGTGCCGCGCACCGCCGTCGCCGCGGCGACGAGAGGCGACACGAGGTGCGTGCGGCCTCCCTTGCCCTGCCGGCCCTCGAAGTTGCGGTTGCTCGTCGACGCGCACCGCTCGCCGGGGGCGAGCTGGTCGGGGTTCATCCCCAGGCACATCGAGCATCCGGCGAACCGCCACTCGGCGCCGAAGTCCGTGAAGACCTTGTCCAGGCCCTCGGCCTCGGCTTCCAGGCGCACGCGGGCGGATCCGGGGACCACCATGACGCGCACGCCGTCGGCCTTCTTCTTGCCCTTGATGACGGATGCGAAAGCGCGCAGATCCTCGATCCGGCTGTTCGTGCACGAGCCCATGAAGACGGCGTCGACCTTCACGTCCTTCAGCGGAGTGCCGGGGGCCAGATCCATGTACTCGAGCGCACGCTCGGCGGCGCTGCGCTCGTTCGCATCCGCGATCTCGGCGGGGTTCGGCACGGAGGCGGAGAGCGAGACGCCCTGACCCGGGTTCGTCCCCCAGGTGACGAAAGGCTCCAGCGCATCGGCGTCGATGAGCACCTCCGCGTCGTAGGTCGCGCCCTCATCGGTGGGCAGCGTGCGCCAGTACGCGACGGCGTCGTCCCAGTCCTGGCCCTGCGGCGCGTGCGGCTTGCCCTGCACGTACGCGAAGGTGGTCTCGTCCGGGGCGACCATGCCTGCACGGGCGCCGGCCTCGATCGACATGTTGCAGATCGTCATGCGGCCCTCCATCGAGAGCGCGCGGATCGCGCTGCCGCGGAACTCCAGCACGTATCCCTGACCGCCGCCGGTGCCGATCTTGGCGATCACGGCGAGGATGATGTCCTTCGCCGTGACACCGGGCCGCAGCGTGCCGTCGACCGTGATCGCCATCGTCTTGAAGGGCTTCAGCGGCAGCGTCTGCGTGGCCATGACGTGCTCGACCTCGCTCGTCCCGATGCCGAACGCCATCGCGCCGAACGCGCCGTGCGTCGACGTGTGCGAGTCGCCGCAGACTACCGTGATGCCGGGCATCGTGAGCCCCAGCTGCGGTCCGACGACATGCACGATGCCCTGTTCCGCATCGCCCAGGGAGTGCAGGCGCACGCCGAACTCCTCGGCGTTGCGGCGCAGCGTCTCGATCTGCGTACGGCTGGTGAGGTCGGCGATCGGCTTGTCGATCGCCAGCGTCGGGGTGTTGTGGTCCTCGGTCGCGATCGTGAGGTCGAGGCGGCGCAGCGGGCGTCCCTCAGAGCGCAGGCCGTCGAAGGCCTGGGGGCTCGTGACCTCGTGCACGAGGTGCAGGTCGATGTAGATGAGGTCGGGCTCGCCGTTCTCGCCCTTCACCACGAGGTGGTCGTCCCAGACCTTCTCTGCCAGCGTCCGGGGTCGGGGGGATGCGTCGTTCATGCGTTGCTTCTCCTGGGTAGTGGTGCGGCCGGGTCCCCTGAAGAGCAGGGCGCGACTCCGCGGCGAGAGAGGCCTAGATCGAGGTCTCGCCGCGGCTGCTAAGGAGAAGGTGCACCGCCTGCATGCGCACGAGCTTACCTCGGCCCAGGGTGGGTGTTTCCCACCCACCCTGGGCCGTCGGAGGTCACTCCGCGAGAGCGCGCTCGCGGCGCTTCTCGCGCCCCGAGGCGATCAGGCTCGCGCCCGTGGCGCCGAGCATCGCGACGACGATCACGGTGAGCGACAGCCAGATCGGCACGTCAGGCGCCCACTCGATGGGCTTGCCGCCGTTGATGAAGGGCACGCTGTTCTCGTGCATCGCGTGCAGCACGAGCTTGACGCCGATGAAGGCCAGGATGATCGCGATGCCGTAGTGCAGATAGCGCAGGCGGTCGAGCAGATCCCCGAGCAGGAAGTAGAGCTGGCGGAGCCCCATCAGCGCGAAGATGTTCGCGGTGAACACGAGGAAGCTGTTCTGCGTGATGCTGAAGATCGCGGGGATCGAGTCGATCGCGAACATCAGGTCCGTGACGCCGATCGTGACGAACACGATGATCATCGGGGTCCAGATCCGCTTGCCGTCCACCACCGTGCGCAGCTTGGGACCATCGAACTCGTCGCTGACGGGCACGAGCCGGCGCACCAGGCGCACGGCGAAACCCTCCTTCGCGGCGGTCTCGTCCTCCTGCTCCTTCTCCGGCATCGCCTGGCGGATCGCGGTCCAAATGAGGAAGGCGCCGAACAGGTAGAACACCGGCGCGAAGTTCTCGATGATCGTGACGCCGAGCAGGATGAACACGCCGCGCAGCACCAGGGCGATGATGATGCCGACCATCAGCACCTCCTGCTGCAGCTTCCGCGGCACCGAGAACTGGGCCATGATCAGCACGAACACGAAGAGGTTGTCGATCGAGAGGCTGTACTCCAGCGCCCAGCCGGTGAGGAACTCCCCCGCATGCTGTCCGCCCGCGACCGCGAGCAGAAGTCCCGCGAAACCGAGCGCCAGGGCGACGTAGAACACGACCCAGAGGGTCGACTCCTTGGTGGAGGGGATGTGGGGGCGCCACCGCACGATCAGCAGGTCGCCGATCAGGATCAGCAGCAGAACGGCGAGCGAGACGATTTCGAACCAGACGGGAACGTCCACAGGGGCCTTTCGAAGAGGTCGGTCAACGGCCGAAAGTCTCTTCCCCGCCGAATGGCGGCCACGCGCCCGGAGACCCGGCAACGGGCCTCGTGATGACGATCGCGTGAAGTCGGAATACTCCCCTTCGCGGAGTACATTCTACGGCACGAGCGAGGGAGGAAGCTTCGATCGGCACGGAGAGGAAGCTTCGATCGGCACGGAGGGGCGCGCTGATCGTCCTCCACAGACCGGCGTCAAACAGAGTTATCCCCTGTTTGGAAAGTCCGGGTGATCTGGGGTTCGAATGTCGGTGGCCCCGAGGAGGATGGGGGTATGAAGACGTTGGATGCGATCGCGGCGCTGATC
>NZ_PCOW01000026.1:0-55459 GCF_002979495.1 Microbacterium sp. MYb64 | reverse complement strand
CGGGATCCGATCGGCAATGATCGGCCGCGCCCTCCGCGTCGCGCTGATCGCCCTCCCCATGGCGGTCGGCGCGAAGCTCGCCGCGATCCCGCTGATCCCCGACGGCGACAGCGCTCGCGAGCTCGCCGAGAAGGAGCTGTCCAAGCCCGAGTACCAGGAGGCGAAGCCCACCCTCATCGATCAGTGGGCCCGCGCGGTGATCGATTGGCTCATCGACCTGCTCACTCCGCAGCACGCCGTGGACCTCGGCCCGTGGGCCGCGATCGTGATCGGCGCCCTGCTCATCGCCGCCCTCATCGCCGTGCTGCTGATCTGGGGACGTCCGCGCCGCTCGCGGACCGGCCGGACGGGAGCCGTGCTCCTCGGGTCCGCCGACGACCGCACCGCCGCGCAGCTGCGCGCGGACGCCGATCGCGCCGCGCGCGAGGGCGACTGGACCGAGGCGATCGTGCTGCGCTACCGCGCCGTCGCCCGGTCGCTCATCGAACGGGATCTCATCGCCCCGGCGCCCGGCGCGACCGCGCAGACGATCGCCCGCGAAGCGGCGGTGCCGTTCCCCTCGGAGGGAGAGTCCCTGCACGCCGCCGCCGTCGCGTTCGACGACGTGCGCTACCTGGGGCACCCCGGTTCGGCGGCCCGGTACCGCGCTCTCGTCGAGACGGACGACCGTCTGGGCGCCCTGCGTCCGCAGGCGCTGCCCGAGGCGGTGTCCGCATGAGCGCCGTCGCTCCCCCGTCCGTGCCGGACACGGCGGCCATCGGCGACGGATCCGGGCCCTCCGCCGACGCGCGGGGCGCCGGGACGCTCGTGCGCGCGCCTCGTCGGCTGCGCCGCATTCTCGGCTGGGTGCTCGTCTCCGCCCTCGTGCTGATCGTCGGCGCTGCCGGACTGCTGCTCACGGCCCCCTCGCCCGCGCAGCGCGACGCGCTCGATCCGGAACGCCCCGGCCCCGGCGGCATGCAGGCGCTCGCGCAGATCCTCAGGCAGCAGGGCGTCCGTATCGACGTGGTGCGCTCCCGCGCGGACGCCGCCGGCCGGCTCGACGCGCACACGACCCTGGTGATGAGCGATCCGTACACGCTGAGCGACGCGGCGGTCACGGAGCTCACCGACTCCGCGCACGACATCGTGCTGGTCTCCCCGAGTGCGCGGATGCTGCGGATGCTGCAGCTCGGCACCTACGGTTCCCCGTCCTCGCCTCCGACAGCGGGGGCCGACTGCGACGTCCCCGCCTTCGCCCATGTCGGGACCATCGCGCCGGGCCAGCTCCTCCTCCCCGACCCCGGAGTGACGGCCTGCTTCGGCGACGCGACCGACGGCGCGGCCGTCCTGATCTCGGAGGACGACAGCACCCGCCGCGCCGCGGTCGACGGTGCGGCGCTGTTCACGAACGAGCATCTCGCCGAGAACGGCAACGCCGCGCTCGGGCTCGCACTGCTCGGCGCGCAGCCGCACGTCGTCTGGTACGTCCCCTCCTACGAGGACTCCGACCGCACCGACATCGACGTGCCGAAGAGCCTGGCCGATCTCACCCCCGGATGGGTGACGCCCGTCATCGTCCTCGGCATGATCACCGCCCTTCTCGCCGCGGCGTGGCGCGGACGGCGCTTCGGGCCGCTCGTGGCCGAGACGCTGCCGGTCACGGTGCGCGCCTCGGAGACCATGCTCGGCCGGGCGCGCCTCACCGCGAAGGCCGCCGACGCCGCGCACGCGGCGGACGCGCTGCGCACGGGCACCCTCTCCCGTCTCGCGGCACGCCTGGGCCTCGCCGCCAGGGCGGACACCGCCGCGGTCGCGGACGCCGCCGCCGACCGGATCCGCGTGGACCGGGCAGGCGTCCGTGCCCTGCTCACCGGCCCGCTGCCCGGCAGCGATGCCGAACTCGTCCCCTACGCCCGCCGTCTCGCCGAGCTCGAGAGCGCCGTCGAGAACGCCGTCCGCATCGAAAGGAGCACCCCGTGACAGATGGTCCCGGCACCGACCCCGCAAGATCCGCCCCGCTCGGATATCCGCCGGCGCCGCCCGCCCCTCCTGCGGCCGTGCAGAGCCCGTCGGTGGCGACGCAGACACCTGCCCCGTACGCGACGACGGCAGCGCCGCACTCCCCCGCGCCGGCTTCCGGATCCGACGACGCCGCTCTCCGCCAGGCCATGCAGCGCGTGCGCGCGGAGGTGGACAAGGCGGTGGTCGGCCAGGCCGGCACCGTCACAGGACTGCTCGTGGCACTGCTGGCGAGGGGGCACGTGCTGTTGGAAGGCGTGCCCGGTGTCGCGAAGACCCTCGTCGTGCGGTCCTTCTCCCGCGCCCTCGGGCTCGACACCAAGCGCGTGCAGTTCACCCCCGACCTGATGCCGGGCGACGTCACCGGATCCCTCGTCTACGACGCGCGCACCGGCGAGTTCGAGTTCCGCCGCGGGCCGGTGTTCACGAACATCCTGCTCGCCGACGAGATCAACCGCACCCCGCCGAAGACGCAGGCGGCGCTGCTCGAGGCGATGGAGGAGCGCCAGGTCTCCTCCGACGGCGCGAGCCTCGCCCTTCCCGATCCGTTCCTCGTCGCCGCGACGCAGAACCCGATCGAGCACGAGGGGACGTACTCGCTGCCGGAAGCGCAACTGGACCGCTTCCTCATGAAGCTCGTGGTCGGCATGCCGGAGCGCGATGCCGAGGTCTCGATGCTGCGCCGGCACGCCGACGGCTTCTCGCCGCGCGAGCTCACGGATCTGCACCCCGTGGTGAGCGCCGACGAGATCCTCGCCGCGCAGCAGGCCGCAGGGCGCGTGCAGGTCACGGACGACGTGCTCGGCTACGTGGTGGATCTCGCGAGAGCCACCCGGCACTCCCCCTCCGTCCAGCTGGGCGCGAGCCCCCGCGCCTCCACAGGGCTGCTGGCCGCCGCGAAGGCGTGGGCGTGGCTGAACGGCTCGAGCGCCGTCACCCCCGACCATGTGCAGACCATGCTGATCCCGGTCTGGCGGCACCGCCTGCAGCTGCGCCCCGACGCCGAGATGGAGGGCGTCTCCGCCGACGCGGTGCTCACGAGCGTCGTGCAGCAGACCAGGGTGCCGATCTGAATGTTCCTCACCGGTCGCCTCGTCATCGTCGCCGCCCTCGGCGTCGTTCCGCTCATACTGCTCGACGCCCTCGGGGTGCCGCCGTGGTTCGTGCTGCTCGGCTGGCTCGCGCTGTGCGGGCTGCTCGTCGGCGTCGACGTCCTGGCGGCGGCCCCGCTCGGAGCGCTGCGTCTGACCCGTGAGGTGCCGAACCGCGCGCGGCAGCACGAGCCGGTCGCCACGACCGTGGTGGTGCAGAACCTCGGCGAGCGCCGGCTGCGCGGACAGCTCCGCGACGCCTGGCAGCCGACCGCCGGCGCCGCGGACCGCGGCAGGGCGGCTCTGGATCTGCCCGCGGGCGAACGCCGGCGCGTGCCGATCGTGCTGCTGCCGCGCCGCAGGGGCGAGCTGGCGAGCGAGTTCATCGCGATCCGCTCCCGGGGGCCTCTGGGCCTCGCGGGACGCCAGGGACGGCACAGGGTACGCGGAGCGATCCGGATCCTGCCGCCGTTCACCTCCCGGCGGCACCTTCCCTCTCGCCTGGCGCGACTGCGCGAGCTCGACGGCAACACCAGCGTCCAGGTGCGAGGACAGGGAACGGAGTTCGATTCCCTGCGCGAGTACGTGCGCGGCGACGACGTGCGCTCGATCGACTGGCGGGCCACCGCCCGTGCGGGCACCACGATGCTGCGCACCTGGCGGCCGGAGCGCGACCGGCACGTGGTGATCCTGGTCGACACCGGCCGCACGGCCGCGGCGCGCGTGGGCGACGGCACCCGCCTCGATGCCGCCTACGAATCGGCACTGCTCCTGTCGGCGCTCGCCCAGCGCGCCGGCGACCACGTGCATCTGCTGCTGTTCGACCGTGCCGTGCGCGGCAGGGTGAGCGGGGTGGACGGGCCGGCGCTGCTGCCCGCGCTCTCCGATGCAATGGCCCCCGTGCACGCCCGCCTCGTCGACACGGACTGGGGAGCCGCGTTCGCCGCGATCCGCTCCCTCACCACGCGGCCCTCGCTCGTCGTCGTGCTGACCGCGCAGGACGCCGTGGAGAGCGCGCGGTCTTTCCTCGGCGCCTTCCCGAACGCCTCGCGCGCGACGACGATCCTGGTCGGATCCGCCACGGACCTCTCGATCGACGAGCTGGCACGCGCGCGCGACTCCCGCGAGGACGTCTATCTCGCCGCGGCCGCCGAACGAACCCTCGCGGATGCCGCGCGCGTCGCCGACGCGATCCGGCGCGCGGGCGGCGAGCCGATCGCCGCGGATCCGGACGACCTCCCGCCCCTCATCGCGGACCGCTACCTCGCTCTCAAGGCCGCCGGCCGCCTCTGACCCCCGCACACTCCGCACACCCCGCACCCCCACCCCACCACCCGCGAGACTCCAACTCGGCGACGAGACTGCGCTACGCAAGCGCATTCTCGTCGCCGAGTTGGAGTCTCGCGGTCAAAGGAGGGGGGCGGGACACGCCAGCCCGACCGCAGGTTTTCCTGAATCATTCAGGAAAAGCTACCCTGGAGTCATGGACACGTCGGCGATCCTCCGCGGGGCGGGACTGCGCGTCACCGTGCAGCGCATCGCGGTGCTGCAGGCCCTCGCGCTCGCCCCGCACAGCTCCGCGGATCGGATCCACACCGCCGTCGACGGCGCCGGCATCGCCCTGCCCACCGTGCACGCGATCCTCGGAGACCTCGCGACGGCCGGCATCATCCGCCGGGTGAGCCTGCCCGACGCCGACCGGGCGCTCTTCGAGGTCGAGCCCGGCGACAACCACCACCACATGCAGTGCGTGCGCTGCGGCCGCCTGGAGGTCGTCTCCTGCGCCGTCGGAGCCTCCCCCTGCCTGCACCCCGCCGAGGACCACGGCATGAGGCTGCTCGAGGCCTCCGTCACCTACCGCGCGGTCTGCCGTGCGTGCGACGAGGCGCCCGCGGCCGCCTGACCGAGACTCGCGCCGCACCCGCCCCTGGACCACCGCCGGGGAGCGGTGCTCGGCGCGCCATCGACCGACCAAAAGAAGAGGAAAGGATCAGCCTTGTCTGAGAACACCTGCCCGATCGACCACGCCGGCAGCACGCCCGCCCCGCGTCCCGCGGGCGGCCGCACCGGCAACACCGACTGGTGGCCGGAGCGCCTGAACCTGCGCCAGCTCGCGAAGAACCCCGCCGTGGGCGATCCGCACGGCGAGGACTTCGACTACCGCGCCGCATTCGAGGCGCTCGACCTCGACGCCGTCAAGCGCGACATCGCCGCTCTGCTCACCGAGTCGCAGCCGTGGTGGCCTGCCGACTTCGGCAACTACGGCCCGCTCATGATCCGCATGGCCTGGCACTCCGCGGGCACCTACCGGGTGTTCGACGGCCGGGGCGGCGGCGGCACCGGCCAGCAGCGTTTCGCCCCGCTGAACAGCTGGCCCGACAACGTCGGCCTGGACAAGGCACGCCGCCTGCTCTGGCCCGTGAAGAAGGCCTACGGCAAGGCGCTGAGCTGGGGCGACCTGATGATCCTGGCCGGCAACGTCGCGCACGAGCAGATGGGCATGCCGACGTTCGGCTTCGCCGGCGGGCGTCCCGACGTGTGGGAGCCGGACGAGGACGTGTACTGGGGCTCGGAGAAGATCTGGCTCGACTCCAGTGCCCGCATCGGCACCGACGAGCAGGGCGAGCGCTCGCTCGAGAAGCCGCTCGCGGCCACCATGATGGGCCTCATCTACGTCAACCCCGAGGGGCCTGAGGGCAACCCGGATCCGGTGCTCGCAGCGAAGGACATCCGCGAGACGTTCGGCCGGATGGCGATGAACGACGAGGAGACGGTCGCCCTCATCGCGGGCGGCCACACGTTCGGCAAGACGCACGGCGCCGCGCCCGAGGCCGGCAACGTCGGCGAGTCGCCCGAGGGCGCGCCGATGGAGCAGATGGGCCTGGGCTGGAAGAGCAGCCACGGCGCCGGGCACGGCATCGACACGATCGGATCCGGCCTGGAGGTCACCTGGACCTATCACCCCACCCGCTGGGACAACGAGTTCTTCCACATCCTGTTCGCCTACGACTGGGAGCTCACCACGGGTCCCGGCGGCGGCAAGCACTGGAAGCCGACCGATGGCGCCGGCCTCGACATGGTGCCGGAGGCGCAGGGCGAGGGCCGTCGGGAGCCGCGCATGCTCACGACCGACGTGGCGCTGCGGGAGGACCCGATCTACCGGGAGATCTCGCTGCGCTTCAAGGACGACCAGGCCGCGTTCACCGACGCCTACAGCCGCGCGTGGTTCAAGCTGACCCACCGCGATCTCGGGCCGAAGGCCCGCTACCTGGGCGCCGAAGTCCCCGCGGAGGACCTGCTCTGGCAGGACCCGGTGCCCGCACCGGAGGGCGCGCCGATCGGCGCGGCTGACGTCGCCGACCTGGAGCAGCGCATCGCGGCGACCGGCCTCAGCGTGTCCGACCTGGTGTCGACCGCCTGGGCCGCGGCGGCCTCGTTCCGCGGCAGCGACAAGCGCGGCGGCGCGAACGGCGGGCGGATCCGGCTCGAGCCGCAGCGCAGCTGGGAGGTCAACCGCCCGGCAGAGCTCGCGCGCGTGATCGCGGCGCTGGAGGGCGTGCAGGAGGCGTTCAACGCGGAAGGCGGCGCGCAGGTGTCGTTCGCCGACCTCGTGGTGCTGGCCGGAAACGTGGGCGTGAAGCAGGCTGCGGCCGCCGCCGGGCGCGCCGTCGAGATCCCGTTCACGCCGGGGCGCACCGATGCGACGCAGGAGCAGACGGACGTCGACTCGTTCGCCTACCTCAACCCGCAGGCCGACGGCTTCCGCAACTACGCCAGCGACGTGGCCAGGGCGATCCCCGCAGAGGTGCTGCTGGTCGACCGGGCAGGACTGCTGACGCTCTCCGCGCCCGAGATGACGGTACTCGTGGGCGGCCTCCGCGTGCTCGGTGCGAACTGGGACGGATCCGCCTACGGCGCGTTCACGCACACCCCCGGCGTGCTCACGAACGACTTCTTCGTCAACGTGCTCGACCTGAACACGACCTGGAAGCCGCTGGATCCCGGATCCCACGCCTTCCAGGCCACGGACGACGCGACGGGCGAGAAGACCTGGGTCGGCACGCGCGCGGACCTCGTGTTCGGCTCGAACTCCGAGCTGCGGGCCCTGGCCGAGGTGTACGCGAGCGACGACGCCGGCGCGAAGTTCGTGGACGACTTCGTGAAGGCCTGGGTCAAGGTCGCCGAGCTCGACCGCTACGACGTGCGCTGACCGGATCCGCCCCTCCGACGGCCCGCCCCGATCCCGGGGCGGGCCGTCGCTCTTGCGGCGCAGGATGCGCCTTCGCCGGTAGTGTCGCTGACGGACAGCGGCGCCCGACTTCCCGCGGCGCCAGAGAGCAAGGAGCCCCATGTCCTCCTCCCCCGTCGACGCACCGGCCGCTCCGGCCTCGTCGCTCGCTCCGCGCCTGGTCGCGGAGGGCCTCGGCACGTTCCTGCTCGTGGCGGCCGCGATGGGCACCGCCCTGTTCGCGTCCAGCCACTTCACCGATCCGGGCGCGCAGGGCTCCGTCTACCTCGCCGTGGCGCTCGCCGTCGGCCTTTCGGTGCTCGTCGGCGTGTACGCATTCGGACCGATCTCGGGCGGGCATTTCAACCCCGCCGTCACGCTCGGCGCCGCGGCCGCGGGGCGGATCGCGTGGAGGGACGCCGGTCCCTACATCGTCGCGCAGTGCGTGGGCGGCGTCGTGGCATCGACGGTGCTGACCCTGATCGGCACGTTCGGCCCTGACGGCTGGCTGCCCCGAGCTCAGGACTCGGGCTTCGCGAGCAACGGCTGGGGCACTCTCTCCCCCGGCGGCTTCGGGGTGTGGGCGGCGATCATCGCCGAGGTCGTGTTCACGGCGCTGTTCCTCTTCGTGATCCTCGGCGTCACGCATCCGACGCGCGGCACCCCCTTCGCGGGCGTCGCGATCGGTCTGACGCTGACCCTCGGCGTGCTGGCGACCCTGCCGATCGACAACGCCTCGCTCAACCCCGCGCGCTCGCTCGCCACGGCGATCTACGGAGGAGTCGCGCCGCTCGCACAGCTGTGGGTGTTCCTGATCTTCCCGATCCTCGGCGCCCTGATCGCCGGCTTCACCTATCGCGCGCTCTTCGACCAGCCGAACCCCGCCGCGCAGGCGTGACCTCGGGCACAGGCCCGCCCTCGGACGGCGGGCCTGCTCAGCCGGCCACGAGCGTCGGCGTCCCCGCCTCGAACTCGGTGAGGTCGCCGCTCTCGCCCCGGCGCTGCGCACGACGGCCCAGGATCAGCATGTAGGCGAGGAAGACGGCGAGCGCGAGCGCGCCGATGCCGATCTTCACCGGCCAGGGCAGCCCCCAGCCGGTCACGAAGCCCTCGACCATGCCGGAGAGCCCGAGCGCGAACACGAGCCCGATGGCGACCGTGCCGAGCGAGCGTCCTGCGACCGCGAGCGCCTCGCCGCGAGTGCGCTCCCCCGGCACGAGCCAGGCCCAGAAGATGTGCAGGCCCGCCGCTGCGGCGACGAAGATGCAGGTGAGCTCGAGCATGCCGTGCGGCAGCAGGTAGAGGACCACGACGTCGCCGCGGCCGAACGCGAACATGATGCCGACCGCGAGGCCGACGTTCACGGCGTTCTGCATGAGCACCATGACCGGCCAGATGCCGGTGACCCCGAGCAGCACGCACTGCGCCGCGATCCAGGCGTTGTTCGTCCACACCATCCCGGCGAACTCGGCGGCGGGGTTCTCGGTGTAGTAGTCCGTGAAGGAGTGGTCGGCGTAGTACTGCAGGTCGGCCTTGGATCCGAGCGCCGCGACGAGAGCCGGATCCGAGGTGATCCAGATCGCGACCCCGACGATCACGGCGAGGCTCGCGAGCGCGATCACCAGGGTGGTCCAGCGCAGCCGGTACAGCGCGGCGGGCAGCTGCAGCGTGAAGAACCGGGTGATCTGACGGAGCACGTTCTCGCTCTGCCCCGTCAACCGCAGTCGCGCCCTGGCCAGGATCGTGGAGACGTGCGCGCTCTGCGGCGAGGAGCCCACCGAGCTGCGCAGGTCGGCCAGATCCGCCGAGGCCGCACGGTAGCGCGTGATGAGCTCGTCGACACCCGCGCCGTCGAGCGACTGCCTGCTGAGTTCGTCCAGGCGCGCCCACTCGCGGCTCCTGGCATCGGCGAGTGCGTCGGCGTCCACGTGTTTTACTGTACCCATGTCGGATGCCAGCGCCTCGAACGCCGTGGGCGCCGCGCACTCGATCGCGGCGCTCGACAGTGACGACGAGGTGCTGTCCGGTGAGGCCGTCGCGATCGAGGTCCAGCCCGTCGGCCTGTTCTTCCGCACGCTGGGCGCGCTGATCGACGTCGTCCTGAGCTGGGCGGTCTTTCTCGGGTACATCGCCGTGCGCTACTGGATGCTGGGCGCCTTCGGCGATCCCGCCCTCGACCGGATCCTCGCAGTGCTGGCCCTGGTCACGGCGTTCGTGATCGTGCCGTGCACGATCGAGACCCTCACGCACGGCCGCAGCCTGGGCAAGCTCGCCGTGGGCGGACGGATCGTGCGCATCGACGGCGGTGCCGCCGGCTTCCGGCACGCCCTCATCCGCTCGCTGATCGGTGTGTTCGAGACCTATCTCACGTTCGGCGCCGTGGCCTTCCTGACCGCGGCGTTCACCGCACGCTCGCAGCGCCTGGGCGACCTCGTCGCCGGGACGTACAGCCAGAAGGTGCGCACGCCGCACCTGGCCGCGCGGGTGCTCATGATGCCCCAGGGGCTCGAGTCATGGGCGGCGATCGCCGACGTCGCACGCATGCCGGATCGGCTCGCGCGGCGGATCTCGCAGTACCTGGACAGCACGCCGCAGCTGCTGCCCGCCGCCAGGGCGCGGATCGCGCATGAGCTGCTGACCGAGGCATCGGCCTACATCTCTCCCCTGCCGGCTGCTCCCCCGGAGGCCGTGCTCGTCGCGGCGACCGTGCTGCGCCGTGAGCGGGAGCGCCGAGCGCTGGCCCTCGCCGACGCGCGCGTACAGCGCCTCAGCGGCGTCGACGTCGGCGCGTGATCAGTCCCGCCGGTCCCTGAGCGAGCGCAGCGAGCCGGTCCCTGAGCGAGCGCAGCGAGACGGTCCCTGAGCGAGCGCAGCGAGACGGTCCCTGAGCGAGCGCAGCGAGACGAAGGGTCAGGCCTGCAGGGTCTCGTGCCGGACGACGATCCAGCCGGCCGGCACCGAGAGGCGCTCGGCGTGGATCGCGCACAGATCGTGCGCATGCGGGTCGTTCTCGGGGCCGAGCGGCCCGAGCGCCGCCATCTGGTCGCCGTAGTCGTAGGTGAGGGTCGCCACGGCCTCGCGCGCGCAGCCCACCTTGGAGCAGAGTCGTCCGTACATCCCCCTCAGGCTACGGGGCCCGCAGGCGTGCGCCGGGAGGCCGCGCGCACGGCCGCCGGATCCGCCCTCCCGCCGCGGAGCACCCCGGCGACGCCTAGACTGGCGGCATGCGCCGTGCCCGCCCCTCCCGCCGCGCGGTCGTCCCGCGTCGTGGCGACCGGCACGGCCGCCACGGCCGCCTGGGCCGCAGCTCCGTCGTGCGGCCACCGCTGCCTCCCCTCGACGGACGACTCGACACCTTCGATCTGCACGTCGGATCCGCGGTCGAGCTGCTGCGCTCGATGTGGCCGGATCTGCGCCCCGTGCGCATCGAGATCGCCGCGATGCCCACCCACTCGGATCCGGACGGGCTGCCGCGATGGCTCGTGGACACCCAGGCGCAACGGATCGTGCTGTTCCGCGTGCCCATCGAGCGGCTCCTCGAACCCGGACACGACGACGCATCGCATCGACGTGTCGCGATCGAGGGCGCGGTGTTCCGCGCCGCCGCGCAGTACATCGGTCGCGAGCCGTGGGAGATGGATCCGCGCGGCTTCGACACCGACGAATGAGGCGTCCGGCGCTTCGAACGCCGTGGCCTCCGCCCCCTAGCGCTGGTAGACCGTGATCGGGGCCGCCGCGGCGTCCGTCGCCCAGACCGGATATCCCGCCAGCAGCCCGATGCCCGAATAGACCACCGCGGCCCTGACGGCCGTGGGAGACGAGAGCGTGTACGTCGTGGAGGCGCTGAGCGCGACCGTCGCTGCACCGTCCGGCTGCAGCGCGACGCGCTGGGTCGCCCCGCCCTGGAGCGGGGTCAGCTCGACCGTGGTCGCCTCAGCGGTCGCGTTCTGCAGATGCAGCTGCGGCGCCGGCCCCTCCGCCACGGCGAAGGCCGTGGTCCCGGTGAGCAGCGGCGCTGGCGTCATCCAGGCGAAGTCGGATCCCTTGGCGAAGCCCGTGGTCTGCCAGGCCGCGGCGACCACCGGGGTGCTCGACTTCACATCGATCGCGTAGAGCCCCGGCTTCAACGCGGAGAAGTTGACGGAGCCGACCTGACCCGCGGTGAGCTTCACCGTCTTGGGGTCGCCGACCTTGCTGCCGTTGGCCGCGTTGCGGGGCTGCAGGGTCACGGTGGCGTCTGCGTCGGGCGCGAGCAGGCGTACGGCGGTCGAGGCGTTGTCGTCGTCGTCGGAGCCGACCAGGGCGCGCACGCCGAGCAGTGAGAAGTCCTTCTGCGGCTGCGCGATCGCGTCCTGCACGTCGATGCCGACCGGATCCAGGGTGCGGATGAGGCTCGACTGCAGCGCCGCGCGCACCGGGGCGCCGCTCGAGGTCACCTTGACGACCGGGCTGCTCTCCCCCGCGGAACCCGCGACGAGCGGCACGGTGGACTGGGTGCCCGCGGGCACCACGAGCTCGGAGGAGTGCGTGCCGCCGGCGGATCCGTACTCGGTGAACGTGACGGTCGCGGTGACCGCCCCCGGGTTCGCGATCAGCAGGATGTCGCTGGAGCCGGTGGTGCCGGCACCGCCCACGATCCAGGACTCCATGCTGGGCGGACGGCAGGCGGATGCCGCGAAGCCGGAGAGGTCGTCGGCGGAGACCGTCACCGACTGGGCCGCGGCGACGAGCGCGGGCTCCCTGTCGTGCGGGGAGGCCGTGAACCCTGGAGCCGCGGTGGCCCCCACCACGTCGGACATGCCGAGTTCGGCCGAGGTCAGGTCCGCGCCCTGCGAGGCGCCGCTCACGAGCTTCGGCGTGCCCGCCACGCTGAGCTGCGAGGCCTGAGCCGCGTCGCGTCCGAGCGCGAGGAAGGATCCTGCGCAGCTGAGCAGCGTGTCGCCCGCGACCGGCTTGACCGTCGTGTGCGCGGGCGCGCGCGCGATCGTCGGCCAGGCTGCGGGGATCGCGATCACGGCACCCGCGACGCAGGCGGCGGAGACCACGATGCCGGCCGTGAGCCTCGCGCCGGTGGCAACGAGACGGACGGAGGTCCTGCGGCTCATGCGTCTGCCTCCTTCGCGGGCGTGGATGCGGTCTCGGCGGCTGCGGCTCCTGGCTCCTCGGGATCGTGATCGTGATCAGGACGGGGTTCGGGATCGGGATCGCCGCGGTCCGGTTCCGGGTCGCCCGATTCCGCAGCGCTGTCGACTGCGCCCTGCTCGGGTGCCTCACCCGCCGTCTCGATCGCGGCGGCCGGCTCTGCCGCCGTCTCGGTCGCGTCCGCATCGGGCTCAGCGGCAGCATCGTCCGGCGCCGCCTCGCGCGCTGTCTCCGCAGCAGTCTCGACGACGACCGCAGGGGCCTCGGCGACCGCCACGGACTCGCCCGCGGTATCGGACGCGGATACGGAATCGGATGCAGCCGCCTCGCCGGGCGCGGCCACGACGGCGGGGACCACGACGGACGCCTGCGCGGCCTTGCGCTTCTTCGGAACGCGCACGGGGCGCTCCCGCTTCGGCTTGACCGGGCGGGGAGCCCGCTCCGGCAGCACGCCGACGGCGCGGGGAACCGCTCGCGCCGCCCGGCGCGAGGCACGGGTCGGGATGGAGAGCAGGAGAGCGGCGAGCAGCACGATGAGCTCGACCGTCCCCACGAGCTGCGCGGTCGCGCGCTGCCCGACGCCGAGCCCCGCGCGGGCGGCGGGTTCGGCGTCCATGCGCCACAGGACGCCGCGGGCCGTCTCCCCGACGCGCACGAAGCCCGCACGCTGATCCAGGGCGGTCGCGGACTGCAGCCGCAGCGAGCGCTCGGCCGACGTCTCCTTGTCGGTCCCCGCCTGCAGCAGCACGAAGCGCACGCCCAGGGCGCCGAGCGCCTTGGGCGCGTCGAACTGCCGCGCGGAGACGAGGTCGACCGTCAGCTCGGTGTAGTCCTTGCCCGGCACGGAGGTCGCGGCGTTGATGATCGTGGACTGGGCGCCGAGCGTGGCGCTCGCGCCCCAGACGACGGTGCTGGCGAGGGCGCCGTCCGACTGCGCGCTGAGCACGAGGGTGCCGAGCTCGCGATCGGCGCGGGCCTGCGCATTCACGTAGGCCGGCAGCGTGGTCAGGTCGCCGCGCTGGATGGTCGCGGTCCCCGCGACGAACGACACGGCGGTCGGCACCGCGCACACCACGACGCCGGCGGCGGCGATGAGCGCGGCCGTGCTGCGCAGGGCAGGGCGCGTGATCGCGCAGTCCAGGGTCACGAGAGCTCCGCCCAGCACGCCGATCCAGGCGAGGCTCAGCCCTGTGCCGGGCCAGAGCGGCACGGCCTGAGACTGCGCGAAGGCGACGGTGACGCCGACCGCGGCGAACGCGGTGGCAAGGCCCGCGGCGGCGACGAGGAGGGATCCGATCCCGACGCTCCAGCGACGCGTGATCGTGGAGACCAGCGCGAGCACGGCGAGCGGGGCGGCCAGCCAGAGCACCCAGGAGGCGTCCTTCATGCCCAGGAGTGCGGGCCAGCCCGCCTGGTCCATGGTCGGCAGACCGGCGAGCAGCGACAGCCGCCCTGCCGCGTCCGCGGTCGCCTGCGGCGCCACCACGATCGCGCCGGGATCCGACAGCAGCGCCCACAGGGTTCCGTGCGCCGCGTGCCAGATCGCGAGGGGGGCGAACACGACGACGGCGGGCACCAGCACCCAGACCATGCGCACGGCGCCGCGCATCGAGCGGCGCGCGAGCAGCCACACGATGGCGACGAGCCAGAGCAGCACGAACGCGGGTGCGAGCGAGGGCGCGCAGGCCAATGCCGCCGCGGTCAGCAGAGATGCGGCCCCTGCCGCACCCCAGGAGCGCTGGGCGACGAGAGCGGTGTGGAGCACCCACGGCAGCAGCAGGTGCAGCAGCACCGCGGCCGGGCGCCCCTCGGCGAGGGCGATCAGGAAGGTGGGCGCGAGCGCCCACACGACACCGGCGAGAATGCGCAGTCCCGGCTTGTCGGTGATCCGGGTGGCGGCGAACCATCCGCCGAGCACGGCGAGAGGCAGAGCGGCGACCCAGAGCAGCAGCAGCGCGTAGGAGGGCGATCCAGGCCAGAGCGAGCCGAGGACCGCCAGCACACCGGAGAACGGATCCGCGGGGCCGACGACGTCGACCCCGAACCCGCGCTGCCCGTAGGCGGCGTCGCGCCACAGCGCCTCGACGGTCTGCCGCAACGGCAGCAGCGCCCCGCCGCCGAGGGCGGGCCAGGCCAGCAGCGAGGCGAACAGCGCGACACCGGCGACCAGCGCGGCGAGCACCGCCCAGGCGCCGCCACCGGAGAAGAATCCGAGGTCCTCGTGCACGCCGGCCTCGGTGCCGTGACCGTCGTCCAGGCGCTGGCGCAGCTGCGCGCGGGTGACCCGGAGCGGGGCGATGCTCGCCCAGCTCGCACTGCGGTCGGCATGGATCGCCCGGCGGGAGCGCGCGACGGCGGATCCCGAGACCATGGCGACGGCGGCCGCGCCCCATTCCGGGAGCACGGCGGCGGGACGCTTGCCCGTCAGGTGCGTGAGGGAACGCCACAGCGCGAGCGGCAGCAGCGAGAGCCAGTGCAGCGGCACCACGGCGGCGGGAGCGTAGCTCAGGCGCCGGTGCAGCTGCGCGCGGCGGCGGGCGAAGGCGTCCGCGGCGGTGCCCTCCGCCTCCGCGCCATCATCGACGGCGATCCGTGCGCCCGCGGCGAGCACCATGCGGCCGCCGGCGAGGCGTGCGCGAATGCCGAGGTCGAGCCCCTCGTCGCGTCCGCCGAGGCCCGCGTCGGGGCGCAGTCCGCGGCCGCCGCGCAGGAGCAGTCCGCGCGCATCGGCGCCGAGCGCGTCGTCCATGCCGTCGTGCTGCCCCTGGTCGAGCTCCCCGTGTGCGGGGTCGACGGCACGGCCGAGGCGGGTCATGCTCTGCCCGAACGACACGATGCGGTGCTCGTCGAGGGTGCTGACGAGCTTGGGGGCGGCGATCGCCGCCGCCGGCGAACGCTCCAGCGCTCCGGCGAGCTGCGCGAGCGCCGCGGGGGCGGGAGCGCAGTCCTCCGTCAGGATCCACAGCGCCGCATCGGCGGCCACGCGCGGGAACGCGAGGGCCACTGCCTCGGCGAGCGTCGTGGACGCCTTGGTCTCGATCACCGCTTCCGCCGCCTCGGCGACGCGGGCACTGGCCCGCAGCGCGCTCGAGGAGCCGCACGCGACGATCGTCAGTGCATCCGGCCGACGCGTCTGGGCGGCGAGCGCATCGAGGGCGCGCAGCAGGCGCGCGAGGGAGGTCGCACCCGAACGGGCGACGAGGACGGCGTGTACTCGGGCAGACATGACGGGGTCAGCCTAAGCGGGCCACCGCCGGCAGGCGGGATGGGACGCGGGCGCGTCCCGGATTTCCCGGCAGAAGCATTCAGCCGGCGCGGCGCTTGAGCTTGCGGCGCTCGCGCTCGGAGAGACCGCCCCAGATCCCGAAGCGCTCGTCGTTGTTCAGCGCGTACTCGAGGCATTCGCCCCGCACGTCGCATGTGGTGCAGATGCGCTTCGCGTCGCGGGTCGAGCCGCCCTTCTCCGGGAAGAAGGCCTCCGGATCGGTCTGCGCGCACAGCGCGTCGCTCTGCCACGCGAGTGCGTTGTCGTCGCCCTCGGTCGGGCGACGGACGCCCGGCACCCCCAACTGGACCGGATCAACGAACCAGTCGTCAGGAACGTCTGAACGGTATGCCGTCATGTCGCCCTCTCCCTCGTATCCCCCCGGGTGCCCCGCGGGCCGCGTTGCACTACTAATTACACCCGTGTCATTCGCCCTGGTCAAGTCGCGGATCGTAAACCCTCAAGCATGTGTTGAACGTTCTTCGCCGCCTACGGCGTGTCGCACCGGCGTGTCGCGGGCCCGGCCACGATCCCGACGTCACAGGACGCGGGCGGTACTCTGAACCACGATGGCGCAGCACTCCCGACTCTCCACGGCACTCCCGCCGAGTGCTCCGGCACGCGAATCCACCGGGCACCTCTTCCTGCGCGCGCACATCGTGCTGCTGCTCTTCTGCGTGTTCGCGCACACGGCGATCTTCAATCTGCTCGGCGCGGACGGGGCGGGCGCCGTGCTGGGCGTGCTGATCCTCGGCACGCTGGGGCTCGCGATCCCGCGCATCGCGCTCGCCAGGCCCGCACGATTCCCGTGGCGCCGGATGCCGTGGACGGCGCTCGGCTACACGGCGCTGGCCCTGCTGTCGGTGTCCTGGTCGGGCTGGCCGTGGGCGACGCTGCTCACCTGGACCCTGCAGGCGGCGATCACCGTCGTCGCCCTGTTCATCGCGTTCACGCTGAGCTGGCACGAGATCGTGCGCGCGCTCTCGAGCGCGCTGAAGTGGATCCTCGGACTCTCGCTGCTGCTCGAGCTGTGGGTCGCACTCGTGATGCGGCATCCGCTGCTGCCGTTCTTCTCGGATCTGCCCGCGGGCAAGCCGGACCCGCACTGGTACTGGGTGCGCGGCGACCTGTTCGACGGCGGTCGGCTGCAGGGCATCGTCGGCAACTCGAACACGCTCGGCATCCTCTGCGCCTTCGCCCTCGTGGTGTTCGCGCTGCTGTACGCGCAGGGAGCGCGACGCAGGCCTGCCCTGCTCGTCTGGATCGTGCTCGCCGCCTTCTTCTTCCTCCGGGCGGGTTCCGCCACCGCCTACGCGTCGTTCGCGGTCGGCGCGCTCGTGCTCGTCGCGGCCCTGCTCATGCGCCGCACGCGCACGCCGCGCGGACGCACGCGCTTGTACGCCCTGTTCACCGCCCTCGCCCTGCTCGGCGTCGCGGCCGCGTGGTTCGCCCGCGACGTGCTGTTCGGCGCCCTGGGGAAGTCCTCAGACCTCACAGGGCGCCTCGAGATCTGGCGCAAGGTCTGGACTCGCGCCGTCGAGCGTCCGGTGTTCGGCAACGGCTTCTCCTCCCCGTGGGTGCCGTGGGACCCGGCGTTCCACGACTGGATCATCGATCACCGCATCACGGTGTTCATGGCCCACAACATGTGGCTGGACGTGTTCCTGCAGCTGGGCCTCATCGGCGTGCTGCTCATCGCGATCGCCTTCCTCGCGTTCGCCTGGCGCGCCTGGTTCTTCGCCGTGGACCGCCCCCGCTGGGATCTCGTGCAGGACCGCCCCTACGCCGCGCTGTCGCTGCTGCCGACGATCCTCGTCGCGATGCTCCTGGTTCTGGGGCTCGCGGAATCGACGCCGATCATGCTGTGGGGCTGGCTGCTGCTGATCCTGCTGTCGTTCAAGATGAAGATCTCGCCGTTCGTGGGATCCGGTCCCGGCGAGGGCGCGCCGCCGCAGTCGCGCCGGCGGACGGCATGACCACTCCGCGGCGACGCCTGGCGAGGACGCTCGCCTCGGTCGAGATGGCGCGCGCCTACTCGGCCTGCGCGCTGCTGAGCGTGTTCGGATCGTTCGCGATCGCGGCATTCACCTCGACCGCGACCCTCAACACGATCATCGCCGTGCTCTGCGTGATCGGCGTCGGCATCCTCTGGGTGCGCCGCGAAGAGCTCAGCCTGCTCCGGCTCGCGCCGTCGACGCTGCTCGCATTCCTCGCCTGGACGCTCGCGAGCGCGGTCTGGTCGACCGCGTCAGCGGCCTCCCTGAAGGCCTGGGCCGCCCTCGCCGGATACGCGGTGATCGCGGTCGTCGTCGGCCACATCAGGGACACCCTGCAGACCGTGCGGGCGCTGGGGGACGCGCTGCGCATTCTGCTCGGCGCATCGCTGATCGCCGAGATCATGAGCGGGATCCTGCTGGACATGCCGTTCCACTTCCTCGGCATCCAGGGCGAGCTCGCGGCGGGGGGACCGATCCAGGGCCTCTTCGGCACGCGCAACATGCTCGGGTTCATCGCGGTCATCGCCGTCATCACGTTCGTCGTGGAGTGGCGCTCGCAGTCGCTGTCGGCGGCGATCGCGATCCCGTCGGTGGTGGTGGCGGGGTTCATGGCGCTCTTCTCCGCCTCCCCCACCGTGCTCGTGCTCGCGGCCGCCGTGGGCGCGGCGAGCGTCGCCCTGGTGATCGTGCGGCAGGCCCCCGCCGCACGCCGGCGCCCTCTGCAGTGGGCGATCGGCGGCGTGGTCCTCGCTGTGCTCATCACGATCGCGATCTTCCGCACCCGCGTCATCGCCGTGCTCGATGCGGGCAGCGACTTCAACATTCGTGTCGAGCTGTGGAGCAACCTGCTCACCTACGTGCAGCAGCGCCCCGCACAGGGGTGGGGCTGGTTCGGCCTCTGGAGCGACGCGCTCTACCCGTTCAACTCCATCAACTACTTCACCCAGGACCACCACGGCAGCGCGCTGAACGCGTTCTTCGACACCCTGCTCCAGGTCGGGGCCGGCGGCCTCCTGCTGTTCTGCCTGCTCGGCGGGGTCGCCCTCGTGCGCTCCTGGCTGGTCGCGAGCGTGCGCCGCTCTGTCGTGTACGCCTGGACTCCCCTCGTCCTCGTCGCCCTCGCCGTCGATTCGGTGTTCGAGAGCTTCACTCTCGTCAACGCCGGGTGGTTCCTGCTCGTGCTGTGCGCCCTGCGCGCCGGCCAGTCCCGGTCCTGGCGGGAGAACATCGACGCCGTGCAGACGAGCTCGACCCCGCTGCCGGACCACTGACGCGCCGGCGCGCCACGGGCGGGCTGCGAGGCGCGCGCACGCGTTCGCAGGGTTGCACGGGCTTCCGCGGGTAGGCTGAAGACCTCCCCTTCACCCTCTCTGGAGCGACATCCGTGACCCCTGACCGCCAGAACGGCGCCGCCGGCTTCGACCCGGCCACCGCGACGATCGTCGTCGTCACCTACAACCGCTCGCACCTGCTGCAGGGACTGCTGGACAGCATCGTGCAGATGGACCCGAAGCCGGGCCGCGTCGTCATCATCGACAACGCCTCCTCCGACGACACCACGGACGTCGTCGACTCCTACCGGTCGCGGATCGACGCGGAGATCGTGTATCGGCGCCTGGAGACCAACACCGGCGGATCCGGCGGGTTCAGCGAGGGCATGCGCACCGCGTACGAGCTGGGATCCGAGTGGATCTGGATGATGGACGACGACGTCGAGGTGCTGCCGGACGGACTGGCCCGCATGGGCGCGTGGGCCCCGAGGTTCAAGAGCATCCAGGGCCGCCGCTACGACTACGACGGCAGCGCCTTCTACTGGCAGTACCGGATCGCCGAGCGCATGGGCATCCCGATCCCGTTCGCCCCCGCCGGTTTCGACGCCACGGGGTTCAAGCCGATGAACAGCGGCTGCTTCGAGGGCATGTTCATCCACCGCTCGATCGTCAAAGAGATCGGCCTTCCGGATCCGCGGTTCTTCATCTACTGGGACGACCAGATGTACGGCTGGCTCGCCTCCCGGCGCACGCAGGCCGTCATCGTCGACGAGTTCGTGCTGCGTCGCACCCGCGAGATCAAGCAGTGGGACATGGGCGTGCGGCACATGAACGCGTCCAGCAACGCCTACCGCTACTACATCATGCGCAATCGCGCCTACCTGAAGCAGTATTACCGCGTGCACCGCGTGTACAACCCCGTCCTGTTCGGCCTCGGCACCGCGATGACCTTCGCGAAGGAACTCATCCGCCTGGTGTTCGTCGAGCGGACCGTGCGCGGCACGAGCAACCTGTTCCGCGGGCTGCGCGACGGCGGCCGGATCGGCCGCGACCGCAGCTGGCGCCCGATGCCCGCACTGGAGGACTGAGGACTGATGAGCGAGCAGAAGCCGGAGGCCGTCTGGGTCTTCCCCGAGGAGCCGAAGAAGCGCGGCGGCCGCATCGCCCTGATCATCGGGCTCGTGGTGGCGGCGCTCGTCGTGGCGGCCGTCGTCGTCCTGTTCCTGATCCCTCGCGGTGACGGCGTCCCGACCCCTACGACGAGCCCGACGGCGTCGAAGACGGCGACCCCGAGCACCTCTCCGATACCGACCGTCGTTCCCACCGACCTCCCGACGGCACCGGTGACAACACCTCCCCCGGTGCCCGACCCGTCCGTGGACGCTTTCCGCGGGCAGGTGCAGCCGCGACTGGACGACGCGTCGACCGGGCTCGAGCTGGTCCAGAGCCAGAGCGGTGACGCCGCGGTGCAGGTCGTCGACTCGCTGCAGAACGATGCGCAGAACCTGGCCGGACAGCCCGCGCCGACCGCGATCGCGGCGCAGTGGGGTGAGGCCGTGAACGTCTACGCCGCCCGGCTGCAGTCGCTGCGCTCGGCGTATTCCGGCGAATCCGACACGTCGGGCGCGCTCGACGACGCGAAGGTCGCACTCGGACAGCTGCGCTCGCTCGTCGGACTCTGATCGGGCGCAGGTCCGCGCCGGGTCCCGGCCGCGGTCGGGACCCGGCTCAGGGGTTGTCGGCGTTGTAGCTGTCCAGCACCTCGCCGATCGACGCATCCAGCACGAGCCCGCCCTTGTTCAGGTAGAGGCCGCGCGTGCAGAACCGGCGCAGGTCCTTCTCGTTGTGCGAGACGAAGAACAGCGTGCGCCCCTCGGCGAGAAGCTCGTCGATGCGCTGATAGCACTTGTCCCGGAACGCCTTGTCGCCCACGGCGAGCACCTCGTCGACGAGCAGGATCGGCTCCTCGAGCTGGGACACGACCGAGAACGCCAGGCGCACCTTCATGCCGTTCGAGAGGTGCTTGTACGGGGTGTCCTGGAACTTCTCCAGTTCCGCGAAGTCGATGATGTCGTCGTAGCGCGCCGAGACCTCCGCACGCCCCATCCCGTGCAGTCCCGCGGTCAGCCGCACGTTCTCACGCACGGTGAGGTCGCCCACGAAGCCGCCGGTGAGCTCGATCAACGGCGCCACGCCGCCGTGCACGCGCACCTGGCCCTCGTCGGCCAGGAGGACGCCGGCCACGAGCTTCAGGAGCGTGGACTTGCCCTGGCCGTTCCGGCCCACGACACCGATCGCCTCGCCCTGCCGCACGCGGAAGGAGACGTCACGCAGCGCCCAGAACTCACCGGGCCGGTTGCGCCGCTTCTTGCCGGCGAACAGGTCCTTGAAGCTGCGGCGTCCGCGGCGGCCCAGCCGGAATCGGACGCCGAGTCCGTCGACCTCGATCGCGGAGTGCTGCTCGGTCATCACAGCTCCTTCAGCACGTCGCGCTCGAGCGAGCGGAAGGTGAACAGTCCGAGGGCGAGGAGGATCACCGTCACGATGGCGCCGATGATGACCGGCTCCGGCTGCCACTGCCCCGGGAACAGGCCGACGCGGTACAGCATGAAGATCCCCGACAGCGGGTTCAGTGCGCCGATGACGTGCAGCTGGTGCGGCAGGTCCTTGAAGCCGTAGATGATGGGCGACACGTAGAACAGCGCGCGCAGGATCAGCGCGGTCGTGCGCTCCAGGTCGGCCCAGAGCACGCAGAGGGGCGCGACGAGCAGCCCGAGACCGACCAGCAGCACGGTCTGCCAGATCATCGCGACGGGGAACAGCAGCAGCGACCAGTTCGGGGTCGCCCCGGCGAAGATCGCGAAGAGCACGAGCACGGGGATCGCGAACGCGAACTCCATCCCCTTGGTCAGGATGACGCGCATCACCCAGATCGACCGCGGGATCGCCGTCGATCGGATCAGTCGCGCGTCCTTCTTGAACGCCCGCGTGAACTCGCCGACTGCAGTGTTGAACCAGACCCAGGGCAGCAGCGCGACGATGAGGAATACGATGTACGGCTGCTCCCCCACCTGGCCGCGGTGGAAGACCTGGGTGAACACGAACCAGTAGATCGCGCTCATCACGAGCGGATCCAGCACCGACCAGAGGTAGCCGAGCACGCTCGTCGCGTAGCGCACGCGCAGGTCGCGCGCGGACAGCAGCCACAGCGAGTGGAAGTAGCGCCGGGGCGTTCCGGGTGCGCCGGCCGTCGTGTGACTCACGGTTCCGAGTCTAGGCGGCGGCGATGACCATCCCTGTGTCACGGCTTCAGGAAGTCGCCGAGCTGCTGATCGAGAGCAGGGGCCAGGGTCCTGACGAACGGGAAGCTGAGGTGGTTGGTGTCCAGATACACCGCCACGTGCCCCATCTCGGTGAGGCAGAGTCCGTTCGGGCAGATCCACGGCGTGAAGTCGACGAGGCCGATGCGATCCGCGAGCGGCGCGGCCGGATTCTCCGCGGCAAGGGCCTGCTCGACGGGGAAGTTGCACGGGTGGCCCTCGATGGCGCACTCGTAGCGGTTGTCGACCGCCGAACGAGGGTTGTCGCGCACGCCGACGACGCGGATCCCCTCGGACAGGAACCTGTCCACGGTCTCGTTCGCGCCGTTGATGAGCCGTTCATCCGGGGAGTCGGGGGAGGCCGCGGTGACGATCGTGAAGAGCGCGTCGGGATGCATCGACACCACGAGGTCGGTGGCGTCCCGCTGCCAGTCGTCGCAGTAGTTCGACAGGTCCGTCCCCTCCTCATGCGTCTCGAGCGAGCACCACGGGCGCATCAGCATCACGACCCCCCAGCCGCGCTCGTCGGCGACGGGGCGCAGGGCTCCGGAGAACTGGTTCGCGTGGGAATCGCCGATGACGACGACGAGCTGCTTGGCGGTGGCGGCGTTCTTCGTCTGCGAGCAGCTCTCCTGGACCTCGGCGATGTCCGATGCGAACCGACCGGTGCACGCTTCGTCGAGACGGGACCAGCGCTCGCGATCTCCCGCACCGGGGACGGGGATCAGCGGGACGTCCTTGCCGTCGCCCGCGGTGTCTCCCCCGGCTGCCCCCGTGTACTGCGCTGCGAAGGCCGCCTTCTGGATCTCCGCGTTGACGGTCGTGGCCACCTGCCAGGGCGCCAGCACCGCGGCGACCAGCGCCGCGCAGAGCGCGATCACTCCGACGTTGCGCCAGGGCCTGCCCCGCTCGCCTCCGGGCAGTCTCAGCGGACGCTCCACGAGCACGGTCACGAGCCGGGCGAGGATCAGCGAGAGACCGATGATCGCCAGGCCGTCGAGGAACGAGGCGTGCGGTCGCTCTCGGACCGTGAGCCACAGGATGAGGATCGGCCAGTGCACCAGATAGAGCGCGTACGCATCGCGGCCGAGCGCCAGCACGGGACGGGTCGCGAGGAATCGCCCAGGCCCGAGATCGCCGAGCTCGGGGTGCTCGTCCGCCGGCCGCGTGCCTGCGATGATCACGAGCGCGGCCGAGACGATGGGCCACAGCGCGAGGTAGCCGGGGAACCCTCCGCGCACGTCGATGACCATGCCGCAGACGACGAGCCCGACCAGGCCGAGCCAGCCGAGGACGGCCCGCAGCACCCGCGGCACCCGCACATACGGCAGCGCGAGCGCGAGCAGGGATCCGGCCGCGAATTCCCAGAGCCGCGCGCGGGTGTCGAAGTAGGCGAAGGTCTGCTGCTCGGCGGTCTCCCACACGGAGAACGCCAGCGAACCCGCGAATACGAGGCCGAAGAGAACGGCCATCACCGACGCGGCGGACCTCCGCGTCCATCGGACGAGAAGAGCGCCGAGGAGGAACAGGACCGGCCAGAGCACGAAGACCTGCCCCTGCACCGAGAGGGACCAGAAGTGCTGAAGCGGCGAGGCCAGACCGGAGTCGTGCGCGTAGTAGTCCACGCCGTCGAAGCCGAGGACCCAGTTCTGCACATAGCCCAGGGAGGCCCATCCCTCCTTCCACAGCTGAGGCCACGCCGATTCCGGCAGCAGCAGCCAGCAGGCGCCCAGTGCCGCGGCGAGCACGACCGCGGCCGCGGGCATCAGGCGCCGGAAGCGGCTCAGCAGGAAGGTTCCGACAGCGAGCGGCTTGCCGGCGTCCAGCCGGCGCGCGAACGAGCGCGTGAGGAAGAAGGCCGAGATCATCAGGAAGACGTCGACGCCCCCTGACACCCGCCCGATCCAGACGTGGTACACGACGACGAGGAGGATCGCGACGGCACGGAGCCCGTCGATGTCGCGGCGATAGCCGGGCGACGACGGCGGCACGGCGCTGCTGCGCGCCGCCGCCGCCCTGTGGGCCCGTCGGGATTCTGCGTCGACCGTCATGCCAACTGGTTGTTCCACATCGACAGAGCGGATCCGATCGCCATGTGCATGTCGAGGTACTGGTAGGTGCCGAGGCGGCCGCCGAAGTGCACGCCCTGCTCGCCCTTGCCGAGCTCGCGGTACGCGAGGAGTCCCTCGCGGTCGGCCGACGTGTTCACCGGGTAGTAGGGCTCGTCGCCGCGCTCTGCGAAGCGGGAGAACTCGCGCATGATCACGGTCTTGTCCGTCGGGTACCGATCGGCGCGCTCGGGATGGAAGTGCCGGAACTCGTGGATGCGCGTATACGGCACGTCCGCATCCGGGTAGTTCATCACGCTCGTGCCCTGGAAGTCGCCCACGTCGAGGACCTCCTGCTCGAGGTCGATGGTGCGCCAGCTCAGCTCGCCCTCCGCGTAGTCGAAGTAGCGGTCCACCGGACCGGTGTAGACGATCGGCACCTGCCCGACCGTCGCCTTCTTGTTCAGCGGCTGCGACTCGTCGAAGAAGTCCACGTCGAGCTCGACGTCGATGTTCGGGTGATCCGCCATGCGCTCCAGCCACGCGGTGTACCCGTCCGTGGGCAGTCCCTCCCACGTGTCGTTGAAGTAGCGGTTGTCGTAGTTGTAGCGCACCGGCAGCCGGCTGATGATCGACGCAGGGAGTTCCCTGGCGTCGGTCTGCCACTGCTTGGCGGTGTAGTCGCGGATGAACGCCTCGAACAGCGGTCGGCCGATGAGCGCGATCCCGCGCTCTTCGAGGTTCTTCGCCTCGTGCGCGTCGAACTCGCCCGCCTGGCCCGCGATGAGGACCTTCGCCTCAGCGGGCGTGTAGGCGGAACGGAAGAACTGGTTGATCGTGCCGAGGTTGATCGGCAGCGGATACACCTCGCCGCGGTGGGTCGAGTACACCCGGTGCACGTAGCTCGTGAAGGTCGTGAACCTGTTCACGTACTCCCACACGGTCGGGTTCGACGTGTGGAACAGGTGCGCCCCGTACCGGTGCACCTCGATGCCCGTGGTCGGCTCGTCCTCGCTGTAGGCGTTCCCGCCGATGTGATGACGACGGTCGATGACGGTGACCTTGCGCCCCGCTGCGGCGGCGCGCTCTGCGATGGTGAGGCCGAAGAAACCCGACCCGACGATGAGGAGATCCATCAGAGTTCCCCTTCCTGCTGGTGCTCGTGAGGACGTTCCGGCGAACGCAGCGCGATCTGCCGCGCGAGCTGGGTGATCTGCGCGTCCTGTGCGCGCCTGTGCCGCACGGCGGTGAGCGCGTTGCCGACGAACACGATGATGAAGGCGTACAGCAGCAGATCCGTGCCGCGCCCCACCCCGACGCTGCGGGCGAGATCGTCGATGAGTCCGGGGAACAGCACGGCGAAGACCGCCGCCACGAACAGCAGGATGAGGGTGATCGTGCGGATCGCCTGGTTGCGGGCGGATCCACCCGGCCGCAGCAGGATGAGTCCGAAGATGATGAAGGCCGCGATCAGCAGGACCTTGATGATGATCTGATCGAACATGTCCGGTCCTATTTGATGAAGAGCTCGCTGAGGATGTTCACGGAGTTCCAGAGCGACTGCCCCTTCGACCGCGAATAGTCCGTGTAGATGATGTGCACGGGCTGCTCGGCGTAGCGGAGCTTGTGGTTGCCGATCTGAGCGACGATCTCGCTCGCATGCGCCATCCGGTTCTGACGGATCCGCAGGGTGCGCGCGGTGGTCAGGTTGAACGCGCGAAGGCCGTTGTGCGCGTCGGTGAGGCGCACCCCCGTGCTGAGGCGCTCGAAGAGGACGGCGAGCCGCAGGACGAACTTCTTGAGGGCTCCCGCGTTCGTGCGGCCGTCCAGGAAGCGCGATCCGACGATGATGTCGTAGGGCTCGTCGCGGAGGCGCTGCACCATCGCGAGCGCGTCGCTCACCTGGTGCTGGCCGTCCGAGTCGAACGTCACGAAGTAGGCGGCGCCTGGCTGGCTCCGCGCGAACTCGATGCCGGTCTGCAGTGCGGCGCCCTGTCCGAGGTTGATCGGGTGGCGCAGCACGATCGCGCCGCCCGCGAGCGCCTCCGACACGGAGTCGTCGGAGCTCCCGTCGTCGACGCAGACGATGTTCGGGAACGTGGTGCGGGCATCGGCGATGACCTCTCGAACCACCGTCGCCTCATTGAAGAGAGGGATGATGAGCCAGGTGTCGTCGTTGTGCGAGGAGTGATCCATGAGGCTTTCGGGAGGGGAAACGGGCCGCCCCAGTCTATGTCACCCCATCCTGGAGCGCCCCTGGACGCTCCGCGCCAGGGTTTCGACGTACTCGTCGGCCCGGTCCTCCCAGTACCAGCCGTGCAGTCGCGCATCGCCGGAATCGGCGTTGCGGGCCGCATCCACCGCCTCGAGCAGCGCCCCGAGATCCCGTCGCGCCGCGATCATGACCGGGTAGCCCTGTTCTCGCAGAAGTCGCGCACCGGGCACGTCGTAGGTCGCCACGCGACCGTCCACGTCCAACGCCTCGAGCAGCGTGGTCTGGAATCCCTCCGCGAGCGTGGTCGGATTCACCAGGATCGCCCCGCGCAGTTCGCGCCGCACCTCCTCTGCGGAGACGCGTCCGCGGACCGCGATCCGCGCTTCGAGCCCCGCGCGACGGATCCGCTCCTCGATGCCGGCCCTGTCCGGTCCGTCTCCGAGCATCACGGACTCGAGGCCGGGGTTCTCCGCCGCCAGCTCCGCCACGAGATCGACGAAGACGTCCGCGCCCTTGCCCGCGACGAGACGCCCCACGAAGACCAGCCGGTCCGCGCGCGGGAATCGTCCAGAGGTCGCGGGTCGCGGGGACGCGTCGATGGCGTTGTAGAACACGCGCGCCTCGCGCCCCGACAGTCGGCGGACGAAGCCCGTCACGCTCTCCGAGACGCCCAGCACCTCATCGGCCGCGCGCAGCACGTGACGCCCGAGCGTGCGGTCGACCATGCGGCTCGCCATCGAGATGAGCGCGGACGGCGAGACGACGTGGTCGCTGCCGTGCTCGGTGTGCACGACCGCGGTCCCGGCTCGCCGACCGGCGCGCAGGCCGATCCAGGTCATCGGGAAGAAGCGCGTGTGCACGGAGACGGCGTCGATGCGACGCTCCTTCAGGAGGCGCGCGATCCGCCGCGTCGTCCCCGGCGACGGGAACCCGAGGACGTCCCCGACCCGCAGATGCTCCCGCATCCGGATGACCTCGATGCCCTCCTCGGACGACGCGCCGGCGACGTCGGCAAGGGTGATCACGAGGATCTCGTGCCCGGACGACCGCAGGCGCCGTGCCAGGCTGTGCACGTGCGTCTCGACGCCGCCCGTCTTGGGCGGGTAGTTGTTGACGACGAAGGCGATCCTCATCTGCGCTCTCCTCGGGCTTCGCGGCGACGACGTGCCGCGCAGGGCGGGGCGTTCAGGAGACCACTGTACGATGATCGCTAGCTCCCGACCGACGTCTCCAAGGAGGATCGTTGCGCATACTCGTCGTCTGCTCGGATGCGGACATCGGGGGCGCCGAACGACTCCTCGCCACGCTGGCGTCCGCGCGGCGCTCCGAGGACCGGCTGGCACTCGCCGTCCTCATGCGGCCCGGCACCCTGAGCGCCCGGCTCGAAGCGTCCTTCGATGAGGTCCACTACCTCGGCTTCCCGCCGACGTCCCGCAACCTCCCCGGGATGGTGCGCGCCCTTCAGCGCGTCGCCCGGGCGTTCGAGCCCGATGTGGTCTGGTCCAATCTCTTCCACGCCGACATCGTGACCGCCCTGGCCCGTCTGCGCGTGCCCAGGGTCACGACGGCGCACACGCAGAAGCTCGGCCCTCAGGATCATCCGCTGACCCGGCTCATCGCGCGCGCGGTCGGACTCCTCTCCTTCCGCTTCCAGGCGGTGGTGCCCACGAGCGACAGCGAGCAGATGACGGACTTCCTCCGTTCGCTCGGCATGCGCAACGTCCGTCCGGCGATCCTGAACACGGCGCCGCTGCCCGCGGCGGCCTCCTTCCGCGTCGACGCCAGGCAGTTCCTGTCCCTCGCCCGGAACCACCCGGTGAAGGGGCATTCGGTCCTGTTCCGGGCCTTCTCGGACATCGCGGACGACCATCCGGAGTGGAGCCTCGTGGCCTACGGGCCCGGCGTGACCGCCGAAGACCCGGCCATGGCGCGGGCGATCTCGGACGCCGACGCCGACGAGCTCGTGCGTGCAGGACGGATCCGCCTCCTTGGCCCCACGGACCGCCCGGAGGATCAGCTGTCCGAGGCCGCCGCCCTCGTCATCTCCAGCCTCTACGGCGAGACGTTCCCTCTCGTCGGGATCGAGGCGGCCGGCGCCGGAGTGCCCGTCATCACCTCCGATCTCGGCAGCTGCGCGGCGTTCGCCGATGACCGCCGCTATGCGGTCCGGCCCGGAGACGCCGCCGCGCTGGCAGCGGCCCTGGCCGCCTACGCGGAAGCCGGGGATGCCGAGCGCGCAGCGCTCAGCGCCACCGCCCGCGCGCGCAGCGAGAGGGACTACGACCCCCGGGTCGCCTACGAGGCCTATCGCGCGGTGTTCGCCTCGCTGGTGCGGACGAAGGCAAAGGAGCGGTGAGCGGCGGCACTTCCGGCGTGCTCTCACGCGCCGTTCTGACGACGGGCGGGATGGCCGCGCAGGGCATCGCCCGCCTGCTGTACACGGTCGTCATCGCGCATCTGGCCGGAGCGGGCGCCGTGGGCGACACGAGCGCGCTGCTCTCGGTGATGGTCTATCTGTCGCTCATGCTTCCGGCCGGCCTCGGCATCGGCGCATCGCGCTACCTGCCGCTCGGGGACTTCTCCGCCGTGGCGATCGGCGTGCTGAACCGGTGGTTCTGGGTGTCGTCGACGCTGCTCGCCCTCGTCGCGGCGCCGATCGCGTTCCTGCTGACGCAGGATCCGTACGCCGCGATCGGCTGCGCGATCCTGACCTGGAGCTACAACGCCTACGTCTATACCCGCGGCGTCCTCATGGGCGAAGACCGGATCCTGCGTTCGCTGATCGCCGACGTCGGCTCCTCCCTGCTCGCGATCACGGCGCTCGTCGCCGTCCTCTTCGCCGGGGCGAACTGGGCGCTCCTGCTGCCCCTGGCCGTCGGGTACGCGGTGTTCGCCTTCTTCGCCCGTCCGCGCACCCGCCCGATGCCCAGCACGCCGGAGCAGCGCGCCATGCTCGCGCGGTTCGTCCGCGACGCCACGATCGGCGCTCTCGCCACCGGCGGCCTGCTTCCGGCGACCATGGTCTTCGTGCGCGCCTTCGACACGCCGCTCCAGGCGGATCTGTTCGCCGCGGCGCTCTCCCTCGCGACGCCGGCGAACATGATCTCCCAGGCCCTCAACCAGGTGCTGATCCCGCATTTCGCCAAGCTCCACCTGGATCCCGCGCTCATGCGGCAGTCCCATCGCCGCATGGTCATCGCGACGACGGCGGCCTTCGTCGTGATCTTCGCCGCCATCATCGCGCTGTCGCCGTTCATCCTGTCGATCTTCTACCCGCAGAAGTTCGTCGACGGCGCGGGCGCCATGCAGGCCCTCCTGGTCGTGGTCTTCTTCATCTCGACGACCTGCGCGTCCGCGGCCTACCTGGTCTCCGCCGGCCGGCAGAAGGCCTTCGCCCTGATCTGGCTCACCGCGCTCATCGCCGGAACCGTCGTGATGGCGGTGTTCTCGCCGCTGTACGGCATGTGGGGCGCGCTTCTCGGATTCGCCGTCGGCGGCGTCGGCGGCTCGGTCGCCGTGATCATCGCTGCGTTCCTCACCACCGCCCCTTCACCGCTCTCCCCCGCCCTGACCCCTTCGGAACGAGAAGAACCATGACCCGCCTGTCCCGATTGCTGATCACGCTCCTCGCCGGCCTGGCCGTGTTCCTCTCCCTGGGCGCCTGGGCCCTGAGCTCGCCGGTCGGCGCCACGCCGGACGAGGAGTTCCACCTCGCGAGCATCTGGTGCGGAAGCGGTCCGAAGGAGGGCATGTGCCAGCCGGGCTCGGACGCACGGCACTGGTACGTGCCGAAGAAGGCCGTCGACGCCCCCTGCTACGCCTTCAAACCCGACAAGAACGCATCCTGCCAGGGCCGCAGCTATCTCGACGAGGGATTCAAGCTCGAGCAGACCAAGCACGTCAACGCCGGCTCGACGCAGTACCCGTCCGGGTTCTACTACTGGATGTCCCATCTGGCGAGCGACAACATCGCCGTCTCGACCATCATCATGCGGTTGGTCAACGCGGCGCTCTTCACCGTGCTGCTGGTCGGAACGTGGCTTCTCCTGCCCCGACGGCTCCGATTCTCCCTCTCCGCCGGGGTCGCGCTGACCGCGGTTCCTCTGGCGATGTTCCTGATCCCCTCGGTGAATCCGAGCAGCTGGTCGATCATCTCCATCGCCGTGATGTTCCCCGCGCTGCTCGGCTACTTCGCCGCCAAGGGGTGGCGCATGTACGCGCTGGGCGGCATCGCGCTCCTCACCGCCCTGCTCGGGCTGGGCGCGCGCGGCGACAGCGCGGCCTACGCGATCGTGGGGGTCTGCGCCGCACTCGCCCTGTCGTTCCGCAACGAGCGCAGCTTCTACCTCCGTGCGCTCCTCCCCGTCGTGATGGTCGTGCTGGCCGCCTTCGCCTTCCTCGGCGCAGGACAGACCAGCCTGGCCATCAACGGCATGGGCAAGTCGCAGTCCACGATGTCCACCACGGACCTGATCGTGGGCAACCTCCTCGCGATGCCGGGGCTGTGGTCCGGCATCTACGGACTCGGATGGCAGCTCGGCTGGCTCGACACCGCCCTTCACCCTGTCGTCTGGGCGTTCGCGATCTTCTGCGTCCTGGGCGTGCTCTTCGTGGCGCTCCGCTGGCGCGGGTGGCGCAAGCTCGTCGCCGTCGTGGGCGTGGGCGCCGCCGCGCTCCTGGTGCCCCTGTACATCCTCGTGTCCAGCCGTGTGCTCGTCGGGTACGAGGTTCAGCCGCGCTATGTCCTGCCCCTGATCATCCTGTTCGTCGCGGTCGTGCTGGCGCCGTCCGAGGATCCGCGGGGTCGTGACCGCGGGGTGTCGCTGTCGAGCGCGCAGATCTGGACCATCGCCGTGCTGCTCACCGCGGCGAACGCCGTCGCCCTGTACGACAACATGCACCGCTACACGGGCAGCGGCACCCTCACCCTCCGCGGCGCCGTCGCATGGTGGTGGCGCGCGACCCCGTCGCCCCTCGTGGTGTGGCTGATCGGCAGCGCGGCGTTCGCCCTGGCGATGGTGGTGTTCGCGCTGACCGCCACGAGGCGCCGCGCCGAGCTCGGCCCGCTTCCCGAGCGCGAAGGCGTCCGTCCCGCTCCGACCGAGCCGTCGAACGGGACCGAGCCGTCGAACGGGACGGAGCCGTCGAACGGTTCCGCGCCGAGCGCTCAGCCGACGGAATCGCGCGAGGCCGCGTCCGCTTCGGCATAGATCCGCTTCCATGATGCGGCGTCGGCGAGCTCCGGCGCCGCATCGCGGTAGCGCCGAGCCAGCACGGGCCAGGCGAGTCCGATGCGGATGCGGAGCCATGCCGAGCGCGCGAGCAGCGAGAACGCCTCGCGGCGCGATCTCCGCAGGCGGAAGAAGCCCTTCCCCGTGGCGCTGCGCAGCTCGACCTCGTCGGCGAGACCGAGGCGCCACCACTTGCCCTGCGCGCGCGCGACCGGCTCCGGCCCTGCGGCCGAGGGCCGCACCGCGGCCAGTTGATGGGCGAGCACGCGCAGCAGGCGGCCGGCCTGGGCCCGCGGTCCCCGAGGGGCGGCGGGACCGTATCCTGAGCCGCGTCCGGAGGCCCTGCTCTCGGCATCGGGATGGACGCCCTGCCCCGCGTCCACGAGGATCCGCTGCGCCCGCGTCCTGCCCTCCCGCAGCAGTGCCGGAAGGTGCTCCGGGCCGGTGAGGATGTCCTGCAGTGCGATGTTGCGCAGGTACACGGAGCCGTACTGCAGGCAGAGGATGTGGTTGACGTCCTGCGCCCACGTCGCGGACAGGACCCTCCTCGGGCGGCGCTCGTGCACGAGCGCCGTGACCACGCGGTTGCGCAGCTGATGGTAGGCCTGCCAGTCCAGACCGTCATCCTTCGAGGTCCACGGGATGTGCCAGAGCGCGGCTCCTGGCACGGTGATCGTGCGGTGACCGGCGGCCGCGGCCCTCATGCCGTACTCGGCATCGTCCCATTTGATGAAGAACGGCAACGATGCTCCGACGCGCCGGACGGCGGCGACGGGGATCAGACACATCCACCAGCCGTTGAAGTCCACGGGGCGGAATCGCCGCAGCGCCGGTGTGCTCTCCAGCGGGCGCTCCGCGAGATCGGCCGAGGAGAGCTCCGGCTCCACCGAATGCCACCACATCGCGCGACGGTCCATCTGCTCCCCCATGGAGTGCAGCACCGTCGGCTCGAGCATGCTCAGCATGTGCGCGCCGAGCAGCGGTGCGCCGACGGAGACGGCGGCGAGCGCGTGCAGCCTTCGAAGGGACTCCGGCTCGACGCGGACGTCGTCATCGAGCAGGAGCACGTGCGTGACGCCGGCGTCCTGCGCTTCGATCATCCCGCGGCTGAAACCGCCGGAACCGCCGAGGTTCGCCTGCTCGATGAGGCGCAGCGGAACGTCGTTCGCAAGTGCGGATCCCGTGAGACGCGGCGCGATCGGGTCGCTCCCCTGATCGATGACCACGACCTCGGCGATCGTGTCGGCCAGCTCGTCGCCGCCCAGCGCGTCGAGCACTTGGACGCAGTCGTCGACCCGGTTCATCGTGGTGATCGCGACGAGGATCCGCACGGGCGCGGGATGAGCCGGTACATGCCACTCCCCTGCACTGACCCGCACCGGCGCATCCGCGGCCTCCGTCTCCAGCCAGGCCCAGGTCAGCCCCTCGAAGAAGACGCCGGTGTCGAGCACCAGATCGCCGCTGCCCCGCACCTCCGCCAGCAGGTGCGGCGCGCCCTCTGCGGCGATGCCGTAGAGGCGATGCGTGCCTTCTCCGTCCGCGGTGAGCCGCAGCGTCGCCCTGTCGATTCCCCCGGCCTCGGCCCAGATCCCCGCCGGGAAGGCATTGAAGTAGGTCGCGAACGAGGCGGCCCCGTGCGGCGCGATGCGCACCGCATCGCGCCCTTCGACCTCGGCGTCGCCGCGGAGATAGAGCGCCTCCGCGTCGGCGGCGATGCCCCCGGTCGGGAAGACGAGACGCTGTGCGACGATCGACGCCGTGTCAGCGCCCACGCAGCCGCCGCCATCCCTTGCGCGCCGCATCCGTGGCATAGCTCCCGAGCGTCCTCTGGGCGGCGAGCTGGCGCTCCACCTCGTCCTGGACGTACCGCGCGAGGTACAGCGGAAGCCCGTCGCCGTGCGCGGCGACGAAGGAGCGCAGAGCCTCGTCGCGGATCATCCGGTCGTAGCGGTCGTGCTCGTCCGCGAGCACGAACATGCTGTTCCCGAGGATGCCGTCCTGTCCGCGTCGCTGCATCCAGAACGCGCGGACGGCATCCCGCAGGTATCCGATCGTGCGGGTCCGCAGCACGCGCAGGTTGAACTCCCAGTCCTCCGCGGCGTGCACGTCCTCCCGGTAGAGCCCGACCTCGTCGTGCAGCTCCCGCCGATACACGTAGGCGATCGGGACGAACCTGTTGACCTGGAGCATGTCCGCGTAGGTGATGCGCGCCATCTCGCCCCAGAACGGCTCACGGCCGGTCTCGACGATCCGGTCCCCGTCGATGCGCTCGTAGACGATCTCGGTGCGGCTGACGACCCCGGCATCCCCCGGTTCGCGATCGAGCCAGGCCACCGACGCCTCGAGGAAGGTCGGATCCCAGAGGTCGTCGTCGTCGTGCAGCACGACGAACTCGGTCTCCAGCGCGAGGACGCCCGCATTGGCCGCGGCGGAGCGCCCGAGGCCCTCGTTCCGGTGGATGACGGTGATCCTGGCCCGGTCCGCGGCCGGCAGCGCGTCCACCAGGCCGTCGACGGCGGCGGGATCCCCTCCGTCGTTCACGACGACGGCCTCCCAGCCGTGCAGCGTCTGGCGGCGGATGTCGCCCAGAGTGCGTTCCAGGAACATCGGCCGATCCTTGGTCCTCACGACGATGCCGACGCGAGCGGACGTTTCAGGCAAAGAGATCTCCTGTGTCAGCCGGGGTTTCGATGCTCGAAGGCTACCATTGCCCCGCCTGCGAACCTGCGGCGAGCGCATAGACTCCCAAGCGTGCTGACCCGCCTTCGAGGACTCTGGCGCTCCGCGCGTTCCCTTCCCCTGCTCCGCGTCCCCCTCCTGGCCGCCGACCGGTTCTGGTGGGCGAGGACGATCCGCCGCGCGGACGTCGTGGACGTCTCCTACGCGGGGCTGCAGCTCGGACGCCGGGTCTCCGCACGCGCAGCCGTCCGCGCCTACGTGTCCGGCGGATTCCGCGAGGGGCTGACGCTCAACCCGCTCTTCGCCGAGCGTCTCGTATCCGCGCAACTGCCCGACTCCGATCGCGTGCCCGCCCTGTACGCGTACCTGGTCACGGATCCTGCGCGCATCGAGACGTCGCTGGCGTGGGATGCGCCGGCGTACGCGACCGCACACGCGTCCGGCGCCGGCCGAGGCCCGCTCGCCGACGCCTGGCTCGCGCTCCGCTCCGGCGGCGCGGTCGTACTGCGCGGAGGCCGGAGCGCCGACCTGGCCGCGCTCCACGGCTGCGCCGCGGACGTGCTCTCGGGCCTCGGGCCGGATGCGTCGCCGGTCGTCCCCGCCTCCTCCGCGGTCGTGATGACATGGGAAGTGGACGGAGAGGACGCCGACGGAGACGGCCTCCGCGCCCCGCTGGCCGTCCTCGGCGCAGCCGGCACCGGGACGGATACGGATCCTGCCGTGTCAGGGCCCGTCGCCCTCATCCTCGCGATCGCCGATGCGACACCGGCCGTCCGACTGCAGGCGTCGCAGCTCGCGCTGGGAGATCCCCGCGTCCTGCTGCACGATCGGACCGTCTCCGCCGCGGAGACCGCCGGCGATGCCGTGCTCGTCCGGCGCACCCCCGGCGCGCTGATCACGGCGAGCGCGATCCGCGCGCTGATCACGGCGGCGCACTCGGCTCCGACCGCGCCGGTCTGGCTCGCGCCCGACGGCTCGATCGCGTCCGCCGGACTGCTGACGCACGACGGCGCGCCCTACCGGGCGCTCGCCTCTCACCCGTGGGAGGACGCGCAGGCCCTGGGCGACGTCCTCCCGGTCGCGATGCTCGACGCGCCCGTGCGGGCGTCGCGCGCGGGCGCCGTCGGAGCACCGCGCACCCTGCTCTCCGCGACCGTCCTGGGGCCCGCCCCGAGCGGGGTCGCCCTCCCGCCGGCCCCGGCCGCCGCCGACGACGCACCTGCCCCGTCGCCGCGCGGACTGCGCATCGACGGCTGGTCCCGCGGCGCCGCTCCCGCTCCGCGCTACGCGCGCGCACCGGAGCGCTTCGTCCTCCCCGACGGATCCGAGGTGCCCCGGCTCCGCTGGGCGATCAAGACCGCGGCCCCGGCGGGCCCCCGCGGCGAGTCCTGGGGAGAGACGCATTTCGCCCGCGCACTCGCGAGCGCGCTCGAACGCCACGGACAATACGTCGCCGTGGATGCGAGGCCGGCGCTCGACCGGGCCTCATCCGACCTCGACGACGTGGTCCTCTCCCTGCGCGGCCCCCACCCGCTGCCGGCGCCCGCGTCTGCTCACACGGTCCTCTGGATCATCAGCCACCCCGACGAGATCACCTCCGCGGAGGTCGCGGGCTACGACCACGTGCATGCCGCCTCGACCTCCTGGGCGGCTACCGCGACACGGCGGTTCGGCGTCCCCGTCCGCCCGCTGCTGCAATGCACGGACGCCCGGCGTTTCGCGCCATCGGGTCTTCCGCGCAGCGCCGACCTCGTCTTCGTCGGCACCGCGCGCGGCATCGCACGTCCCTCCGTCGTCGAGCCGCTGCGTGCCGGACGCCCGGTCCGCGTGTACGGCCCGGACTGGAGGGGGTACATCCCGGGAGCGGCGATCGCGGGGACGCACGTCGACAACGACGACCTGCCCGCGCTCTACGAATCCGCCGGCGCGGTGCTGAACGACCACTGGCCGGCCATGAGACGGGAGGGGTTCGTCTCGAACCGCCTCTTCGACGTGGTCGCGGCCGGTGGTCGTGCGATCAGCGACGACGTCGACGGCATCGCCGACCTGTTCGGCGCCGCCGTGCGCACCTACGGACAGATCCCCGAGCTCCTCGCCCTCACGTCCGCGCCGCTGGACGCGAAGTTCTGCTCCGATGCGGAACTCGCGGAGATCTCCCGCCGCATACGCACCGAGCACTCCTTCGATGCCAGGGCCCGTGCCCTGCTCGACGATGTGCTGACGCGCGGCTGATCCGCCGCGAGCGCACGCGCTCCCCCAGTAGCATCGAAGAACCGTCCAGAGCCAAGGAGCACACGTGCGCGTACTCGTCACCGGAGGAGCCGGCTACATCGGATCCCACACGATCCTCACCCTCCTCGAGCGCGGCGACGACGTGATCGTCGTCGACAACTTCGCCAACAGCTCGCCGGTCGCTCTCGACCGGGTCGCCGGCATCGCGGGCCGGAGTCCGCGCCTGCACCGGATGGACGTCTCGGACGAGTCCGCGCTGGATGAGGTCTTCGCCGCCGAGAAGCCAGAGGCCGTCATCCACTTCGCCGGGCTCAAAGCGGTCGGCGAGAGCGTCGCGGAGCCGCTGCGCTACTACTCCGAGAATCTCGGCACGACGTTCGCCCTGCTCTCGACCATGCAGCGCCACGATGTGCGCACGCTCGTCTTCTCGTCTTCGGCGACCGTCTACGGCGACCATCAGAACGCGCCCTACCGCGAGGACGGCGGGCTGCTCGAGGCGTCGAATCCGTACGGCCAGACCAAGGTGATGCTCGAGCGCGTGCTCACCGATGTCGCTCAGGCCGACCCGCGCTGGCGCATCGCGCTGCTGCGCTACTTCAACCCGATCGGCGCGCATGAGAGCGGGCTCATCGGTGAGGACCCGCGCGGCGTGCCGAACAACCTCGCCCCCTACGTCGCCCAGGTCGCCGTCGGGCGGCTCCCCGAGGTCGGCGTCTTCGGCGACGACTACGCCACGGCCGACGGCACCGGCGAGCGGGACTACATCCACGTCGTCGACCTGGCCGAGGGCCACGTCGCGGCGCTCGAGCACCTGCGTACGCACGAGGGCATCCGCGCGTGGAACCTCGGCACGGGCAGGGCCACATCGGTGCTCGAGCTCATCGCCGCGTTCGAGAACGCGTCGGGCCGCCCGATCCCGCACCGCGTGCTGCCGCGGCGCGAAGGAGACCTGGCGCAGGCCTGGGCCGACACGACGCGCGCCGAGCAGGAGCTCGGCTGGCGCGCTCGGCGCGGCGTCGCCGAGATGGCCGAGGACGCCTGGCGCTGGCAGTCCGGCAACCCGCAGGGCTACGACACGGAATAGGCCCACGGACGCGCCGTGAGCCGTTCCGCGCGGTGCGACGCGGCCTAGGAGGCGACCGCGACCTTCGCGGACACGCTGCCGACGCTCGACGCGCCGCCGCGGACCGTGAACATGACTCCCTGTGACAACCCGTGCGAGCTGTGCTCGCTCACGCCGGCGGCGTTCGCGTTCACGTAGTACTGGCCCGCTCCCAGGTGCACCGCCTCGATCCTGAGGTCCACGGCACGCGGGCCGTCGATGGGATCGAGGACCACACCCAGCATCTCCGTGTTGCTCGCCAGCACCATGTGCCCGAGCGGGGTGTCGATGCTGAAACCGACCTCCCACCGCTCGATCCGGTGCAGGCCGTCGACGTTGATGCGGACCGTGAGCGCGTCGTCGACGTCGATCTCCTTGGTCGGCACGCCCTCCGCGTCCAGGAGCTCGATGCTCTTGACCTGGATCGGGTGCCGCGTCTCCTCGGGAGCCGCCTCATCGGCGCGGCGCCCGTCGAGGACGTTGCGCAGGGCGCCGACCGCCTCGTTCGTGTCGCCGTCGAAGACGACCTCGCCGTGGCTGAGCACGATCCCGCGATCGCAGAGCTCCTGCACCTGGTTCGCGGAGTGGCTGACCAGGATGATGGTGCGTCCCTCTTTGCGGAACTGGGCGATACGATCCATGCACTTGCGCTGGAACGCCTCGTCGCCGACCGCGAGCACCTCGTCCACGAGCAGGATGTCCGGATCCGTGTGCACCGCGACCGCGAAGGCGAGACGCACGTACATGCCGGAGGAGTAGAACTTCACGGCGGTCTCGATGAAGTCGCCGATTCCGCTGAACGCGAGGATGTCGTCGAATCGCTCTTCGATCTGCTGTCGGCTGAGGCCGAGCAGCGACGCGTTCAGGTAGACGTTCTCGCGTCCGCTGAGGTCGGGATGGAAGCCTGCGCCGAGCTCGAGCAGCGCCGCCATGCGGCCGCGGGTCTGCACCGTGCCTCGCGTCGGCGAGACGATGCCGCCGATGAGCTTCAGCAGGGTGGACTTCCCGGAGCCGTTCGCGCCCATCAGCCCGACCGTCGAGCCGGCCTGGATCGACAGCGTGACGTCGTCCACGGCGGTGAACGCGCTGCGGTGCTCCTGACCGAGCTTGCCGAAGTGGACGATGCGGTCCTTCAGGCTGTTGTCCTTGCGGACGCGGAACTCCTTCACCACGCCGTCGAGGCGGACGATGTCGGGGCGGTTGTCGTCGTCGGTCATCACAGCTCCTGCGCGAAGTTCCCCTGCATCCGGTTGAACACTCGATGAGCGAACCAGAGCAGGACGACGCCGATCACGGCGGCGATGAGCATGCGCACGGCCAGGTGCGCGGGGTAGTCGGCCTCGGTTCCCGCGCCCCAGAACGCCCGGTGGAAGCCCAGCACGCCGATGGTGAGCGGGTTCGCCGCATAGATCTCGAGGATCCAGGTCGGGAGGTGGAAGCGGTCGAGCGCACTGCGCACCATCGACCAGGAGTAGACGATCGGCGACGCCCACATCGCGAGCATCATGACGACCTCGGTGAGGTACTGGATGTCGCGGAGATAGACGTTAAGGGCTGCCAGCAGCAATCCGATCGCGACCCCGTACACGATCACCACGAACAGCGACGGGAAGAACCACAGCATCTCCGCCGGAGCGGGAAGGGCTCCGAAGGCGATCGCGGCGATGATCAGCACGAGGAGCTGCACGAGGAACATGAACCCCGCGGCGCCGATGCTCGCCAGCGGGAACACCTCCCGCGGGACGTAGATCTTCTTCACCAGTCCTGCGTTGCCGACGATGGAGCCGGTGGAGCCGAAGACCATGTCGCTGAAGAAGCCGAAGATCGTGAGACCCGAGAACAGATAGATCGCGAAGTCCGGCACGCCCTCCGCGGCGCGCAGGAACTGCCCGAGCACCAGGAAGTACATCAGGAACTGGATCAGGGGCCGGATCACGGTCCACAGGAAACCGAGCACGCTGTCCCGGTAGCGCGCCTGCAGGTCGCGCCGCACCAAGAGGGACAGCAGCTGCCGTCGCGAGATGATCTCCCTGATCTTGCCCCCACGGACCCGGAGGCCGCGCGAATCGATCGTGGAGAACGGCTCAGCCGCGACGCGCGCGAATCGTTCCGTGGTGTCCAATGTCCTCATACTTCCGTGAGTCCCGTACCGGGCCTGGGGGTCCGCTCCGGTCATCGACCGAGGAGGCGCCGGAGCGTCGTTCGGGGCTTCCGCGCCGCGCGGGCGACCTTGCCCATCACCGAGTCGGACGCCATGATCGCGCGCAACCGCGCGCCGGTTCCGGGAAAATTGACGCGCATGTACATTCTGGCAAAGTCTCGCGCGGATCCGGTACCCACATACCCTGCTTTGCGGATCAGCTCGATCTGCTCGTAGGTGTATCCGGGAGTCGTCGCCGACATCTCGTCGAGCAGGAAGTCCAGCGTGGTGTGGCTGACGGACATGTACTCCGCCGTCGCGACCGTGCGCACGTGGTAGCCGAGCTCGCCGGCCGCGTACACCGGGAGGCGCTCCAGGATGTGCGCGAGACCGCCGTCGCGATAGGCCTCGGCCCCGCCGAAGTCGTCGTACGTCCAGGGGTGCTCGATCAGGATCCGCAACGCCTCAGGGCGCCCGATGTACATCGACCCGAACGGCGCCAGCGGCGAGACGTCGTCGAGCGGGACCCGGATGCCGAGCTCTTCGCAGAGCCGCTCGGCGCCGGGCTTGTTCACCGACCAGCCGCGGCCGAGCGTCGGATAGCCGATGTGGATCATCGGGGGGAAGACCATGCCGAGGCCCGGCTCGCGCTGGAACAGGGCGACCAGGTTCGCGGTGTGCCCTGGACTGTTCAGCAGGTTCAGGAACTGCTGCTCCTTGAAGTGCCGGCCGATGTTGAAGCCGTCCTGCGGTGTCTTCTTGGAGTGGATCTTCACGAACAGGTCGTAGTCGCCCGACAGCAGGACGTCGCGGCAGGCGATGAGGAATGCGCTCTGATCGCGTCCGTCGTTGGATCCGACCACGCGCACGTCGACCTCGCCGCGATCGTGCCCGCGTCGTCTCAGCGCCTCCCTGATCCCTTCGGCCCGCTCCGGGTCGGAGGTCGTGACGACCAGGTCGTATGCGCCGGGGAGGGTGTCGGCGCGGTCCAGCATCTCGTCCGTCATCTCCACATAGAAGATGTGCGCGAACACCACGGTGCGCAGCGGACGCTCCTGGTCGTAGGAGACGTCGACGTCGGGGAGCACCTCGAGTGCGGCCGCATCCGTGTTCAGATCCTTCGGCGGAATCGTCCGGGCGGCGTTGCGCCACAGCAGCTCCATCGGGTATCCGAAAGCGGCCGCCTTTTCCAGCGTCCAGCGTCCGACCACGGCGTGCCGGTCCAGATACGGGGGCCACTGCAGGAAGGGACGGCGCTTGAGCGTGGGGCAGCCGGCATCCAGCAGCGCCTCGGCGCGATAGAGCGACGGGTTCTTCGTGCCGATCTCCGCGGCGGGGAAGGCGACGTCGTGGGTGAAACCGTCCTGCGCGAACGTCTCCGTGAACACCGCCTCATGCTTCAGCACCGCATCGAAATACGTCGGCATCTCCGGCAGCTCCGCCCAATACCGCCGCCACGCCTCCGACAGGAACATCTCCCGCCGCACCGCGATCCAGAACGACTGCAGATGATACGGAAGAACACCCTTCCCCGTGAACGGATTCGGCTCCTGACGCACATGATCCGTCATGCCCCAGAAATGAACCGCACGCTCCCCCATCCGATCGAACACCGGCCCATACGGCCGCACCGGACCGAACCACGTGTCATTCGTCAGCAGAACCTCATCGAACTCGCCGATCGCATCGCCCACATGATCCAGCGCATCCTTATGCGCCCAGATATCGAAACCCGCATTCGAACGCACCAGAATCTCATCCGACACCGGCTCCAGCTTCGCCCGGCCCTCCTCCGACAGAGAACCGTTCACCACCACCAGCACACGCGCCGCATGCTCACGCAACCCCGCAAGAGCAAAAGGAACGAAATCCTCCACACCCCCACGACGATCCCACACCACATACACCACCAGCCGACGACCACCCACAGGAAAAGACGCAGGCTTCTGCAGATCAGTCATCACGGCCTCCCTTGATCAGCGTGCGCGCTCGTCGCAGAGTCGCCTTGGCGGTGCGCAGCCCGACGCGCACCACGCGACCGACAGGATGCAGGACCGGATGGAGACGCCGTGCGAGATCCGGATGGTTGATCCGCATGTACATCCGCGTCATGGCGACCGCCCCGCCCGTCCCCATCCAGCCCGCACGATGCATGAACTGCACCTGCTCGAGCGGGTATCCGGGGGTGGTCGATGCGAGCTGGTCGACCTTGTACTCCATCGACGTGTGGCTGATGGACGCATGCTCGCCGGTCAGGATCGTCCGCGTGTGGTAGCCGTCCTCCGCAGCCGCGTACGACACCAGTCGCTCGATCACCTTCGTGAGCGCCGGCACGGACTTGGAGCGGGGCCTCTCGTAGTCCGCGAAGGTGAACCCCATGTCCAGCAGGCGGCGCAGGGCGCTCGGACGACCGATCCACATGCCGCCATAAGGTGCGAGAGGCGAGATGCCGTCCAGCGGCACCTGGATGCCGGCGTCCTCGCAGATCTGCTTCGCCCGCGGAAGATAGAACGACCAGGCGCGACCAGGGAGGCTGTATCCGACGTGCATCATCGGCGGGTAGACCAGACCGAGGCCCGGCTCCCGGTCGAACAGCGCGAGCACATTGCGCACATACCCCGGCGAGCTGAGCAGGTTCTCCAGCTGATAGCGCGAGAAGTAGCGTCTCGCGTTCTGGGAGCGCTGACGCGGCGTGCGTCCGTGGACCTTGATCACCAGGTCGTAGCGTCCGTCGGTCAGCACGTCCCGGCAGCCGATCAGCAGAGCACTCATGTCGCGGCCGTGCTCCGGCACGACGCGGACCTCGGTCTCCGCGAGTCCGGCGGGATCCACCGCGCGGATCGCTTCGCGCAGCTCCGGCTCGATGCCCGCGTCGTGCACGGTGACGAACAGGTCGAAGGGGTGCGGAACCGACCGCAGAGCTCCGACGACCCGCGGCACGTCCTTCGTCTGCGGGAGGTGCGCGATGACGGCGAGACGCGGCGCGGTCTCCGGTTCGTCGGCGAGGGCGCGGTCGGGGAGCACTTCCAGCATCCCCGCGTCGGTGTTCAGCACCTTCGGCTGCACATTGCGCGCCAGGTTGCTCCAGACGAGCTCGGCCGGGTACCCGTACGCCGACATCGTCTCGACGATGCGCCGCCCGCTCACCGCGTGCCGGTTCATGAAGGGCGGGTAGTGGAACAGCGGCCGCCGCTTGACGAGCGGGCACCCGTCCTCGACGAGCAGGTCCGGATTGAACAGCGCAGGATGCTCAGTCGGATGGTCGCTCTCGGGGAAGGCGACGTCGTGGGTGAAACCGTCCTGCGCGAACGTCTCCGTGAACACCGCCTCATGCTTCAGCACCGCATCGAAATACGTCGGCATCTCCGGCAGCTCCGCCCAATACCGCCGCCACGCCTCCGACAGGAACATCTCCCGCCGCACCGCGATCCAGAACGACTGCAGATGATACGGAAGAACACCCTTCCCCGTGAACGGATTCGGCTCCTGACGCACATGATCCGTCATGCCCCAGAAATGAACCGCACGCTCCCCCATCCGATCGAACACCGGCCCATACGGCCGCACCGGACCGAACCACGTGTCATTCGTCAGCAGAACCTCATCGAACTCGCCGATCGCATCGCCCACATGATCCAGCGCATCCTTATGCGCCCAGATATCGAAACCCGCATTCGAACGCACCAGAATCTCATCCGACACCGGCTCCAGCTTCGCCCGGCCCTCCTCCGACAGAGAACCGTTCACCACCACCAGCACACGCGCCGCATGCTCACGCAACCCCGCAAGAGCAAAAGGAACGAAATCCTCCACACCCCCACGACGATCCCACACCACATACACCACCAGCCGACGACCACCCACAGGAAAAGACGCAGGCAGGGGAAGGGAAGTCATAAGGTGCATCAGCTCCGGATAATCACGATCGCGAGGCCCTCGGCGTCATGCGCGAAGGGCCGCGGATCATCCTACGGGTGCGACCCTTCAGCGTCCCTGGGCGAGCGCCTTGAGCAGGTACGTGCCGTAGCCGCTCTTGATGAGCGGCTCCGCGCGCTCGCGCAGCTCGTCGTCGGTGAGGAAGCCCATGCGCCAGGCGACCTCCTCGGGGCAGCCGATGGAGAGGCCCTGACGCTTCTCCACGGTGCGGATGAAATCGGTCGCCTCGGCGAGCGAATCGAACGTTCCGGTGTCCAGCCATGCGGTGCCTCGGGTGAGCAGCTGCACCTGCAGCTTGCCCCGATCGAGGTACTCGCGGTTGACGTCGGTGATCTCGAGCTCTCCGCGCGGGGACGGCTTGAGGTTCTTCGCGATCTCGATCACGTCGTTGTCGTAGAAGTAGAGGCCTGGCACCGCGTAGTTGCTCTTCGGCTGCACGGGCTTCTCCTCGAGCGAGACCACGCGGCCCGCGTCGTCGAACTCGACGACGCCGTAGGCGGTCGCGTCATCGACCCAGTAGCCGAACACCACACCGCCGTCCAGCTCGGTGTACTTCCGCAGCTGCGTGCCCATCCCCTGGCCGTAGAAGATGTTGTCGCCGAGCACCAGCGCCGCCGAGTCGGATCCGATGTGCTCCTCGCCGAGGATGAACGCCTGGGCGAGTCCGTCTGGCGACGGCTGCGTCTTGTAGGTGATCGAGACGCCGAAGCGCGAACCGTCTCCGAGAAGGCGCTGGAACGACTCCACGTCATGAGGGGTGGTGATCAGCAGGATGTCGCGGATCCCCGCCAGGATGAGCGTCGACAGCGGATAGTAGATCATCGGCTTGTCGTAGACCGGGACGAGCTGCTTGGACGTTCCGAGGGTGATCGGGTGCAGCCGGGAGCCGGTGCCGCCGGCCAGGATGATTCCACGCATGCGCCTATTCTCTCGCATGACCGGCACGTTCCTGTGAATTCGCCAGCACGCGCGCCCGGTGCCGGGCGGTGCGCCCCGCTACCCTGGAACCCATGCAGAGACTGCTCGTCACCGGCGGGGCCGGCTTCATCGGTTCGAACTTCGTCCACCACGTCGTGGAGAACACCGATCACCACGTCACCGTGCTGGACGCGCTCACCTATGCCGGCAACCGCGCCTCTCTCGACGGCCTGCCCGCCGACCGGGTGACGTTCGTGCACGGCGACATCACCGACGCCGAGCTCGTCGACTCGCTGTTCGCCGACGCCGACGCGGTCGTGCACTACGCCGCCGAGTCGCACAACGACAACTCGCTGCACAGCCCGCGTCCGTTCCTGGACACCAACATCGTCGGCACCTACACGCTGCTCGAAGCCGCCCGGAAGCACGACCGCCGCTTCCACCACATTTCCACCGACGAGGTCTACGGCGACCTCGAGCTCGACGATCCGGAGCGCTTCACCGAGAACACGCCGTACAACCCGTCGTCGCCCTATTCGTCCACCAAGGCCGGATCCGACCTGCTCGTTCGCGCCTGGGTGCGCTCCTTCGGCGTGCAGGCGACGATCTCGAACTGCTCCAACAATTACGGTCCCTACCAGCATGTGGAGAAGTTCATCCCGCGCCAGATCACCAACGTGATCCGCGGCATCCGCCCCAAGCTCTACGGCGCGGGCGAGAACGTGCGCGACTGGATCCACGCCAACGATCACTCCTCCGCGGTGCTGACCATCCTGGACAAGGGCCGGATCGGCGACACCTATCTCATCGGCGCCGACGGCGAGCGCAACAACAAGGACGTCGTCGAGCTCATCCTCGAGCAGATGGGGCAGCCCCGCGACGCCTACGACCACGTGACCGACCGTGCAGGACACGATCTGCGCTACGCGATCGACTCCACGAAGCTGCGCACCGAGCTCGGCTGGACGCCGCAGTACGCCGACTTCGAATCGGGTCTCGCCGCCACGATCGACTGGTACAGGGCCAACGAGGCGTGGTGGGCGCCGTCGAAGGACGCGACAGAGGCGTTCTACGCCACCAAGGGGCAGTGATGGCGGTCGAGTTCGGCAAGCAGCTCACGGTCGTCGAGACCCCGATCCCGGGGATGATCGTCCTCGAGCTGCCGGTGCACGGCGACGCGCGCGGATGGTTCAAGGAGAACTGGCAGCGCGAGAAGATGACCGCGCTGGGCCTTGCGGACTTCGGTCCCGTGCAGAACAACATCTCGTTCAACGACGCGGTCGGAACCACGCGGGGCATTCACGCGGAGCCGTGGGACAAGTGGGTCTCGGTCGCCACCGGACGCATCTTCGGCGCCTGGGTGGATCTGCGCGAGGGCGAGAGCTTCGGCACCGTCTTCACGATCGAGCTGGATCCCTCCCGCGCGATCTTCGTGCCGCGCGGCGTGGGGAACTCGTACCAGACGCTCGAACCCGACACGGCGTACACCTACCTCGTGAACGACCACTGGTCGCCGGACGCGAGCTACTCGTTCCTCAACCTCGCCGACGAGACGGCTGCGATCGACTGGCCGATCCCGCTCGCCGACGTCGAGATCTCCGCGAAGGACAAGAACCATCCGCGGCTGGCGGATGTCACCCCCATCGCGCCGCGCAAGACGCTCGTCGTCGGCGCGAACGGGCAGCTCGGCCTCGCGCTGCGCAGCGTGCTCGGAGACGCGGCGCACATCGAGTACGCCACGCGCGCCGACCTCGACCTGGCGGATGCGGGACTCGCCACGGCACGCCGCTGGCGCGACTACGGCGCGATCGTCAACGCCGGCGCCTACACGGCCGTCGACCTCGCGGAGACCGCCGACGGCCGCCGCGACGCGTGGGTCGCGAACGCCGAGGGTCCGGCTCGTCTGGCGCGCATCGCCGCGGAGAACGGCATCACCCTCGTGCACGTCTCGAGCGACTACGTGTTCGACGGCACGGCCGATCGCCCCTACCGCGAGGACGACGCCGTGGCGCCGCTCGGGGTCTACGGGCAGACGAAGGCCGCCGGCGACGTCGCCGTCGCGACCGCCCCACGGCACTACATCCTGCGCACGTCGTGGGTCATCGGCGAGGGCAAGAACTTCGTGCGCACCATGGCGTCGCTCGCCGAGCGCGGGATCGACCCGAAGGTCGTGGACGATCAGACCGGTCGCCTCACGTTCACGGACGACATCGCCCGCGCGATCGTGCACCTGCTGGCCTCGGACGCACCGTTCGGCGTTTACAACGTCACGGGATCCGGTGAGCCCGCGACCTGGGCGGACATCGCGCGCGCGGTGTTCTCCGCGACGGGTCACGACCCGGCCAGGATCTCCGGCGTGAGCACCGAGGAGTACTTCGCGTCGGCGGCTGCCCCCGTGGCGCCGCGACCGGCGTGGAGCGTGCTGGACACCTCGAAGCTCACGGCAGCGGGCTTCCAGGCCCGTCCGATGCTCGAGGGACTCGCCGACTACCTGTCCTGAACCTCGGCGCTCGGCCTGCTGATCGCCCGCACCCGTTCCGAAGCGCTGCGCCCGACCGCGCGCGCGAGGCGCGCGGACGGCTCCTCCACGAACCGTGCGAACAGCCACGCGACGAGGACGGCGACCGGAACGGAGATCAGCAGCGCCCTGTGCGGCGTCCCCGGGGCGAGCTGCAGGGCCTGCAGCAGGATCGGCATGTGCACGAGATAGAGGCTGAACGAGATCCGCCCGAGGAATCTGAAGGGCGCCGTCCCGAGCAGACGCGCAAGACCCGAGGGGGCGGAGAGACCGAGGACGACGAGCGCCGCGCCGATCGCGACGAAGCCCTGCAGCGCTCCCCTGGCCCCGCCCGGAACCAGATCGGGCAGTCCGACGCGGACGACATCGGGCAGCCCGAGGGCCAGCACGCCTGCGAGCACGAGGATCCACGGCGCCGCCTTGCCTCGCGGTGCGGCCCCCTGAGATCGCATCACGGCGGCGACGCATCCGGCGAGGAACATCGGCCCGTAGATGAGCGCCTGGACGCCCAGCACGGTGCCCACGGCCGTGACGGCTCCGCAGGCGATCAACCAGTACCAGTGCCCGCGTGCGATCCGCGCCACCGCGAGGAAGGCGACGGGGAGCATCAGAGAGAACAGCAGCTCCCAGCGCAGCGACCAGAGCGGGTTGTTGACCTGGGTTGACCCGGTGATCAGGAAGAACGAATCGACGATCTGGGACGGGGAGAGCGTCGAGAAGCTGAAGGCCCTCGCCCATTCGCTCGGGGCGGTCTCCGGCTTCTGATGCCCCAGGAGGATCACGATGATCGCGAACGCCATCGCGCCGGCCGAGGGGAGCCACAGACGCAGCACGCGACGCGGATAGTAGCTCCACAGGTCGAGACCGCGCCCCTGGAGCATCGGGAAGACCAGGACGAATCCGCTCAGCACGAAGAACACGACGACGGCTTCCGGCCCCATCAGCAGGTACCGGATCGGGGTGTCCGCCAGCAGGCGGACCGGAGTCGGGCTGTCGCGGGCTCCGGCCAGCGCGGCGAGATACGCATCGCCCCACGCGCTGCCCAGGACCACGTGGTACGCGACCACGATCACGGCGGCGACCCCTCGGAGCCCATCGAGCGCCACGAACCGGGTGGACGCGGATGCCGCCGGACGAACGAGGTCCTGATCCGGAGGGACCGGGCTCAACCCGTCACCGTCACCGTGCGGCAGCCGAGGAGCGTATGGCCCCCCGCGCCGTTGTTGATGCCGTAGACGCACACGCCGTGTGTTCCCGGCGACATCGGAACGGTCTGGTAGAAGCCGTGATTCGAGCCCGTGCCGGGATACGCCGCGGCGACATCGGGCCGGGCGACGTCCGCCGTGTACTGCGTGCCGACGCCGTCCACGTAGATGTGGATGGCGATGGGATCCGTCGTGTCAGGGTCGATCGCCCATCCCGCGACCGTCGCCGATCCGGCGCCCCCGATCAGCGCCTCGTAGTTGCCGAACGGCGCTCGTCCGCGATCCACCACGGGCGGCGTCACCGAGGCCGTCGCCTGCTTGCAGCCGAGGAGAGAGTGCCCTCCGGCACCGGTGTTGATCCCGTAGACGCAGATGGTCGAGGTGCCCGACGGGATCGTGACCGTCTGGTCGAAGCCGTGGTTGGAGCCGTACGACGGGAACGCGGACAGCGAGCCGTTGTTCGCCTTGTCCGCCATGAACGCCTGACCGACGGCACCGACGTAGATGTGCACGTTGATGGGCGAGCGGGTGTCGGGGTCCACGGCCCAGCCGGTCACGCGAGCCGAGGTGCCGGTGACGTCGACGGCGTCGATCGCGCCCACCGGCGCGCGCCCCTGATCCGGGATCGACTGATCGACGTCCACGGTCTTGCAGCCGAACAAGGTGTTCCCGCCCGGACCCGCGTTGATCCCGTAGGCGCACACCGTCGTCGTGGTGTCCGACGTGGTCAGCTGCTCCTCGAAGCCGTGCTTGTCGCCGTATCCGGGGTTCGCGGCGCCCACGTCCGCGCGGACCTTGTCCGCGGTGAACGGACGGCCCACCCCGCCCTGGTAGAGGTGCACCTGGATGGGAGCGGCGGTGTCGGGGTCGATGGCCCAGCCCTTCGCCGTGACCACTCCCCTCCCGCTCACGAGCGCCTCGAAGTTGCCGATCGGCGCCCGGCCCTTCTCCTCGATGCCGCCCGGTTTCGTCGCCTGCTGGCATCCGAGCTCGGAGTTCGCGCCGGGACCGATGTTGATCCCGTAGACGCAGATCGACTGCGTACCCGGCTGCGAGGGCACGTGCGCGACGAAGCCGTGATTCGCGCCGTACTGCTGGTACCCCGCGGGGATGCTCGTGCTCGAGGCGTTCGCCGTGAACGGGCGCCCGACGCCCGCGATGTAGACGTGCACGGTCGCCGGACCCGTCGTGTCGGGGTCGATGGCCCAGCCCGTGACGTCGAATCCGTCGCCCGCGGCCTTGATCGACGTGATCGCGCCCACGGGCGAGCCGGTCATCGGCACGATCTTCTGGCATCCCAGTAGCACGTTCGCCCCTGGACCCGAATTGATCGCGTAGATGCAGACCTCGGTCGCATCCGGTCCCTGCGCGGGCACCCGCGCCGAGAATCCGTGCTTCTCCCCCTTGCCGGGGTAGGCACCGGCGACGTCCCAGCGCGTCTGATCCGCCGCGATGGCCGTGCCCACGCCGCCGACGTAGACGTGCACGGAGATCGGCGAGGAGGTGTTCGGATCGATCGCCCACCCGGAGACGGCGACCTCGCCGGGGCGCGCCTGCACCATCTCGACGTTCCCGAACGGGTTGTCGGCCGCGGGGTTGGACTGCGTCGATCCGAACCAGTCGGTGAAGTAGTTGTAGAAGTTGCGGTTGCCGTAGGCGGAACACGAGTCGCCCTCGCCGTAGCCGGCGCGGAGGGCTGCGGCGTTGGGCTGATACGGCGTGTAGTAGTAGAGCGCGGCCGTCGCCTTGTTCGCGATGTAGACCGGCCCGGAACCGCAGCCCTGGTTCGGGTTGTAGAGCACGTTCCAGGTGTTGCCGGGCTGATACCAGGTGAACCAGCGGCCCTCCATGTAGATCTGCATCTGACGCGCCGCGCCATAGATCTGCTGGAAGAAGCCCACGTAGCCCGGGTCGCAGGGAGCGTCGTCGGGGCATCCCTGTCCGAGCGCGCTGTCGTAGCGCCAACCGCTGGGCCAGGTGTGGGTGACCAGGCCCTGCTCCTTCTGGAGCATGACGATCAGGACCCGCGGGTTGATGTTGCACGACTGCGAGACGCGGTAGATGATGCTGGCCGCACTCTCGTTCGCCGTCCCCGAGTATCCGCTGCAGTAGGCGTCGGCGGGGCGGTTCTGAGACGTGACGCGGAAGTCCTTGAGGCAGGTGTATCCGCTCTGGCACGACGGCACCTTGGCGTTGAAGAAGTCCTGGATCTGCTGCGCCGACATCGTCGACTTGTCCGTGAACACGGCGTCGCTGATGATGTTGCCCGCGTTCCAGCCGTCCAGGGTGGCCGGGCGGATCGCCGTGGTCGCCGCTCCCGCCGTGGTCGAGGCCACGGCCGACGTCCGGGCCGCGCTCGCGGAAGCCGCATCGGCGACCGACGGGACGAGCACGGAGACGAAGACGGCGGCGATCGCGAGCATGCCGATCATCCAGCGTCGGGGCGCGTGAGCGCGCGCGGGACCCGGGGCATGTCCAGTCATGCTGATATTCTGCGGGATCCGGCCCCGGATGACACTGCGGACACGCGCGCAGGCCCGGAATCTCGCGGCAGAAGCGGTTTCGGCCCGCTCGGCGTCACAGCTCCGCGTGCAGGGTCCAGACCCGCTCGGCGGAGCCGTTCCAGGAGTAGGCCCGAGAGCGGTCCGCGGCGAGCACCGACAATCGTCGCGCGCCCTCCCCCGCAGCGTCTCTCAGGGCGTCGGTGAATCCTGCCGCCCCGACGAGCAGCCCGCCCTCGGCGAGCACGTCGTGGTGCACGCCGCTCTCCGCCGCGATCACCGGAACGCCGAGCACGAGCGCTTCGACGAGCCGCCACGGCCAGGCCGGGGCGGGGTCCGCCGCGGCGAAGGCGAGCGCGCCGCCGAGCAGCGCGGCGCGGTCCCCCGCGTCCAGCCGCCCGAGAACGTGCACACGCGGCGCGGCGAGTCCCTCCGCCACGGCGGCCTCCGCGATCGCGGGCGCGGATCCCGCGGCGGCGTCCACCACGAAGACGTCGGCGTCGCGGTCGACCGCGGCGGCGAAGACCGCGGAAAGGGTGTCCGCCGTGCCCGTGGCCACGAGGTACCGGTCGGGGGCTCCGAGCGCACGGCGGCGCTCGGCGGCGTCATGCGGGATCGCGAAGCCCGCCGCTGCGGCTCCCGGGATCACCCGGATGCGGTCGGCGAAGCGGCCGAGGCTTGCGAGCTCTTCCGCCATCGCATGCGTGGGCACAACCACGGCGTCCGCGTGCTTCGCGGCGCGCTTGAGCATGCTGCGCTGCCACAGCACGCTCGCGCGCGACAGCTGCTCCGGGGCGGTCCACGCCCGCAGATCCCACAGCGTGGCGACCGTCTGGTCGTAGTCGTTGGCCCTGTCGTGCTTCGCGAGCGGGGCGAAGAGCGTGGGGGCGTGGATCATGCCTCCACCGACGCCGCCGACCACGCCGAGCTGCCAGGCGGCGCCGAGCTCTCGGCGCGCCAGCGACAGACGATGCAGCGTGTCGGCGCCGTCGACGACCGGCTCAGCCCCGCCGCCCGGCACGATCGCCTCGACCGTGCACTTCTGGGGCGCGGTCGCCGCCAGACCCAGGGTCAGTGACCGCGCGGCGTCGGCCTGATCGGCGTCGACGACGTCGTTCACCTGATCCAGCACAACCCGCAGCACAGCCATTCTCCGACCCTATCCAGTGCATGCCGGACGAGCCCTGAGGCGCTCCACGGACCGCCGGATCAGCTCGTCGGCGTCGGCGAGGGCTCGGGGTGCAGAGCCGCCTTGACCTTCTCGTGGATCGCGTTCCAGTCCGGCTCGAACTCGTCCACGCCGTTCGCGGGGGTGAGATCGATCGTGGTGAGCTTCTCCTTCTTCGCCTTCATCATGAGGTCGAAGAACTCCGGCAGCTTGTCCTGGGGCAGGTCGGTGTCGACCGCGGACGAGCCCGCCGCGGCGATCTCGCTGAAGTGCGCGGCCACGTTCTGCGGCGTGAACTGCTTCAGCAGCGCGTCCTGCAGCTCGCGCTGACGGCGCATCCGGTCGAAGTCGCTCGTCGTGTAGCGCGAACGGGCGTACCACTGCGCGGTGTCGCCGTTCATGTGCTGCTGCCCGGCCTCGATCCAGCCGGTCGCCCACTCCTCGGCGTTGTCCGGACCGCCCCACTCCGGAACGTTGCCCTCCGGCAACCGCTCCTTGACGTCGATGTCGACCCCGCCCAGCGCGTCGATGAGCTTCGCGAAGTCGTTCATGTCGAGGAACACGTAGTACGGGATCTTGATGCCGAGCACGCCCTCGGCTGCGTCCTTGGTGGCCTCGACCGCGGGACGTGAGCCGTGCTTCTCCGCGTCGGGATAGAGCGATGGCCCGGTGTGGCAGGTCTCGACGGCGTTGGTGAGCTGGTTGATCCCGCTCCCCCAGCCGCAGTCCTCGTCGTCGTGCGCTTCCAGACCGTCCGGGTACAGGTCGTGCATCGGGCCAGGCGCGAACGGCACGTGCGGCATGTCGCGCGGGATGCCGAAGATCGTGGTCTTGCCGGTCTCGGCGTTCACGGAAACCACCGAGATGCTGTCGTAGCGCATCGAGTCGCGACCCAGGCCGCTGTCCGCGCCGAGCAGCAGCACGTTGTAGTAGCCGTCGCTGGGCGGCAGGCTCGGACCGCCGGAGCCGAACAGGGTGCTGATCGCGCTGCGGCTGGAGCCGACCACGTTCGCGGCGTAGGCCGCGCCGGAACCGCACAGGGCCAGCACCAGCACCGCGACGAGCGGGATCGCGATCCTGGCGTAGTTCTTGGTGCGCACGAGCCGCACGATGCGCAGCGTGTCGAAGGTGAGCACGACCCACAGCACGGCGTACGCGATGCAGAGGAGCTGGATGAGGCTCAGCACGAGCCAGCTCACCCAGCCGCCGCCGACGGTGAGCCAGAGCAGCGCCTGGTGCCAGAGCAGCGCGCCGAGGATGCCGAGCACGACCAGCGCCCACATCGTGAGCGTGGCGCCGAGGCCGAACCGGCCGAGCCTGCGGTTTCCGGCGAGCACCTGGGCGGATCCGGGGATCAGCACGTTGAGCACGACCAGCCACCACCCGCGGCGCGTCATCACGTCCTGCGACCCGAAGTCGGGGTCGCGCAGCGGCCTCGTGCGGATCAGCCCCGCGCTCTGCGCGGAGACGCCGCCGGGCCGGGAGAGGACCTGGGTCACAGGCTGTCCTTCAGCCGCCGGTTCTTCTCCTCGACCTGCGCCTCGAGGTCGCGGGCGTAGGACTCGATGCGGTCGGCGAGCGCCGGATCCGCGGTGCCGAGGATGCGGGCGGCGAGGATGCCCGCGTTGCGCGCGCCCCCGATCGAGACGGTCGCGACGGGGATGCCCGCGGGCATCTGCACGATCGAGAGCAGCGAGTCCATGCCGTCGAGGTAGGCGAGCGGGACGGGGACGCCGACCACGGGCAGGGCCGTCACGGAGGCCAGCATGCCCGGCAGGTGGGCCGCACCTCCGGCTCCGGCGATGATCACCTTGAGCCCGCGCTCGCGCGCCTCGGTGCCGTAGCGGTGCAGCTTCTCCGGCGTGCGGTGAGCGGAGACGACCTCGACCTCGTGCGGGATGCCGAACTCGGTCAGCGCCTCTGAGGCGGCGCTCATCACGCGCCAGTCGGAGTCGGATCCCATCACGACGCCGACGAGGGGCGCGGCGGATGCGTGCAGTGTCCCAGTCACCCGTACAGGCTACGGGCGACGGCTGGGAGAACCCCGCTGCGGCGCGCCCTCGCTCGCGAGAACGCCGACCGATCCCCGCTCAGGCGAACGCGGCCGCGGCGGCCCTGGCCTCGGCCAGCACGGCGTCGAGGTCGGATCCGCTCGCGTTCACGTGCCCGACCTTGCGGCCGGGGCGCGGCGCCTTGCCGTAGGTGTGCACCTTGGCCTGCGGGCTGGCGGCGAGCGCGGCGGGGACGCGATCGAGCATCCCGGCATCCGCGGGGCCGCCGAGGATGTTGATCATGACCGACCAGTCCTCGTGCGGGGTCGTCTCCCCCAGCGGCAGGTCGGCGACCGCGCGCAGGTGCTGCTCGAACTGCCCCGTCACGGCGCCGTCCTGGCTCCAGTGGCCGCTGTTGTGCGGGCGCATCGCGAGCTCGTTCACGAGGATCCGGCCGTCCTCGGTCTGGAACAGCTCGACCGCGAGCATGCCGGTGACGCCCAGCCCCTCGGCGATCTCCCGGCCGATCCTGGCGGCTTCGGCGAGGTACTCCGCGTCGACGCCGGGCGCGGGGGCGATCACCTCGGCGCACACCCCGCCCTTCTGCACGGTCTCCACGACGGGGTACGACACGGACTCGCCGTTCGGACGCCGTGCGACCTGCTGTGCGAGCTCCCGCATGAAGGGCACGAGCTCCTCGACGAGCAGTGCGTCGCCGTCGGCGAGGGCCGAGAACCAGTCCGCGGCCTCGTCAGCCGCGGAGACGACGCGCACGCCCTTGCCGTCGTAGCCGCCGCGGGGTGTCTTCACGACGCCGCGGCCGCCGTGCGCGTCCAGGAAGGTCTGCAGCTCACCGGCATCGGCCACGCGCGCCCAGTCCGGCTGAGGGGCGCCGAGATCCGCGAGGCGCGCGCGCATGTCGAGCTTGTCCTGAGCGAAGCGCAGCGCGTCGGGTCCGGGGTGCACGGCCACGCCGTCGGCGACGAGCGCGCGCAGCACCTCCTGCGGCACGTGCTCGTGGTCGAACGTGATCACGTCCACGTCCGCCGCGAACCGGCGCACCGTGTCGAGGTCGCGGTAGTCGCCCACCGCGGTGGCCGCCAGCTGAGCCGACATGCCCTCGTCCTCCGCCAGCACCCGGATGTCGATGCCCAGCTCGACCGCCGGAGCGATCATCATCCGCGCCAGCTGTCCGCCGCCGATCACACCCACACGCAACGCCATCGGATCTCCGTTCCTCGCCCCCTATTCTTCCGCAAG
>NZ_PCOW01000025.1:0-55602 GCF_002979495.1 Microbacterium sp. MYb64 | reverse complement strand
CGTCCGCCGCTGAGTTGTCCGTGGATCCACGCACGAATGATCAGCTGTCCTATGACCTGCTCCTCGACCTCATCCGCACCGGCACCCTCGCCGACCCGACCGCCGTGTTCGGCACCCGGCAGGCCGGAGTGCGGCTCGTCCAGCAGATCACGGTCGACGGTTCGCCGGCGCCCGTCGCGGTCACCGAAGACGGCCTCACCGCCCTCCCCGCGGCGGTCGCGGAGCGACGAATCTGCGAGACCGGGACCATCCCCGTGACGGTCGACGCGTGCGGGAACCCGCTCGACGTCGGGCGGGAATCACGCCTGTTCACCCCGAAACAACGCATCGCACTCGCCATCCGCGACGGCGGATGCCGATGGACCGGATGCGACAGACCCGCGTCCTACTGCGAAGCCCACCACATCGACGAATGGGCCCGCGACGACGGCCACACCAACATCGACCGCGGCATACTCCTCTGCCGGTTCCACCACATGCAACTCCACCACGGCCAATGGCAGATCACCCGCGATAGGAAACACGACTTCGTCCTGCACCACCCCGACGGACAACGATCCCTGCTACACCCGCGGCTCCCCCTCCGCTACGCCTGGGGCGACATCGACCCACCACCCAAACGATTCCACCCCGCCGCCTGAACCCACCCCAAGAAGGGCGAGGTCAGGCGGGACCCGCGTGTCCGCAGCGCGGCGCGCGTCAGTCCGGGCCCGCCGTCGCCGCCGCCGCCGCCGAAGCCCGCGAACTCAGACCCCAGAGACGGCGTCGGGCGTATCGACCGCCCCGCCGAAACGACGATCGCGGGAGAGATAGACCCCGATCGCCCGCCACAACTCTTCGCGGGAGAAGTCCGGCCACAGCGTGTCCAGGAACACCATCTCCGCATACGCCGACTGCCAGAGCAGGAAGTTCGACGTGCGCTGCTCCCCCGAGCTGCGCAGGAACAGATCCACATCCGGCATGTCCGGGATGTACAGGTGACGACGGATCGCCTTCTCCGTGATCGCACTCGGGCGCATCCGCCCGGCCTTCACGTCCTCGGCGATCGATCGCATCGCGTCGACGAGCTCGATGCGCCCGCCGTAGTTGATGCACATCGTGAGCGTGAGCGTGTCGTTGCCACGCGTCAGCTCCGATGCGTACTCCAGCTCCTTGATGACGGAACCCCACAGGCGCGGCCTGCGCCCCGCCCAGCGGATCCGCACACCCCACTCGTTGAGCTGGTCGCGACGACGGTGCAGCACGTCGCGGTTGTACCCCATGAGGAACCTGACCTCCTCCGGAGAGCGCGCCCAGTTCTCCGTGGAGAACGCGTACACGCTGAGGTGCTTGACACCGGCCTGGATCGCACCGGCTACGACGTCGAGCAGCACCTCCTCCCCCGCCTTGTGCCCCTCGATGCGGTTGAGACCGCGACGATTCGCCCAGCGGCCGTTGCCGTCCATGACGATCGCGACGTGGTTCGGCGCGGCGGGGAACGCCGGCGGCTGCACGCCGGTCCAGTCCAGCGGACGGTACGGGACGGCGTCCTTGTGCGTGTACGGCTTGGGGCTCAACGGGTTCCCTCCACGAGCGAGAGCGAGCGGATGCCCCGCTCGAGATGCCACTGGGCATAGGCGGCGATGACACCGGAAGCGGCCGCGGTATCGCGATCGGACGCGGAATCGACGCGCTCCCAGTCCCCCGCGATCAGGGCGCGGAGCACCTCGATCGCCGTCGCGGGAATACGCGGGCTGCCCACGGGCGCGCACTCGTCGCAGACGATGCCGCCCATCTGGGCGACGAACACCGAGTGCGGACCGGGCTTCGCACAGCGGGCGCAATCGTCGAACGACGGCGCCCAGCCCGAAAGCGCCATGACCCGCAGCAGATACGAATCCAGGATGCTGCGAGCGACATGCTCGCCGCGCGCGAGCGCGCGCAGCCCGCCCACGAGCAGCAGATACTGCTCGGGCGTCGCCTCGGAGTCGTTCAGCCGGTCGGCCGTCTCCACCATCGCGTTGGCGGCCGTGTAGCGGTCATAGTGCAGCGCGATCTCGGCACCGTACGAACCCAGCGACTCGGCCTGCTGCACGATGTCGAGCGAACGCCCCTGATACAGCTGCACGTCCGCCACCATGAACGGCTCGAGCCGCGAACCGAACTTCGACGAGGTGCGGCGCACACCCTTCGCCACGGCCCTGACCTTGCCGTGCGCGCGCGAGAGCATCGTGACGATCCGGTCGGCCTCACCGAGCTTGTGGGTGCGCAGGATCACCGCTTCGTCTCGGTAGGTGGGCATTCCTCGATCATCCCACTCCCGGGGACAATAGAGCTGTGACCGAACCGACCTTCACCATCCCGCTGTGGGCCGATCTGCTGGGCGTAGGCCTGGGCGGCGTGCAGGGGGCCATGTTCGCGAGCGGCTTCCGGGGCGAACGCCGCCTCGACCTGCTCGGCGTCGCCATCATCGGCATCATGATCGGCATGGGCGGCGGCCTCATCCGCGACATCCTCCTCGGCCAGCCGCCCGCCTCGCTGCACAGCAACTGGTACCTGCTCACCGCCGGCGGGGCTGCACTCGTGGGCATGCTGCTCGCAGGCCTCTTCCAGCGTCTGAACGCCGTGGTCGTCGGGCTCGACGCCGTCGTGATCGGCATGTTCGGCGCGTTCGGCACGAGCAAGGCGATCGCGCTCGGCCTGCCAGAGGTGCCCGCGGTGTTCATCGGCGTCTGCGCGGCCGCCGGCGGAGGCGTGCTCCGCGACATGCTCATGGGCCTGCCGGTGTCGATCATGCACGTCGGATCCCTGTACGCGGTCGCCGCCGGCGCCGGCTGCGCATTCATCGTGATCGCGCACGGACTCGGCATGGGCATCGTGCCGGCCGCGATCATCGGCATCGTCCTGACCGCGATCATCCGCGTGCTCGCGGTGGCGTTCGACCTGTCCCTGCCGGAGCAGCGAGCGCTCTACCGCCGCCGCGTCGCCGCGGAGACCGGGATGATCCCGATCATCCGCCCCTGAGACACGTCTGCATCCCTGAAACACGTCTGCGCCCCAAGTCCGGCAGGTTCTGCCGGACCCGAGGCGCAGGCGCAGTCACGCGGACGGTTGCGCCGCGGACGGATCCTCCGCACACGGGGTGACGATGCGGAGAAGCTGGGGAGAGCTCAGGCGGCGACGAGGTCCGCGTCGGCGGCGGCCCTGGCCCGGATGGAGCGGTTCACGCAGGAGACGATGGCCTTGAGCGACGCGGTGGAGATGTCGCCGTCGATCCCGACGCCCCACAGCCGCTGGTCGCCGACCTGCAGCTCGACGTACGCCGCGGCCTGGGCGTCTCCGCCGGTCGAGAGCGTGTGCTCGACGTAGTCGTACAGCGAGATCTCGAAGCCCCGCTCGCGCAGCACCTCGATGAACGCTGCGACCGGGCCGTTTCCACGCCCCTCGGCCTCGACGCGCTCCTCGTCGTCGCGCAGCACGACGTCGAGCGTGACATCTCCGGACATGTCGCTGTTCGTGCGCGTGCCGAGCAGCTCGAACCGACCCCACTTGGCGTCGTCGGCCGAGGCGGGCAGGTACTCGTCGTTGAAGATCGCCCAGATCTGCTCGCTGGTGACCTCGCCGCCCTCCGCATCGGTCTTGCCCTGCACGACCCCGGAGAACTCGATCTGGAGCTTCCGCGGCAGGTCGAGGGCGTGGTCCGTCTTCAGCAGGTACGCGACGCCGCCCTTGCCGGACTGCGAGTTGACGCGGATCACGGCCTCGTAGGAGCGACCCAGATCCTTGGGGTCGACCGGCAGGTAGGGCACGCCCCACTCGATGTCGTCGACGGTGACGCCCTGCTCCTCGGCCCGCGCGGCCATCGCCTCGAAGCCCTTCTTGATCGCATCCTGATGCGATCCGCTGAACGCCGTGAACACCAGATCGCCGGCCCACGGGCTGCGCTCCGGCACGGGCAGCTGGTTGCAGTACTCGGCCGTGCGCTTGACCTGGTCGATGTCGCTGAAGTCGATCTCGGGGTCGATGCCCTGCGTGAACATGTTGATGCCCAGCGCGACGAGGTCGACGTTGCCGGTGCGCTCTCCATTGCCGAACAGGCATCCCTCGATGCGGTCGGCGCCGGCCATGTAGCCCAGCTCCGCCGCCGCGATCGCGGTGCCCCGGTCGTTATGCGGGTGCAGCGACAGGATCACGTTCTCGCGGTGGTTCAGGTGACGGCTCATCCACTCGATCGAGTCGGCGTAGACGTTGGGAGTGGCCATCTCGACGGTCGCCGGCAGGTTGATGATCACCTTGCGGCCGGGACTCGGCTGCAGGATCTCCAGCACCTCGTTGCAGACCTCGACGGCGTACTCGAGCTCGGTGCCGGTGTAGCTCTCGGGCGAGTACTCGTAGTAGACCTCGGTGTCCGGGATCCGCTTCTCGAACTCGCGGCACAGCCGCGCGCCTTCGAGCGCGATCTGCTTGACGCCCTCGCGGTCGGAGCGGAACACGACCTCGCGCTGCAGCACGCTGGTGGAGTTGTAGAAGTGCACGATGGCCTGCTTGGCGCCCGCGATGGCCTCGTAGGTGCGCTCGATGAGGTGCTCGCGGCACTGCGTCAGGACCTGGATCGTGACGTCATCGGGGATCAGATCCTCTTCGATGAGCTGACGCACGAAGTCGAAGTCGGTCTGGCTCGCCGACGGGAAGCCGACCTCGATCTCCTTGTAGCCCATGCCGACGAGCAGCTCGAACATGACCCGCTTGCGCTCGGGCGACATCGGGTCGATGAGGGCCTGGTTGCCGTCGCGCAGGTCGACCGCGCACCAGCGCGGCGCCTTCGTGATGCGGGCGGAGGGCCAGGTGCGATCGGGCAGGTCGACACGGATCTGCTCGTGGAACGGCCGGTACTTGTGGACCGGCATCGCGGAGGGGCGCTGGTTGTTCATCATGAGGGGTTGCTCTTCTCGTCGCTTCAAGTGTGGGGCGGGCCAACACGAACACCGCGACGAGTGGGGCCCTCAGAAACGGGACTCGTCGCGGCAGCTAAGAAGAAGCAGACCGCCTGCGCGCATGCGGCCATGCTAGCACGGCGTCATCCGGACCTCGGGGCTGTGACGGACCTGCGAGAATCGATGCACGCGGATCCGCACGTCTACGAGCGGATCCGAGACGGCCGACTTTCGAGGAGCAGCTCGTGCAGTACATCTCCACCCGCGGTGGCGGGGAGCCGAAGACCTACAGCGAGGCCCTCCTGGAGGGACTGGCCGTCGACGGCGGCCTGCTCGTCCCCGAGCAGCTGCCGACGGTCGACGCCGCGACCCTCGAGTCCTGGCGCGCACTCGACTATGCGCAGCTGGCGACCGAGGTGCTCGGCCTGTTCGCCACCGACATCCCGCGCGAGGATCTCGCGGCGCTCTGTGCGGCCGCCTACTCCCCCGCCGTCTTCGCGATGCCCGTTCCCCTCACCCCGATCGGTGACGGGATCACGCTCGTCGGCCTCTCCGAGGGCCCCACGCTGGCGTTCAAGGACATGGCGATGCAGTTCCTCGGCCAGGCGCTCGAGTACGCGCTCGAGCGCACCGGCGGCGTGCTGAACATCGTCGGCGCCACCTCGGGCGACACCGGGTCGGCGGCCGAGCACGCGCTGCGCGGCAAGGACCGCATCAGCGTCTTCATGCTCTCGCCGCAGGGTCGGATGAGCCCGTTCCAGCGCGCGCAGATGTATTCGCTGCAGGACGCGAACGTGCACAACATCGCCGTCGACGGCGTCTTCGACGACTGCCAGAACCTGGTCAAGGACCTCGCCGGCGACCTCGACTTCAAGAACGCGCAGCACCTCGGAGCGGTCAACTCGATCAACCTCGCCCGCATCACGGCGCAGGTCGTGTACTACTTCTGGGCCTGGCTGCGCGCGACCGACGACCTCGGCGCGGCGGAGCGAGAGGGCTTCGAGGTGTCGTTCGCGGTGCCGTCCGGGAACTTCGGCAACATCCTCTCCGGCTTCTTCGCCCGGGGCATGGGCCTGCCGATCCGCCGGCTCGTGCTCGCCGCGAACGAGAACAACGTGCTGGACGACTTCTTCCGCACCGGCGTCTACCGCCCCCGCAGCGCCGCGCAGACGCTCGCCACGTCGAGCCCGTCGATGGACATCTCCAAGGCGTCCAACCTGGAGCGCTTCATCTACGACCTCGTGGGCCGCGACCCGCAGCGCGTCGTCGGGGCATGGGACGACCTCTCCCGCACCGGCGCCTTCGACTTCACCGCGGATCTGCCGCGCTTCGCCGAAGAGTTCGGCATCGTGAGCGGAACCAGCACGCACGCAGACCGGCTCGCCACCATCCGCGCCGTGCACGAGGCGAGCGGCACGATCATCGACCCGCACACGGCCGACGGCGTGAAGGTCGCGCGCTCGTTCGTGGAGGACGGCGTGCCGATGCTCGTGCTCGAGACGGCCAAGCCGGAGAAGTTCGGCGAGACGATCACCGAGGCGCTCGGCATCGAGCTGCCGCTGTCGGATGAGCTGCAGACGCTGCTCGCCGCCCCGCAGCGCGTCACCGAGATCCCGAACGACGAGGCCACGCTGCGCACGATCATCGAGACGAGCGCCCTGCACTGATCGACGCCTCGGCCCGCGGAGCACCAGGACGCCACGCACTGCGCGGAGGAGCTCGGCGCGAGGGCTGCGGCGGATAGTCTGGCTGGCATGACGGCTCGACTGCGCGCCCGGCTGCTCGCCCTGCTCGGCGCTCTCGCCCTCGTGCTGGCCCCGCTGCTCGCAGCCCCCGCCGCGCACGCCGACACGAACGACTTCTCCTACGCGTCCTGGGATGCGCAGTATCAGCTCAGCCGCGACGCCGATGGCCGCGCGATGCTGGCGGTGACCGAGACGCTCGTCGCGGATTTCCCCGAGTTCGACCAGAATCACGGCATCGTCCGCGGACTGCCGACCTGGTACGAGGGCGCGCCGCTGGGCCTGCACGTGGTCTCGATCACGGACGGCGCAGGCACGGCGCTGCCTTACGACGACAGCGAGACCGACGACGGCGAGCGTCAGCTGAGGATCGGCGATCCGGATGCCTACGCGCATGGACGCACCACCTACGTGATCCGGTACACGATGCGAGACGTCGTTCACCGCCCCACCGACCGCGCGATCGACGAGTGGTACTGGAATCTGCTCCCGTTGAATTCCACGCAGCCGATCGCCCGCTTCTCCGCCGAGCTCTCCTTCGCCCAGGACGTGGACGCCGCCATGATCGGCGCCCCCTCCTGCTACAGCGGTCCCGCCGGCTCCACCACCTCGTGCACGCTCTCCCCTGTCCCCGGGAACGGCGGGTACGCCGTGACGCAGGAGAACATCCCCGCCGGATCCGGCGTCACCGTCGCCTTCCCGATGAAGGAAGGCACCTTCGCACAGTCCCCGGCACGGCAACCGGATCCAATGACGGATGTCGCGCCGTACCCCGTCGCAGGCCTCGCCGCGCTGCTCGCGATCGGCGGCCCGATCCTCGGCATCGGGCTGCTGCGCCGGAGCGGACGCCGCAGCGGCCGGGGCATCGTGGTCGCCCAGTACGACGTGCCCGACACGCTTCCGCCCGTCCTCGCCGCCGAGATCGAGGGGCGAAAGCCCGTCGCGGCCTCCGCGGAGATGGTGCACCTCGCCGTCCACAAGGCGATCCGCATCTCGGACGGCGAGAGCAAGCCGGTGCTCGAACTGCTCGACCCTTCCTTCGCCCCCGATGCGCTCGACGGGGAGGCGCTGCATGCGCTGTTCCCGGGAGATCCGGTCGGCACGACCCTGCATCTCGAGGTGCCGAACGACACCCTGGTCGCCCGGCTCAAGGCGCTCTCCGGATCCGCGCACGTCGCAGCGTTCGAGCGCGGTCTGCTCACGCGGCAGCGCTCCGTGCTCGCGGTGGCCCTGAGCGTCATCGCCCTCGCCGCGGGCCTCGGCGCGGTCGCGCTCGCGGTCCCCGGCATGGCGGTGGGCCGACCCGCCGCCATCGCGACCTTCGTGGTCGGGATCGTCGCGTCGGCGGTCGCGCTCGTCGCCCTCCTCGTCTCACTGCCGCGCCGTGCGGTGCTCACACCGCAGGGCGCCGAGACGCGCGAGTACCTGCTCGGGGTGCGCGAATACATCCGGCTGGCCGAGGCCGATCGGATCCGCATGCTGCAGTCCTACCGCGGCGCGGAACGCCGCTCGGACGGCACGGCGGACATCATCGTGCTGTACGAGCGGCTGCTGCCCTACGCGATGCTGTTCGGCATGGAGCGCGAGTGGGGTCAGGTGCTCGCCGTGCAGTACGAGCACGACGGCATCACGCCCGGCTGGTACTACGGCTACACGGGCGCGAGCTTCGCGGGATCGCTCAGCGGCATGAACAGCTCGCTCAGTCCGACGCCCACGCCGAGCACGTCATCCAGTTCCAGCGGCTCCTTCGGCGGCGGGTTCTCCGGCGGCGGCGGAGGCGGCGGGTCTTCCGGTGGGTGGTGAGCCCGGAGTCGCGACGCCGGGCCGCTCGTCAGGGGATCAGCGCGACTTTGCCACCGGGGTGGCCCTCGGCGAGGAAGCGAGTGGCCTCGACAGCCTCGGAGAGCGGATAGGTGCGGGCGAGGGGCACCACGAGACGTCCCTCGTCGGCGAGGCGGACGAGCTCGCCGCGGATGCCATCCCGGAATGCGGTACTGGCGGGTTGCGTCCCTGCGATGGCCCCGAAGCCGTGCTCAGCGGCACGACCGGGCGCCGCGATCGTCACGATCCGTGCGCGATCCTCGACCAGGGCGAGGGACACGTCGACCGCCTCGTCCGTGCCGATCGCGTCGAGCGCCGCAGCAACAGGGATGCCCGTACCGCGCACCCGGTCCAGGAGACCGTCGCCGTACGCGATCGGGATCCCGCCGAACCCGCGCACGCGCTCGGCACCGGCCGCGCTCGCCGTCCCGATCACTCGGACGCCGCGCAGGGCGGCCAGTTGCAGCACCATGACGCCGACCGCACCCGAGGCGCCGTGCAGCAGGATCGTCTCCCCCGCGGCGGCGTGCACACGATCGAGCATCTCCGCCGCTGTGGTTCCGGCGAGCAGCAGGTTCGCCGCTTCGGCGTGCGACAGCGGCCCTGGTTTGCGGAACGCCTTCTCTGCGGGAATGGTCAGCGCGGTCGCATAGCCGCCCCGTACGCGGAAAGCGACGACCTCGTCGCCGACCTGAACCTCGCCGGAGCCGATCCGGGTGCCGGGTCCGATCGCGAGGATCTCGCCGGAGATCTCGTAGCCGATCGGCACCGGCAGCGCGACACCGGGCCTCGGCGCGGCGACGTGCTTGCGGTCGGCCGGATTCATCCCGGCGGCGCGCACACGGATCGTGACCTCGCCCTGCTGCGGATCCGGCGCGGTCGTGTCGGCCAGCCGCCACCGCTGTGGACCGCCCCATTCCGGGGCGATCCACTGCTGCGCGGCGACGCCCACGTCAGAACCCCAGCCGGCCGAGCTGCTTCGGGTCGCGCTGCCACTCCTTGGCGACCTTCACGTGCAGGCCGAGGAACACCCGGGTGCCGAGCAGCTCCTCGATCCCCGCACGGGCGGTCGCGCCGACCTCGCGGAGCCTGGCGCCCTTGCGTCCGATGATGATCGCCTTCTGGCTGTCCCGCTCCACGACGATCGAGGCGTGCACGTCGGTCAGGTCGGAGTCCTCGCGGGGCGAGATGTCGTCCACGACGACCGCGATCGAGTGCGGCAGCTCGTCGCGGACGCCCTCGAGCGCCGCCTCGCGGATCATCTCGGCGATGCGGTCCTCGGTGGACTCGTCGGTGACGATGTCGTCCTCGTACAGCGATGGCCCCTCCGGCATGAGGGAGAGCACCTCGTCCGCGAGCACGTCCAGCTGCACCCGCGTGAGCGCGGAGAGCGGGATCACCGCCGCCCAGTCCTCGCGCAGGGAGTCGACCTCCATGAGCCGCTCGGTGATCTCGTCGCGCTCTGCGATGTCGACCTTGGTCACGATCGCGATCTTCTTCGCCCGAGGGTACCCGTCCAGCGATGCGGCGATGCGCTTGTCGCCCGGGCCGACCTTCTCGGTCGCCGGCACGCAGAAGCCGATCACGTCGACGTCGCCGAGCACCTGCCCGACGAGATCGTTCAGGCGCTCGCCCAGCAGGGTGCGCGGACGGTGGATCCCCGGGGTGTCCACGATCACGAGCTGCCCGTCGGGGCGGTTCACGATGCCGCGGATGGCGCGCCGCGTGGTCTGCGGCTTCTCGCTGGTGATCGCGATCTTCTCGCCGACCAGCGCGTTCGTGAGTGTGGACTTGCCGACGTTCGGCCGACCGACGAAAGTCACGAACCCGCTGCGGTGCGGGGTCGGGGTCTCGGTGTCGCGCTCATCGCTCATCGTGGTTCTCCTTGTTCTGATCCCCCGCGAGCGGCTCCTCGGCCCGCTCGACGAAGACGTATTCGATGCCGCGCCCGCGGCCCCGCGAGGCGCCGCCGGTGAGGAGCAGCCCGCGCACGACGGCCGTCGCACCGGGAGTCGGGATGCGGCCGAGTTCCTTGCCCAGGAGCCCGCCGATGGAGTCGACGTCGTCGTCCTCGAGCTCGACGCCGAACAGCTCGCCCACATCCTCGAGGCTGAGCCGCCCGCTCACCCGGTAGTGCCCCGGCTCGAGCTCGACGACTTCGGCGCCGGGCCGGTCGTACTCGTCGGAGATCTCGCCGACGAGCTCCTCGATGAGGTCCTCCATCGTGACGAGGCCGGCGATCCCGCCGTGCTCGTCGATCACGATGCACACGTGCACGGCCTCGCGCTTCATCTGCTGCAGGAGGGTCTCCGCGCGCATGGACTCCGGCACGAACACCGCGGGGCGGGCGAGGCGGCGCGCCGATGCGGCCCGCCAGCTGCGGTCGTCGCGGTAGGCGAACTGCACCAGATCCTTGAGGTAGAGCACTCCGACGACGTCGTCGTCGGCCTCGTCATCGACGACCGGAATGCGCGAGACGCCCCGGTCGAGGAAGAGGTCCATCGCCTGGGACGTGGTCGCTGTGGCGTCGACCGTGACCATGTCGGTGCGCGGCACCATGACGGCGCGCACGAACTGGTCGGTGAAGTCGAAGACCGAGTGGATCAGCTCGCGATCGTCCGCCTCGATGAGATCGTGCGAGGCCGCCTCGTCCACCATGCTGAGCAGCTGCGTCTCGGTCGCGAACGTGCTCCGCCCCGCCCCCGGCGTGACCCGGCTGCCGAAGACGGCGAGCCCCTGCGCGATCGGCCCGAGGATGACGCGTACCGCGCGGATCGTGGGGGCGCACGCGCGCAGCATCGCGTCCGCATGCTGACGGCCGAAGGAACGAGGGCTCGCCCCGACGAGCACGAAGGTGATGCCTGTCATGATCACCGCGGCGGCGAGCATCGCCCACCAGATCTGATCGTCGAAGAGCAGGACAAGGGCGACGGTGACGAGCACCGCCGCCGCCGTCTCCACGAACACGCGCATGAAGGCGACCGCGTTCGCGTGCGGTTCCGGATCCGCCGCGATCCTGGCGAGGGCCGGCGCGTTGCGCCCCTCCGATCCCATCTCCTCGAGGTCAGCCCGAGAGGTCACCGAGAGGGCCGCATCGATCGCGGCCATGAGCCCGCCGAAGGCGACGAGGAGGATCGCGCCGGCGAGCAGCAGGAATGGAGTCATCGACCGTGGGAGCGCTCGTCCGCGGCGAAGCCGGCGATGAGTTCGCGCTGCAGACCGAACATCTCCTTCTCGTCCTCGGGCTCTGCGTGGTCGAAGCCGAGCAGGTGCAGCAGTCCGTGCGTCGTGAGCAGGATCAGCTCGTCCATGAGCGTGTGCTTGGCAGCGGCGGCCTGGGTCTCCGCGACCTGGGGGCACAGCACGATGTCGCCGAGCAGCCCCGGCGGGGTGGGACGGTCGATCGTGCCCGGACGGAGCTCGTCCATCGGGAAGCTCAGCACGTCGGTGGGACCCGGCTCGTCCATCCACTGCACGTGCAGCGCCTCCATGGCGCCCTCGTCGACGAGGACGATGGCGACGTCCGCATCGGCGCTGACGTTCAGCTGGCCGAGGTTGCGCTCGGTGAGGCGCAGAAGCACCGTCTCGTCGATCGCGATCGCCGACTCGTTGTTGATCTCGATCATTTCAGGCCTCGTTTCGGCATGCGGTCTCGTGGTCCGGGGCGCTGCTGCCCCGCGCGGCGCTCGGCGCGGTTGGCGAACTCCGCCGCCTGCTCGCGCTCGGTGCGGGACGCGGTGCGCTGCTCGTCGTATTCGGTGTACGCATCCACGATGCGGCCGACCAGCGAGTGGCGCACGACATCGTCGCTCGTGAGCCGGGAGAAGTGGATGTCGTCGATGTCCTTCAGGACCCAGGTCACGACGCGCAGGCCCGAGGCGCCCTGCGGGAGATCGACCTGGGTGATGTCGCCCGTGACGACCATGCGCGTGCCGAATCCGAGCCGGGTGAGGAACATCTTCATCTGCTCCGGCGTGGTGTTCTGCGCCTCGTCGAGCACGACGAACGAGTCGTTCAGCGTGCGGCCGCGCATGTACGCGAGGGGGGCGACCTCGATCGTGCCGCTCGCCATCAGGCGAGGCACGATCTCCGGATCCATCATCTCGTTCAGGGCGTCGTAGAGCGGGCGCAGATACGGGTCGATCTTGTCGGTGAGCGTCCCCGGCAGGAATCCGAGCCGCTCCCCCGCCTCGACGGCCGGGCGGGTCAGGATGATCCGCTCGACCTCCTTGCGCTGCAGGGCCTGCACGGCCTTCGCCATCGCGAGATACGTCTTGCCGGTGCCCGCAGGGCCGATGCCGAACACGATCGTGTTCTCGTCGATCGCGTCGACGTACTCCTTCTGGCCCAGCGTCTTCGGCCTGATCACCCGTCCGCGCGTGGAGAGGATCGCCTCGCCGAGGACCTCGCTCGGGCGCACGCCCTCGCGCTCCAGCATGCGCGCGGACTGGGCGACGTCGCTGGGGGCGAGCGCGTGCCCGGAGCGCGTCAGCTCGATGAGCTCGTCCACCAGCTTCTGCGCCGAGCGCACGGCGGCCGGCTCCCCTGTCAGGGTGACCTCGTTGCCGCGCACCATCACGTCGACCGCGGGATGCTCCTTCTCGAGCATGCGCAGCAGCCGGTCCTGCGGGCCGAGCAGCTGCACCATCGCGACCCCGTCCACCTCGATGCGGGCCGAGGTCATCGGCTCCGCCATGTCGTCAGAAGCCAACGAGCTTGTTCTCCTCGAGATTGCCGAGCACGTGAGCGTGCACGTGGAAGACGGACTGCGCGACGCTCGCGCCGTTGTTGAAGATCAGGCGGTACTCGCCGTTCGCATGCTCGTCCGCGATCTCCTTGGCCGCGGCGACCATCTTCGCCATGAGACCAGGGTCGCCGGCGGCGAGCTCTGTGACATCGCGGAACTGCTCGGACTTGGGGATCACGAGCACATGAAGCGGCGCCTGCGGGTTGATGTCGCGGATCGCGAAGACGTCGTCGGTCTCGAGCAGGATCTCGCCGGGGATGTCCCCGTTCAGGATGCGCGTGAAGATCGAGGGTTCGCTCATGCGGCCCAGTCTATCGGCGCGGTGCTGCGCGACGGCGGACTACCAGCGCCCGCGCGCCACGTTCAGGACCGCGATCGCGGCAGGGCCTGCGGTCGACGTGCGCAGCACGGTGTCGCCCAGCAGCACGCGCTCGGCGCCGGCGGCGACGAGCCGATCGATCTCCTCCGGTGCGATCCCGCCCTCCGGCCCCACGACGAGCACGAGGTCGCGCTCGTCCTGGACCAGGGCGGACAGCGCCGCGGGGGCTGTGGGATCCAGGATCAGCACGCGCTGCGCGGCCGCGCGGCGCACCAGATCCGCGGTCGTCTCGACGTCGGCGACCTCTGGGATCCAGGACCGGTGCGCCTGCTTGGCGGCCTCGCGCACGATCGTCGACCAGCGCTCCCGGCCCTTCGCCGCCTTGGCGCCCTCCCATCGGGAGACGCTGCGCGCCGCCTGCCAGGGCACGATCTCGTCGACGCCGAGCTCGCACGCCGCCTGCACCGCGAGCTCGTCGCGGTCGCCCTTCGCGAGCGCCTGCACGAGCAGGATCCGAGGGTCGGGACGGGGATCCTGCCGTCTCGAGAAGATGCGCACTTCGACGAGACCCGGTGCCGCCGAGGCGACCTCGCCCTCGAGCCAGGTGCCGGCCCCGTCACCGAGCGTGATCGGCTCGCCGATCCGCACCCGGCGCACGACGGCCGCGTGCTTGGCCTCGGCGCCGGTGAGTGCCACGACGGATCCGGCCGTCGCCGCGGTCGCGTCGGGCGTCACGAAGTGCAGGGCCATCGCGGATCAGCCCCGGAAGCGGTCGCGCAGCTTGGAGAACAGCCCCTGGTGGAACTCGGCCAGCTTCGGCGCCGGCGCCTTGGTGCGCTTGGCGAAGTCCTCGATGAGCTGGCGCTCCTTGTTGTCGAGCTTCGTCGGGGTGAGCACCTGCACGCCCACGCGCAGATCGCCGCGCTGGCTTCCGCGCAGCGGCGTGACGCCCCGGCCCTTGATCGTCAGCACGTCGCCCGACTGCAGGCCCTGGCGGATCTCGAGATCCACGGATCCGTCCAGGGACTCGATCGTGGTCGTGGCGCCGAGGATCGCATCGCTCATCGCGACCTCGAGGGTTGCGAGCAAGTCGTCGCCGTCGCGGCTGAACCGGGCGTGCGGGGCGACGGTGACCTCGACGTACAGGTCGCCGTTCGGGCCGCCGGCGCGGCCGACCTCACCGGATCCGGGCAGCTGCAGGCGCAGGCCGGTCTCGACGCCGGCCGGGATGTCGAGCCCCACCGTGCGACGCGAGCGCACTCTGCCCTGGCCGTTGCAGGTCTGGCACGGGAACGGGATCGTCGTGCCGAAGCCCTCGCAGGAGCCGCACGGCGCGGTCGTGATGACGTTGCCGAGCAGACTGCGCACCTGCTGCTGGACGTGACCCGAACCTCCGCAGATGTCGCAGGTGACGGGTGAGGTGCCCTCCTGGCAGCAGGATCCCTGGCACGTCTCGCAGAGCACGGCCGTGTCCACCTCGATGTCCCGGTGCACGCCGAAGACGACGTCGCCGAGTTCGAGCGTGACGCGGACGAGGGCGTCCTGACCGCGCTCCCGGCGCGAACGAGGACGCGCGGCGCGCGCCCCTCCGCCGCCGAAGAAGGTCTCGAAGATGTCGCCGAAGCCGCCGAACCCTCCGAAGCCGCCGTTGCCGTTCTGGTCGCCGCCCATGTCGTAGCGGCGTCGCGAGTCGGCGTCGCTCAGCACGTCGTAGGCGTGCGTGACGAGCTTGAACCGCTCCGCCGCATCCTCACTGGGGTTCACATCGGGGTGCAGCTGACGTGCGAGCCGCCGATAGGCCTTCTTGATCTCGTCCTCGCTCGCATCGCGCGAGACGCCGAGGACCTCGTAGTGATCCGTCACCATCGCCTTTCCGGGCCGCCAGGCGGCGGCGCGTGTGTTCTGCGGCCGCTCAGCGGCCGGACTCGTCCTCTTCGAGCAGCCTCGACAGGTAGCGGGCCACGGCCCGCGCCGCCGCGAGGTTGCTCGGGTAGTCCATCCGGGTCGGCCCCATCACGCCCACGCGTGCGGTGCCGCCGTGCGTCACGTAGTCGCTCGCCACGATCGATGCCTCGCCGAGGCCGAACGCGGCGTTCTCCGTGCCGATGCTCGCGGCGAGACCGTGCTCGTCGACGCGCATCTCGCTCATCAGCCGCAGCAGCGTCACCTGCTCCTCGATCGCCTCGAGGAGAGGGTGGATGCTGCCGCGGAAGTCGTGCTCGCGCCGGGCGAGGGTCGCCGCCCCCGCCATCACCAGGCGCTCCTGGCGGAACTCCGCGAGCTCCTCAGCGACGGCACGCAGCACAGCGGCACGAGCGGCGTCGATCCGAGGGCCGTACGAGGTCTCCGCCGCCGCCTCCACGCGCTCCGCGCCGCGGCGCACCGAGCGGCCGGTCAGCAGCTCGGTGATGACCGCGCGGAGCAGCCCCAGCTCGGCGTCGTCCAGCTCGACCGGCAGCGGCACGATCCGCTGCGAGACGCCGCCTGCATCGGTGACGAGCACGATCAGCAGCCGGTTCGGGGCGAGGGCCACGAGCTCGACGTGCGTGATGTGGGCTCGGGCGAACGACGGGTACTGCGCGAGCGCGACCTGCCCCGTGAGCCGCGTGAGCACGCGCACGGTGCGCACCATGAGGTCATCGAGGTCGGCGGGATCCGCGAGGAAAGCCGTGATCGCGCTGCGCTGGGCCGCCGTGAGCGGCCGCACCTGCGCGAGATGATCGACGAACACGCGATAGCCCTTGTCGGTCGGCACCCGCCCCGAGGAGGTGTGCGGCGCCGCGATGAGGTCCTCGTCCTCGAGCTGGGCCATGTCGTTGCGGATCGTCGCGGCGGACACGCCGAACGCGTGCCGCTCCACGATCGACTTGCTGCCGACCGGCTCATTCGTCTCGACGTAGTCCTCGACGATGGCGCGGAGCACCTGGAGTCCGCGTTCTGAGACCATCGCTCCTCCTCACCGTTGGCACTCGTGCATCCTGAGTGCCAATCCTATCCTGCCGGGCCCTTCGACAGGCTCAGGGACCGGGGATGTCGAGGATGCGGCACTCCCTAGGATGTGGCCATGGACCAGGACCTCGTGCGCACAAGGATCTCCTCCGGCGAGCTGATCGGCCGACGCAGAGACGGCATCGACCGGTATCTCGGCGTGCCGTATGCCGCCCCGCCCTTCGGCGAGGGCCGCCTCCGGTCGCCGCGGCCCGTCGAGCAGTGGTCCGCGCCGCGCGACGCCGCCGCGTTCGGGCCGACGGCTCCGCAGCTGCCCTACGCGGGGGCGACCGCGGAGATCCTCGGCAGCCTCCGTATCGACGGAGACGACATCCTCACGGCCAACGTGTGGACGCCGGCGGGCGCGGACGCCGCTCCGGTGGTGCTGTGGATCCACGGCGGCGCCCTCGAGCGTGGCACGGCGGCGCTGTCGATGTACGAGGGCACGGAGTTCGCGCGGGACGGCCTCGTCTTCGTCAGTGTCAACTACCGGCTGGGGTCCGAGGGCTTCTCCGTGCTCGCGGACGCGCCGCGCAATCTGGGACTCCAGGATGTCGCGGCGGCCCTGCGCTGGGTGCGCGACGAGATCGCGGCGTTCGGCGGCGACCCCGGCCGGATCACGCTCATGGGCGAGTCCGCAGGAGGAGCGCTCGTCGCCGCGCTCCTCTCCCGACCCGACACCAGGGCGCTGGTGCGCGGCGGGATCGTGCAGTCCGGCCCGCTCGAGGCGCAGACTCCAGAGCGCGGCGGGCGCGTGACCCGCCAGCTCGCGAAGCGGCTGGGCGTCCCGGCGACGCGCGAGGCGTTCGCGGCGCTCGCCCCGGACGCCCTGCTCGAGGCGCGACGCGCCCAGGCCGCCGGATCCTCCCCGCTCGGCGGTGCGCCGGGCTTCCAGCTCGTGCGGGATCCCGAGTCGCTGCCGCAGTCGCCGCACGAGGCGCTCGTCGACGTCGATGTGCCGCTGCTGATCGGCACCAACACGGACGAGTACCGGCTCTGGTTCCCGCCGGAGGCCGTGAGGGGGATCCGGCCGTCGAAGCTGCTGCTCGCGCGCCTCGCCCTGCGCATCCCCGCCGCGGCGGCCAGGGCGGTGCGCGCCGATCATCCCGGCGCGAGCACCGGGGAGGTGTTCGGCCAGCTCGCCACGGACCTGCTGCTGCGCGCGCCCGCCACCCGGGCCGCGCGCGCCCGCACCGCCCCCACGTTCCTGTACGAGTTCTGCTGGCCCAGCCCCGTGCGCGATCTGCGCGCGGCGCACGCCCTCGAGCTGCCGTTCGTCTTCGACCGCCTCCACGATCCGGAGAGCGCGAAGATCGCGGGCTCCGCGCCGCCGCAGGCCCTGGCCACGGCGATGCACGACGCCTGGGTGCGCTTCATCCGCGACGGCGATCCCGGTTGGCCGACGTTCGGCGCGCAGCGCACGGCGGCGCTGTTCGACGGCGCGGGTGCAGATCCCGTGGTAGGACCGCAGAGGCGGACGGCCGTGGTGGACCTGCTCCGGGCGGAGAAGGGCTGATCGCGGACGGTGCGCTCAGTCAGTCAGAGCGCGCACCACGGCGTCGGCGAGCAGCCGTCCGCGGAGCGTCAGGACGAGGGTGCCGCGCAGGGCGGCGCCGGCGTCGACCAGGCCGTCCGCGATGAGGCCCGCGACCCTGGTGCGGGCGTCGGACGCGATCGCGTCGAGCGGCATCCCCTCCGACATCCGGGAGCGCAGCAGGATCCGCTCCAGCTGGGTGGCCTCGGCATCGGGGCGCTCCGTGGCCGCGGCCGGAGACTCCCCCGCCGCGAGCCGCTGCGCGTAGGCGGCCGGGTGCTTCACGTTCCACCACCGCAGGCCGGCGACGTGACTGTGGGCTCCTGGGCCGAAGCCCCACCAGTCCGTGCCGCGCCAGTACGCCATGTTGTGGCGGGAGCGCTGATCCCCGCCACCGTGATCCGCCGGGCGGCGGGCCCAGTTGCTCACCTCGTACCAGTCGAAGCCGGCCTCGCCCAGCAGGCCGTCGGCGAGCTCGTACATGTCCGCCTGCAGATCGTCATCGGGGGCGGGCACCTCGCCGCGACGGATCTGGCGGGCGAGCTTGGTGCCGTCCTCGATGATCAGCGCGTAGGCCGAGATGTGATCCGGTTCCAGGCCGATCGCAGTCGTCAGTGAGGAGCGCCAATCCTCCAGCGACTCCCCCGGCACGCCGTAGATGAGATCCACGCTGACCGCCAGCCCGGCGGCACGAGCCGCCTCGACGGCGGTGCGCACGTTCTCCGGCCGGTGCGTGCGGTCGAGTGCCGCCAGCACGTGCGGCACGGCCGACTGCATGCCGATCGACATGCGGGTCACGCCGGCCGCTGCGAGCTCCTGGGCGACCGCGGGCGTCACCGTGTCGGGATTGGCCTCGACGGTCACCTCGGCGCCGTCGGCGATGCCGAACGCCCCGATCACCGCGCCGAGCATGCGACCGAGATCGCCCGCCGGCAGCAGCGTCGGCGTGCCGCCGCCGAAGAACACCGTGCTCAGCGGGCGCAGCGGACCGCGCTCGGCGAGCACGTCGCGCGCCAGGGCGATCTCCTGGATCAGCGTGTCGGCGTACGTGTCCTGACGCGCCCCGCGCAGTTCGGACGCGGTGTACGTGTTGAAGTCGCAGTAGCCGCAGCGCACACGGCAGAACGGCACATGCAGATAGGCGGAGAACGGGCCATCCGGGTCGATCCGCAGATCGGCGGGCAGACGGCCGTCTGCGGGAGCCGGATCCCCGAGCGGCAGGGGGCCGGCCATCAGGAGGAGACCATCAGACGGGCGTCGCGTACAGCGGGGAGATCGCGCGCAGATACCGTGCGAACAGCTCGCGCCGGCGGCGCTTCACCAGGTACGGGAAGCTGCGATACAGGAAGCTGTTCGGGCGGTCGAAGGCGCGCACGGTGAACCACACCTCGTCGGCGTCGTTCCACTCGATGTCGAACGACTCCTCGCCGCTCACGACGGATCCGGCGACCGTACCCAGCACGAAGCCGATCCGGTGCGTCTGCTCGGTCACCGAGATCACCCGCAGTTCGGCGTCCGCGCGCATGCCCGAGACCCGTCCATGCAGCTTGAGGGTCATCCCCGGCCCCGCCCAGGGCGTGCCGTCCTCGTCGTAGCGCGGCTCGACCTCGGTATGGCTCGGGGCGATCGGAGCGCCCTCGGCGTCGAAGCTGACCCCGGCGTATCCGGGGGTCGAGGCCGGGCGCACGTCGGTGAGCTGAAGCCCTGCCGCACGCTGCGCCGTCCAGGAGAGCAGCGCGTCGCCGGCGGTGCGGAACCGCTCCTCGCCGCTGCCGAGCCGCCAGGACTCCTCCGCGGGGACGCTGCGCTCCGGCGGATACTGCATCAGGTCGGGCGCGTGGGTCGCCCCCACGGCGGCATAGTCCACCGTTCCTTCTCGGAATGTCCCGCGACGCATGACAACCAGACTACTGGCCGAGCCCGAAGGACTCATCCAGGTTCTCCTAAGGCTGGGATGCTGCTCGCGCGGGCGCGCGCGAGTCGGGCGCCGGGTCCTCGGCGATCGGATCCGCCGCCGGAGGGCGATCATCGCCGAGTCGCAGCACCGAGGCCGCCGCCCCGAGCACGAGCCCGATCACGCCGGCCACGGAGAGCGGCTCCCCCAGCACGATCAGCGCCGCGACGGCCGTGGCCGCGGGGATCACGCTGAACAGGATCGACGCCGCGTCGGCGCCGACGGCGCGCACGAGAGCCGAGTACAGGACGGTGCCGCCCAGGCCGATCGCGACGATCCCGCCGAGGAGCGCCCAGGATGCGAAGCCGGAAGGAGGACGCGCGGGCTCCGTCAGCGCGAGCGCGCCTGCGACGGGCGTGGAGACCACGACGCCGATCAGGGTGAACATCGCGGGGTGGACCTCGCGCAGCGACCGCCCCTGCCAGAGCGCCCCCAGTGAGACCGCCACGAGCGATCCGCCCACAGCCAGGATCACCGGCCCGATCCGCGGATCTGCGAGCACGATCGGCAGGCACGCGACGATCACCGCCGCCGCTCCCAGCGCGGTCGACAGCAGAGCACGGCGCGAGGCGCGCCGACGCAGGATCAGCCGGGACAGCAGCGCGGTGACGACCGGGTTCATCGCGATCACGAGAGCCGTGAACCCCGCGCCGACGCCGTGCCCGAGCGCCCAGTAGGTGCCGACGAACTGCCCCGCCTGCGACAGCAGCCCCGCGCCGGCCGCGACCGCAAGGAGACGACCCCGCGGGATGGGCGTGCGGAGCAGCGCGCACACCGCGAGCAGCACGAGCACGGAGAGCCCGAAGCGCAGCAGGAGCAGCAGGAAAGGGCTCATCGTGCGCAGGGCGAGCGAGGTCAGCGCGTAGTTCACCGCGTAGAGCGTCACCATGGTGCACGCGGAGGCGGCGATGGTCGTTCTGGTCATGTCGCCAGATTCGCCGCTCGCCGCGTCATTCGACGCGTCTCATCGCGAATCCTGATGGATAGCAGGTGAGCTCGCCCCGGTGGCGCAGGATGGATCCATGAGCAGCATGGAGATCGCGGAGCTGCGCAGCCTCATCGCCGTCGCCGCGTTCGCGGGCGTCGGCCGGGCGGCCTCCGCGCTGCACCTCTCGCAGCCCACGGTCTCGGCGCACCTGCGGCGCCTCGAGGGGACGCTGGGGCTGCCCCTCGTCGAGCGACGCGGTCGCAGCATCGCATTCACCGTCGCCGGTGAGTCGCTCGTCAGGGACGCGCACCGCATCGTCGCTCTGCACGACGAGGCCCTCGACCGGATCGTCGGGACACCAGGGGACGACATCGTGGTCGCATCGACCGACATGGCCAACGCCTCGGTCCTGCAGACGGTGACCAGGGTGCTCTCCGTCCGCCACCCCGAGCGGCGAGTCCGGTTCCGGTTCCACCGCACCGACAGCCTGCGCCGGTTCGTCCGCGCGCACACCGCCGACATCGTCCTGGGCTACGGCGACCTCGGGCCAGGGCGCATCGACATCGGCCCGGTCCCGCTCGCCTGGTTCGGTGCGGCCGGAGTCGCCTCCGACGCCGGACTCGTCGTCTTCTCACCGCCGTGCACCCTGCGCGATGCGATCCTCGCTGCCCCTGCGGGCGAGCGGCGCACGGTCGTGCGCGAATGCCTCGACCTGTCCAGCGTGCTCGCGACCGTGCGCTCCGGTGCGGGGATCACGGCGCTGCCGGCGTTCCACCGGACCGAGTCGCAGCTCCGCGAGCTCGACCTGCCTGCTCCCCCGCCGCTGCCGCTGACGATGGTCGCCTCGGAGCGCATCCCCGCGGACACGCGCAACGCCCTCGTCGAGGAACTGCGCCGAGCCGTCGCGGGCGTCTGAGGCTGCCGCCTACTTCTTGTCCTTGCTCTCGACGTCTCCCGAGAGCGCGGCGATGAACGCCTCCTGGGGGACCTCGACGCGACCGACCATCTTCATGCGCTTCTTGCCCTCCTTCTGCTTCTCGAGGAGCTTGCGCTTGCGCGTGATGTCGCCGCCGTAGCACTTCGCGAGCACGTCCTTGCGGATGGCGCGGATCGTCTCGCGGGCGATGATGCGGGCGCCGATCGCAGCCTGGATCGGCACCTCGAACTGCTGCCGCGGGATGAGCTTGCGCAGCCGCTCGGCCATCATCGTGCCGTAGGCGTAGGCCTTGTCGCGGTGCACGATCGAGCTGAACGCGTCGACCTTGTCGCCCTGCAGCAGGATGTCGACCTTGACCAGGTCCGCCTCCTGGGAACCCGCGGGCTCGTAGTCCAGCGAGGCGTAGCCCTGCGTCTTCGACTTCAGCTGGTCGAAGAAGTCGAACACGATCTCGCCGAGCGGGATCATGTAGCGCAGCTCGACGCGCTCCTCGGAGAAGTACTCCATGCCCAGCAGCGATCCGCGACGGGACTGGCACAGCTCCATCACGGTGCCGACGTAGTCCTTGGGCAGCAGGATCGCCGCCTTCACCATCGGCTCGGAGACGGATCCGATCCGCCCGTCCGGGTACTCGCTGGGGTTCGTGACGGTGACCGTCTCCCCCGTGTCGGAGGTGAGGACCTCGTAGATCACGCTCGGAGCGGTCGTGATCAGGTCCAGCCCGAACTCGCGCGACAGCCGCTCGGTGATGATCTCCAGGTGCAGCAGGCCCAGGAATCCGCAGCGGAACCCGAAGCCGAGCGCGACCGAGGTCTCCGGCTCGTACTGCAGGGACGCATCGGAGAGCTTGAGCTTGTCGAGCGCCTCGCGCAGCTCCGCATAGTCGCTGCCGTCGATCGGGTAGATGCCGCTGAACACCATCGGCTTCGGGTCGGTGTAGCCCGCCAGCGCATCGGTCGCGGGCTTGCGTGCGGTCGTGATCGTGTCGCCGACCTTGGACTGACGGACGTCCTTCACGCCGGTGATGAGGTAGCCCACCTCGCCGACGCCCAGGCCCTTGCCCGGCACGGGCTCCGGGCTGGAGACGCCGATCTCGAGCAACTCGTGGTTGGCGCCCGTGGACATCATCTGGATCCGCTCGCGCGGCGAGAGCTTGCCGTCCACCATGCGCACATAGGTGACGACGCCGCGATAGGCGTCGTACACGGAGTCGAAGATCATGGCGCGGGCGGGGGCGTCCGCGTCGCCGACCGGGGCCGGGATCTCCTGCACGAGGCGGTCGAGCAGGTCCTCGACGCCGACGCCGGTCTTGCCGGAGACGCGCAGCACGTCGTCGGGGCTGCCGCCGATGAGATCGGCCAGCTCCTTCGCGTACTTCTCGGGCTCGGCCGCGGGAAGGTCGATCTTGTTCAGCACCGGGATGATCGTGAGGTCGTTCTCGAGCGCCAGGTACAGGTTCGCGAGCGTCTGCGCCTCGATGCCCTGCGCGGCGTCGACGAGGAGGATCGCGCCCTCGCAGGCCGCGAGCGAGCGGGACACCTCATACGTGAAGTCGACGTGCCCTGGCGTGTCGATCATGTTCAGCGCGAATACTTCGTCTCGCTCCGCTCGCTCAGCAACCGGCGATTTGACGGCCCACGGCATGCGCACGGCCTGGCTCTTGATCGTGATGCCGCGCTCGCGCTCGATGTCCATGCGGTCGAGATACTGGGCGCGCATGTCGCGATCCGACACCACGCCGGTGATCTGGAGCATCCGGTCTGCAAGGGTCGACTTGCCGTGATCGATGTGGGCGATGATGCAGAAGTTGCGGATCTGCTGCGGGGGCGTGACGGACGGCTGCAGCGGAGTGAGGGCGCGAGGTGACATGGGGTCCTGAACGATGCGGGGTCCGGCGAACGGATCGGGCTGGCCCGGAGTGAACCGGGTATCCCGACGATTCTACGGGAGCGCCCGGCACGGCCACCCCGCGCCGCCTTCACCGCCCTCGCGGCACGCGGAGTGAGGCTTGCCTCATCCCCCATCGCGCCCGGCCGGTGATAGTCTCGCGAAGTTGCCGCGCCCCGGAACCGGGTGTCAGCGGCGACAGCACTCCGTCCCGCGTTGCGTGGGAGGGAGCACCGTGTCACCGGTTTCGGGTCGTGTTGATATGGCAACGGCCCAGCGCTGCGTCGGAGATCCCGCGCGGTGTCTGTGACAAGAGAGAGAACACCATCTTGATCAAGTACCTGCTGCGCCGAGCTCTCGGCTGGCTCCTCATGATCGTGGTGGCGACCAATGTCACGTACTTCCTCGCGTGGGCCTTCCTCGATCCCCGCAGCAACTACGTCGGACGTCGCCCTCCGCTGAGCGAGGACCAGATCAATCGCCTCCTCGAACCCCGCCACCTCAGCGACACCGTGCCGCTGATCCAGCGCTGGTGGGGCTGGTTCACGGACATCGTCCTGCACTGGAACTGGGGGGTGAGCCCGACCGGCCAGTCGGTGAACGGCCAGATCGCCTACCGCATGTGGGTCTCGGGCGAACTCGTGCTCGGCGCGACGATCATCGCGGCCGTGCTCGGCATCGCGGTCGGCGTCTACACCGCATCGCGGCAGTACAAGGTCGCGGACCGCGTCTGGCAGGGCATCTCGATCGTCACGATGAACATCCCGATCATCGTCGCGGCCCTCGGCATCGTCCTCGGCGCGATCGCGATCAACGACCTGCTCGGCTTCCGTCTCTTCTACGTCACCGGCGCCTCGAGCGACGGTGTGACGGGCTTCTTCCCGGTGCTGATCGATTCGCTGCAGCACCTCATCCTGCCGACGATCGCGCTCGTGTTCATCGGCTACTCGAGCTATCACTTCCTGCAGCGCTCGCTGCTGCTGGACAACATCAAGGCCGACTACGTGCGCACCGCACGGGCGAAGGGCCTCACCAAGCAGCAGGCGATCCGCAAGCACGCGCTGCGCACATCCCTGATCCCGGTCGCGACGCAGCTGGCGTTCAGCATCCCGACCGTCTTCACCGGTGCCGTGCTGACCGAGACGATCTTCGCGTGGAACGGCATGGGCCGGTACTTCGTGCAGACCATCGGCACGAACGACGTGCACGGAGTGGTGGCCATCGCCGCCTTCACCGCCGTGCTCACGGCGATCGGCGCGATCCTCGCCGACGTCGCCGTGGTGGTCCTCGATCCGCGAGTGAGGGTGAGCTGACATGACTTCCGCAACCATCCAGCCCCCTGTCGGGCCCGACACCACCGCCGCGCGCATCCCGCGCAAGCGCATCGGCACGTTCCGGCTCTACTACCGCCGCTTCGTGCGCAACCGCCCCGCGGTCTGGGGCGTGTTCGTCTTCGCCTTCCTCGTGCTCTTCGCCGTCGTGGGGCCGCTCATCGCGCAGTTCAGCTTCAGCGAGCTCGACTTCCTGGCGCTCGGCACCCCGCCCGACGGCACCCACTGGTTCGGCACCGCTGCCGACGGCGGCGACCTGTTCGCACAGACCGCGGTGGGCCTGCAGCGCTCGCTGATGATCGCACTCACGGTCTCGATCGGCACCACGGTGATCTCCGCGATCGTCGGCACCGCTGCCGCCTACTTCGGCGGCACGACCGAGCGCATCATCCTCCTGATCATCCACTTCCTCATGGTCGTGCCGACGTTCCTGATCCTCGCCCTGGTGTCCTCCAACGCGGGCGGCGACTGGCGCGTGATCTCGGCGGCGATGATCTTCATCAGCTGGTTCTTCCCCGCGCGGGTCATCTGGACGATGGCGCTCTCGCTGCGCGAGCGCGAGTACGTGCACGCCGCGCGCTACATGGGCGTACCGGGCATGAAGATCGTGCTCCGCCACCTGCTGCCCAACATCGGCTCGCTGCTGGTGATCAACTTCACGCTCGGCGTCGTCGGCGCCGTCATCACCGAGACGGGCCTGTCCTTCATCGGGTTCGGCGTGAAGATCCCCGACGTCTCGCTCGGATCCCTCATCGGCATCGGCGCGAACTCGCTCTCCAGCGCTCCGTGGACCTTCTACTTCCCTGCGCTCGCGCTGACCCTGCTCACCGTCTCGATGGCGCTCATCGCCGACGGTCTGCGCGATGCGCTCGATCCCACCTCGGCGGCAGGAGGCCGCGCATGACCGCTCCTCTTCTCTCCGTCCGCGACCTGCATGTCAGCTTCGCCTCCGAGGCCGGCCGCGTCGACGCCGTCCGCGGCGTCTCCTTCGACCTCGAACCCGGTCGCACGCTCAGCATCGTGGGCGAGTCCGGATCCGGCAAGTCCGTCACGTCGCTCGCGATCATGGGGCTGCTCGACGACAACGCCAAGGTCTCCGGCTCGATCATGTTCGACGGCACCGAGCTCGTCGGAAAGGGCGACAAGGAGCTGTCCGCGCTGCGCGGCAACGGGATCGCGATGATCTTCCAGGATCCGCTGACCTCGCTCACGCCCGTCTACACGATCGGCGATCAGCTCGTCGAGGCGCTCACGGTGCACCGCAGCATGTCGCATGCGGATGCCACCGCGCGCGCCATCGAGCTGCTCCGCATGGTCGGCATCCCGACCCCGGAGCGACGACTGAAGTCGTTCCCGCACGAGTTCTCGGGCGGGATGCGCCAGCGCGTCGTCATCGCGATCGCGATGGCGAACAATCCGAAGCTGATCATCGCGGATGAGCCCACCACAGCGCTCGACGTCACGATCCAGGCGCAGATCCTCGATCTCATCGCCACGGCGCAGCGCGAGACCGGTGCCGCGGTCATCATGATCACGCACGACATGGGCGTGGTGGCGAAGACCGCCGACGACGTGCTGGTGATGTACGCCGGCAAGCCCGTCGAGCAGGCGCCTGTGCGCGAGCTGTTCCACGAGACGCGGATGCCGTACTCGATCGGGCTCCTGGGGGCGATCCCCCGCGTGGACAAGGCGGAGAAGACCCCGCTGGTGCCGATCAAGGGCAATCCCCCGCTCCTGGTGAACCTGCCGGACGAGTGCCCGTTCGTGGCACGGTGCCCGATCGCGACCGAGGCGTGCCGGGTCCGCGAACCAGAGCTGCGTCCGATCGCGACGGCCGAGGGCGGCGCGCACCTGGTCGCCTGCGTCCGCGCGGACGAGATCGAGGACGGGATGATCGGCGGAGCGCCAGTGTACCCCGTGCCCGAGCTCCCGACGAGCGCGCTGGACCGCGTGCCCCGAGAGGACCGGCCCGTCACGCTCGACGTCCGGAACATGCAGAAGACGTTCCCGCTGACCAAGGGCGCCTTCCTCAAGCGCAAGGTCGGCGAGGTGCACGCGGTCAAGGGCCTCACCTTCGACATCCGCGAGGGCGAGACCATGGCCATCGTCGGCGAGTCCGGCTGCGGCAAGACCACGACCCTGCTGCAGATCATGGATCTCGTCGCGCAGGCCGACGGCGAGATCACGATCGCGGGCACGCCCGTGTCGTCGCTGCACGGCGGCAAGGCTGAGCGCGCCGTGCGTCGCGATCTGCAGATCGTGTTCCAGGACCCGATGGGCGCCCTCGACCCGCGTCTCACCGTGGCGGACGTCATCGCCGAGCCGCTGCGCGCGATCGGCGTGCCGCGGGCGGAGGCCGATGCGCGGGTGGACGAGCTCATGGACCTCGTGGGCCTCGATCCGGCGCATGCGAGCCGGTTCCCCGGCGCCTTTTCCGGTGGTCAGCGTCAGCGCATCGGCATCGCCAGGGCGCTCGCGACCAATCCGAAGATCGTGGTCCTGGACGAGCCGGTGTCCGCCCTCGACGTGTCGATCCAGGCCGGCGTGATCAACCTGCTCGACGAGCTCAAGGTCAAGCTCGGCCTGTCGTATCTCTTCGTCGCGCACGATCTCTCGGTCGTGCGGCACATCGCCGACCGCGTCGGCGTCATGTACCTCGGCGAGTTCGTCGAGCACGGCGACGTGGACGCGATCTTCGACAACCCCCAGCACCCGTACACGCAGGCGCTGCTCTCGGCCATCCCGGTGCCGGATCCCGACATCGAGCGCACGCGTGAGCGGATCGTGCTGCAGGGAGACCTGCCGAGCCCGACGGACCGTCGTGACGGCTGCTCGTTCACCTCGCGCTGCCCGCTGTACAAGATGCTTCCGCCGGAGCAGCAGTCTCGCTGCGAGACCGAGGCGCCGGCCCTCAAGGGATCCGATGCGCACGCCAACGCGTGCCATTTCCGTTGACATCGAATCAATAACGGTATCGGGCCGCCTCCGGCGAATCTGGTTCGTGCCGGTTAACTGTGTCTGTCCCCAAAAGAGCCGAAAGGCAATAGAAGGAGAACCATGAAGAAGCTGCACAAGCTGTGGGGCGTTGTCGCCCTCGGCGGCGCGCTGGCGATCGCCATCAGCGGTTGCTCGGCGACCGGAGGCTCGAACAACGGCGGCGACAAGCCGGCCGAGACCAAGACCGCGGACTACAACCCGCAGCCGCGTGAGAACCTCAAGCAGGGTGGAGAGGCTCACTTCTGGACCGCCGAGGTCCCGCCGCAGATGAACTCGTTCAGCGGCGACGCGTCCGCGGACACCTCGCGCCTGGCCGCGTGGTACATGCCGCAGGTCTTCCTCATGGATCCGGACGGCACCGTCAAGGCGAACCCCGCCTACATCGACAAGTGGGACACCTCGGTCAAGGACGGCAAGACCGTCGTCACGATCAAGGTGAACGACAAGGCGGTCTGGAACGACGGCACCCCGATCGACTGGACTGCGTTCGAGACCACCTGGAAGGACAACAACGGATCCAACCCGGACTTCAAGGCGAACGCGACCGACGGTTACAAGGACATCGAATCCGTCACCAAGGGCGCGACCGACAAGGACGTCATCGTGACGTTCAACCGTGAGTTCGCCTGGCCCGCCATGCCGTTCCTCACCGGCATCCTGCACCCCAAGGTGAACACGCCTGAGCTCTTCAACGACGCGTTCAACGGCAACGCGCACCCCGAGTGGGGCGCCGGCCCGTACAAGCTCACCAACTACGACGTGAACGGCCAGAAGGTCACCTTCGAGCCGAACGAGAAGTGGTGGGGCGACAAGCCCATGCTCGACAAGGTCACCTTCGCCGGCATGGATCGGGCGGCTTCGCTGAACGCCTACAAGAACGGCGAGCTCGACCAGGTCGAGACCGGCTCCGCCGACGCCGTCAAGCAGGTCCAGGGCGTCAAGGACACTGTGATCCGTCGCGCGCAGCAGACCGCGAAGACGATCGTCATGCTCGACGGTGACAAGCCGCAGCTGAAGGACCCGAAGGTGCGCCAGGCCTTCTTCTCGGCGATCGACATCGACCAGCAGAAGAAGATCGCCTGGAACGGCCTGAACTACAGCGAGCCGACCGCCGGCTCGCTGACCCTCTACTCCTTCCAGAAGGGCTATGAGGACACCTTCAAGGCCGCCGGCCTGAAGTTCGACGTCGATGCGGCCAAGAAGATGCTCGACGACGCCGGCTGGAAGGCCGGTTCGGACGGCATCCGCGAGAAGGACGGCGTCAAGCTGTCCGTCACGTACCCGGTCTTCAGCGACAGCCCTGTCCAGGCCGCCCTCGCCAAGGCGCTGCAGCAGCAGGAGAAGGCGGTCGGCATCGACCTGAAGATCGAGACGCGCCCGTCCGCGAACTTCTCGACCGACCTGACCACGAAGAACTGGGACGCCGTGAGCCTGCGCTTCACGGATTCGGACCCGTTCGGTCCGGCCTGGTTCTGCCAGATGTACTGCTCGGACAGCCAGCTGAACCTTTCGGGCACCAGCACCAAGGCGATCGACGACAAGATCAAGAGCGACGTCGAGTCGCAGACCACGGCTGACGCGTGGACCGCTGCGGCGATGAAGCTCGAGCCGGAGATCATCAAGGAGACCTGGGGCGTCATCCCGCTCTACAACGGTCCCGAGATCATGGCCGTCAAGAAGGGCCTCGCCAACCTGACCCCGGAGACCTACGTGGGTCTCGACCTCTACGGCGTGCAGCCGGTGGAGAACGTGGGCTGGGAGAAGTAAGCACCCGTTGTTCCGGAGCGGGGTCGGTGGTTCGCCACCGGCCCCGCTTCGTCGTCGGCGGACTCCCTTCCCGGCCAGGCGGATACCGTCCGCGCCTAGACTGACGCGCATGCGCCGCTCCCCCGATTCGGTTCCGCCGGTCTCGGTCGTGCTCGTGCACGGGATCCGCACCTCTGCGACGATGTGGCGCGCGCAGGAGGATTTCCTCACCGCGCGCGGCAACCCCGCGATCGCCGTCGATCTGCCCGGCCACGGCACGCGCAGGGACGAGCCGTTCTCGCTCGACGAGGCGATGCGCACGATCGACGCCGCGGTGCGGGCCGCCGACGGACCGGTGCTGCTGGTCGGGCACTCGATGGGCGGGCTGCTGTCGACCGCGTACGCCGGAGCAGTTCCCGCGCCGCCGATCGCCGGCTTCATCGGCGCCTCGTGCACCGCGCTCCCCCGCGGCGCGGGGCTCGCCGCCTATCGCATGCTGGCGGGCGCGCTGAACGCGATGCCGGATCGCGGGATGTGGCTGAGCCGGCAGGTGCTGGACGCGACGCTCCCCGCCTCGACGCGCGAGGACTTCGGCGCCGGCGGCTACGCCGTGTCGGCGCAGGACGAGGCGCTGCGCTCGCTCGCCGAGCTGGATCTGGTCTCCGCGGTTCCTCGGATCCGGGTTCCGACGTGGTTCGTGAACGGACAGTTCGACCAGCTCCGCACGCACGAGACGCTGTACCGCCGGCTCGCACCGGAGGCCGAGTTCATCATCGTGCCCCGCACGACGCACCTCGTGACCGCGATGCGGCCCCGGGTGTTCAACGCGGTACTGCAGCTGGCGCTGGCGACGCTGGAGACGACGCCCTGACCGCATAGGTCATCGCCGCGCCCACGACCGAGAGCACGGCCGCGGCGCCGAAGAGCAGCCAGAACCCGCCCACCAGGGCGACGAGTCCCGCCCCGAGCAGCGGCCCCAGCAGCTGCCCGAGCTGCGCGGAGACGTTGACGAGCCCGAGGTCGCGGGCGTGGTCGTCCGGATCCTTCAGCAGGTCCGTCGCGAACGCCAGGCTCACGGCCATGTACGCGCCGTAGCCCGCACCCATGATCGCGGCCGCGACGGCGGTCATCTCGAACGAGGGGCTGATCAGGATCACCACGCCGGAGATCGCCTGCACGACCACGGAGACCGCGGTGATGGTGCGGCGACGGCGCAGCGGACTCGTCGAAGGGCGGTCGGAGAGGATGCCGGCGATGATCGAGGCGATCACGACGAAGACCGTGTAGATCACGATCAGGACGAGCAGGTCGTCCTGCGCCGCGGCCGATGGGACCCGGACGCCGTAGAGCAGGAAGAACAGCAGCAGCGAAGTGCCGAAGGCGTTGCCGATGTTCACCACGAAGCGGCTGATGAGCAGCCACAGGAAGTCGCGATCCCGCCACGATGCCGTGCGGGCGGCGGTGCGCGGAGCCGGAAGGGCGAGCTCGTGCGCCGCAGAGTCCGGCAGCAGCAGCGCGGTGCCGGACCCGATCACCGCGATGATCGCGGCGAGCAGGAAGTACGACTGCTCCACGTTGAGCCCGATCAGCACGACGGCGCCCACGCCGACCACGATGCCGACCGCCTGCGCCGAGCTCGCGGCGGCGGACGCCGCACCGCGCTGGGTGGTGAGCTGATCCGCGATCATCGCCGTGAGCGCCGCGGAGGCGACCGAGACCCCGACCGAGACCACGATCCAGGCGCCGCCGACGGCGACGGGGCCCGCCACCAGGCCCGTGAGCACCAGTCCGACGGCCGCGACCAGAGATCCGCCGATCGCCCAGGGCCTCCGGCGGCCCCATCTCGAGCGGGTGCGATCGGACCAGCGACCCGACACGGGAGCGGCGATGATACCGACGAGGCCACCCACCAACAGCACGACGCCCGCCCAGACGACGCCGGCGATCCAGTTCTCGCCCGGGGCGCCGGTGTCGAGCTGCAGCGGCAGCAGGAGCTGGATCGGCGTGAGCTGGACGGTCCAGATCGCGAGCCACGCGAGGGTGAACAGTGTCATCCAGAGCGGGCCGACCCGCTTCCCCGCGATCGCGGTGGGGGTACCGGAGTGTTCGGTCACGAGCGGGCCTCCTCGATGAGCGCGCGATACCAGGCGTAGGAGGCCTTCGGGGTGCGCTGCCCCGTGACCATGTCGACGTGGACGAGCCCGAAGCGCTGCGTGTACCCGTCAGCCCACTCGAAGTTGTCCAGGAGCGACCACACCGTGTACGCGTCGATCCGCACCCCGGCGCGCATCGCCGCGAGCACCGCGGCGATATGGCCGTGCAGATAGGAGATGCGCGCCGTGTCATCGATCGGAGCGTCCACGTGGTCGGGCTCAGGGAAGGACGCGCCGTTCTCCGCGATCACCACCGGCGGCAGTGCCGCGCCGTAGCGCTCCCTCGCGTCGACGAGGAACGCGGTCAGCGCCTCCGGCACGATCGGCCACAGGGGGCCGAATCCGGTGACGGGAGCGCCGGGCGTCGGGACGACCTCGAAGGGAACCGGTCCCGCGCTCGCCGCCACCGTGGTCGGGTTGTAGTAGTTCACCCCGTACAGCTCGCAGGGTGCGCTGATGAGCGCGAGATCGCCGTCCCGCACCGGCAGCGCGACGCCGAGCGGCTCCAGATCGGGATAGCGGCCGAGCAGCACGGGATCCGCGTACATCCTGTTGTGGATGAGGTCGTAGAGGTACGCGGCCTGCTGGTCGGCCTCGGTGTCGGATGCGGGCAGCACCTGGGTGTGGTTGTTCACGATGCCGACGCTGGTCGCCCCGCGCGCATGCAGGATCCGCGCCGCGTACCCGTGCGCGAGCAGCTGATGGTGCACGGTCGGCAGCGCGTCGAAGAGCAGCGCGCGCCCCGGCGCGAGCTCGCCGATCGCGTAGCCCTGGAGCGTCGTGGAGACCGGTTCGTTGATCGTGTACCACTGCCGGACCCGGTCGCCGAGCGCGTCGGCGACCACCTCGGTGTACTGCGCGAACCGCTCCGCGGTCGAGCGGTTCAGCCAGCCGCCGGCCTCCTCCAGACGGGAGGGCAGATCCCAGTGGTACAGCGTCGGCGTCGGCGTGATCCCGGCGTCGAGGAGGCGATCGACGAGGCGGTCGTAGTAGGCGAGGCCCTGGGGACTCGGACGTCCGTCGGGGAGCACGCGCACCCATGACATCGAGAACCGGTACTCGTCGACGCCGAGCCGCGCCAGTAGCGCGACATCCTCGTCGGCGCGGTGGTAGCTGTCAGGGCCGGGATCCGCGGTGCTGCCGTCGCGCACGCGGCCGGGGGTCTCGACGAAGTCGTCCCAGATCGACCTGCCACGTCCGTCCTCATCCCTCGCCCCCTCGATCTGGAACGCCGCCGTCGCGGCCGAGAAGCGCAGTCGGCGCAGCAGCGCGCGATCGAGCGGGGGCACGTCAGCGGTGACGGATTCGGGCATGGACGACTCCTTCGGGTCCTTCGCCAGCGTGCACACCCTACACCGATGCCTCGCCCCGGACGCGACGCCGTGTCATGAGGAACGAGACCGCGTCTCACGATCATGCCGAACCCGCCGGGCCCGGATCCGCCGGTTCGGCATCAGGTCGGATCCCTGATAAGATCGGTGATTGGCTTGCGTGCCAGGTCCCACCCCTGCACGCTGCCGGAGGCGCCCCTCTACCGCCAGGCCGGCATGACCATCCATCACTCGAACGAAGGTTCCATCCGTGGCGAACATCAAGTCGCAGATCAAGCGCAACAAGACCAACGAGAAGGCGCACGAGCGCAACAAGGCCGTCAAGAGCGAGCTGAAGACCGCCGTCCGCAACACCCGCAAGGCCATCGCCGGTGGCGACAAGGCCGCCGCCGAGGCCGCGCTGAAGACGGCGTCGAAGAAGCTCGACAAGGCCGTCAGCAAGGGTGTCATCCACTCGAACCAGGCCGCGAACCGCAAGTCGTCGATCGCGAAGCAGGTCTCCGCTCTCTGAGCCGGATCCGACTCTGACGAAGGCCCGTTCCCTCCGGGGAGCGGGCCTTCATCGTTCCCGGCGGCCTCGTCCTGGTCGCAGCCATCCGCGTCTCCCTCGTGCGCGTCGCCGTCGTGGGCGTCGCCGTCGTGGGCGTCGCCGTCGTCCGGATTGAGCTCGTTCGGGGCGCACTTCTCCGTTTTGGGGCGCGTGCCGCCGCGGATTCGTGGTCAGGCGCGCCCCAAAACGCGAGAACGCGCCCCGAACCGTTCGAGGCGCTCTCCGGCGCTGCACGCCCCCGGGCTAGAGCACTCCCCCCGGGCTAGAGCACCCCTGGGCCAGGACACTCCCCTGGGCCAGGGTGCTCCCCGCGTGCGGATCCGGCTCGGGGCTCTGGCTCCGGAACCCCGGTTCGGGGCGCACTTCTCCGGTTTGGGGCGCGTGCCGCCACGGATTCGTGGCCGGGCGCGCCCCAAAACGTGAGAACACGCCCCGAACGTGAGCGAGAGCGCACCCGAACCGGCGAGAGCGCACCCGCACAGGCGTCAGCGGACGGACTCTCCGTAGGGCGCGCGGGTCGCGATCACGGTGATCATGCGCTCGAGCGCGAAGATCGGGTCGCGGGCCGCACCCTTGACGTCGGCGTCCGCACGCGCGGTGGCCTGGATCGCGAGACCCAGACTGCGCTCGTTCCATCCGCTCAGGTCGCGTCGGGCGCGGTCCACCTGCCAGTCCTTCATCCCGAGCCGGGACGCGAGAGCCGCATTGGACTCCCTGGATCCGGCCACCCGCGCCATCGACCGCAGCTTCATCGCGAACGCCGCGACCATCGGCACCGGATCCGCGCCGGAGGCCAGCGCGTGCCGGAGCGCGATGAGCGCATCGCCCAGGCGTCCGGCGATGGCCGTGTCGGCTACGACGAAGGCGGAGACCTCGACGCGCCCCCCGTAGTAGCGCTCGACGACGTCGGGCGTGACATCGCCCTGCACGTCGTTGATGAGCTGCTGGCATGCGGCCGCGAGCTCGGTGATGTCGTCGGAGAAGGCGGAGACCAGCGCCCGCAGCGCCTGTGGCTGGATCCGGCGGCCGGCGGCGCGGAACTCCCCCGCGGCGAAGTCGGCCTTCTCGTCATCGCGCTTGATGGCGGGGCAGGCGATCTCGATCCCGCCGCCGGCGCCCGCACGGATCGCGTCGAGCAGCTTCTTGCCGCGCACGGTCGCCCCGGTGTGCCGCAGCACGACCGTCGCCCCCTCCTGCGGGTGCTCGAGGTACGCGACGGCCTCGGCGAGGAAGGCATCGGTGCAGCGTTCGACCCCGGAGATACGCAGCAGGCGCGGTTCGCCGAACAGCGACGGCGAGGCGAGCGCGAGCAGGCTGCCGCCCTCGTAGTCGTCGGCGCGCAGGTCGCTGACCTCGAGCGCCGGGTCCTCGGTGCGCAGGTAGGTGCGTACCCCCGCGATCGCGCGCTCCGCGCAGATCTCCTCCGGCCCCGACACCAGGACGATCGGCGCCGGCCGAGGCTCACGCCACGACACCTGCGGAATGTTCGTCGCCTTGCCTCCCCGTCGTGCGGCGGAGGACGAGCGCGGTGCGGGCATGGATCCAGCGTACCGGCGGTCGCGGACGTTCACCGTGCCTCCTGGTCGGAGACGTACCTTTCCGGTCAGCGTCCGAAATTCCCCTTCCCTCGATTCCGTCTTTCAGGTAGCCTGAAACTGAGGCGAGGTCGCCTCATGCCCCGCACGAAGCGAAGAAGCGAGAAGGAGTGCCATGACTGCTGCGGACGTCTCCGTCACCGTCGAGGATCTGCCCGGCCTGGAGGGTGCCGAGTTCGGCCCGTCCTCGTGGCGCGAGATCACCCAGGAGGAGGTGGATCTCTACGCCGCGGTGTCGGGCGACGACAACCCGATCCACATCGACGAGGACTTCGCCGCAACCACGCCGTTCGGCACGCGCATCGCCCACGGCCTGCTCACCCTGAGCCTCGTGGTCCCGCTCATGCGGCAGGTCTTCGAGGTCTCCGGCGCGAGCATGGGCATCAACTACGGCATGAACAGGGTGAGGTTCCCCGCCCCGGTGCCCGTCGGTTCCCGAATCCGTCTGCGCGGACGCGTGGCCTCCGTGACGGACATCGGCGGAGGATGGCAGCTGGAGGTGCCCGTGACGTTCGAGATCGAGGGCGGCGACAAGCCCGCGTGCGTGGCCGAGCTGGTGCTGAGGTACTACCGATGAGCGGCGGGATCCGCTTGGACGGCAAGGTCGCGATCGTCACCGGCGCCGGTCGCAGCCTCGGGCGGGCCTATGCGCTCGCCCTGGCGGAGGCGGGGGCCGCCGTGGTCGTCAATGATGTCGATGCCGGAACGGCGGCTCAGACCGCTGCCGACATCGAGGGCGCTGGGGGACGCGCCGCGGTCGTGGTGGGGCCGGTCGGTCCCACCACGACCGCCGAAGAGCTCGTCGCCACCGCGATCTCTTCGTTCGGGCGGCTCGACATCCTCATCGCCAACGCGGGCGTGCTGCGCGACCGGGTGCTGTGGAAGATGGATGACGACGACTTCGACGCCGTGATCGGAACGCACCTGCGCGGGTCCTTCACCTGCGGACGCGCTGCCGCGGTGGCCATGCGCGAGCAGGGTTCGGGCGGGCGCATCGTGCTCATCGGCTCCCCCGCCGGGCAGTTCGGCAGCTTCGGCCAGACCAACTACGCCGCGGCGAAGGCCGGGCTGGTCGCGATGGCGCGCACGTGGTCCCTCGAACTCGCCCGCGCGGGGATCACGGTGAACGCGGTGGTCCCGACGGCCCTCTCCCCCATGACCGCGACGATCCCGGCCTACACGCAGGTGTACGAGGACTACGTCGCAGGCGGGGCGATCCCTGTCGAGTACCGGCGCGATCACGCGCTCGGCACCCCGGAGGACGTCGCCTCGCTGATCGTGTGGCTGGCCTCCGATGCGTCTGCGGAGGTCACCGGTCAGGCGATCGGGATCGGCGGCGACCGTGTGACGCTCTACGCCCACCCCGCGGCGTTGCGGACGCTCGACCACGACGGCGGCTGGACCGCCGCGCAGCTCGATGATGCCTGGCGCGAGGAGCTCTCCGCCGACGCCCAGCATTCCGGGCCGCCACAGGGCTGATCGATGCGCGCCCACTACGCAGACCTCTGGCAGGCCGTCGCGCGGTCCCTGCCCGATCGCATCGCGATCCGCACCCCCAACGACGCCTGGACCTACGAGCGCCTCGCCCGCGAGGCCGGGGCGCTCGCCGGCACTTTCGCGCGGCGGGGCCTGCGCTCCGGCGACGTGGTCGCGATCCTCCTGCACAACCGGCCGGAGTTCCTCATCACGCTCTTCGCGTGCGTCGCGGCGGGGCTCATCCCGGTGCCGCTGAACTTCCGCTTCCGCGCCGGGGAGATCGCGGCGCTCCTGGACGACTCCGGCGCCGCGGCAATGGTGCACCCGACCTCGCTCGCCTCCACCGCGCGGGATGCCGCCGCCCAGGCGTCCGGCGATGTGCTGCTGGTGAGCGTGCAGGACGACGACGACGACACGCCTGGACTGCCGTGGGCCGAGGCGATCGCCGACGAGGTCCCGCTGCCGCCCGCAGCGCCCGAAGGCACCGAACTCTGGATCTACACCGGAGGCACGACGGGGCGGCCGAAGGCGGTGCGCTGGGCCGAGCTGGATCTCTTCGAGGGCCAGATGTTCCCGACCTACTCGATGTGCGCGCTGCCCTGGCCGAGCACGAGCGAGGAGGCCCTCGAGATCGCGGTCGACCCGACCGCTCCGCACCCGGTCACGCTCCCCCTGGCGCCGCTCATGCACGGCACCGCGCTCACCATGTCGATGAACACCTTCACCCTGGGCGGGACGGTGCTGCTCACCTCCTCCGCGCACCTGGACGCGGAGAGCGCCCTCCGCTTCGCGGGTGAGCACGGCGCGACGCGGATCATCGTCGCAGGGGACGCCGTCGCCCTCCCTCTCGCGGAGGCCGCGGAACGCGCCGGCGGTTCCCTCGGCGCTGTGACGTCGATCATGAGCTCCGGAATGCGGTTCAGCCCCGACACCAAGCACCGGTTGCACGCCCTCGGCGAGCTCACGATCTTCGATCTGCTCGCCTCCTCGGAGGGCGGCGGCCTCGCGGTCACCGTCACGGCGGGCGTCACTGACCTGCCGGGCCGGCCGAGACTGCTCCCCACCGCCGTCGTGCTCGACAAGGAGCACGCAGAGATCCAGGATCTTCCCGGCGCACTCGGCGTCCTCGCGCAGCGCGGGGCGCTGCCGCTCGGATACCACGGCGACGAGGAGAAGACCCGCGCGGCGTTCCCCGTCATCCGCGGAGTCCGCCATGTGATCCCCGGCGACTGGGTGCGCGTCGAGGACGACCGCCACGTCGAGTTCCTCGGGCGCGGCAGCGCGGTCGTCAACACCGGCGGCGAGAAGGTCTATCCGCTCGAGGTCGAGGAGGCGCTCCTGACGCATCCCGCCGTCGCCGACGCCGTGGTGCTCGGCGCCCCCGACCCGCGATTCGGGGAGATCGTCACCGCCGTGGTCGAGCGCTCGGGCGACGTCACGGCCGAGGAACTGCTCGCACACGTCGACGGCCTGCTCGCGGGATACAAGCGCCCCCGGCACATCCTGTTCCGGACGTCCATGGATCGCACCCCGACGGGGAAGGTCGATCTGGTCCGCCTGCGCGAGGACATGATCCGCGATCGCGGAGAGGGGGCGTCCTCATGACGGCGCTCGAGAGCATCCGGGCGATCGACACGCACGTCCACATCCAGATCGACGACGCCGGCCGTTTCGGCGCCTCCGCGGAACAGCGCGAGGCGATGGATCGCTATTTCGGCACCACGGATCCGGCGAAGACCGTCGACGAGACCGCCGCGTACTTCCGCGAGCGCGACATGATGGCGGTCGTGTTCACGGTCGACGCGACGACGAACACCGGTCATGCGCCGAACAGCATCGACGACATCGCCTCGGGCGCCGCGCGCAGCCCTGACGCGCTGATCGCGTTCGGGTCCGTGGATCCGCTGCAAGGTCCGGCGGCGCTGCGCGAACTCGAGCGGCAGGCCTCGCAGCTGGGCGTCCGCGGCTTCAAGTTCCACCCGACCCTTCAGGGCTTCGACCCCTCGGCGGAGGAGTTCGATCCGCTCTTCGGCGCGATCGAGGATCTCGGGCTCCCCGTCGTCGTGCACACCGGGCAGACCGGCGTGGGCGCGGGAGTCCCCGGCGGACTCGGGCTGCGGCTGGGGCTGTCCAATCCGATCCTGCTGGACGACGTGGCGGCGCGGCACCCGCGGCTGCAGATCGTCATGGCCCATCCCAGCGTGCCCTGGCAGGACGAGGCGCTCTCGGTCGCGACGCACAAGGCCAACGTCTGGATCGACCTGTCGGGGTGGTCTCCGAAGTACTTCAGCGCCGGACTCGTGCGCGCGACCCGCACCTACCTGCGCCACAAGATGCTGTTCGGCTCGGACTTCCCGGCCCTGACCCCCGACCGGTGGCTGAGCGACTTCGCGGCGCTGGGGCTGCCGGAGGAGGTCGAGCGCCTCGTGCTGCGGGAGAACGCGATCCGCCTGCTCGGGCTCGACGGCGGAGCGGCCTGATGCGCGTTCCGGGGGGCGACAGCGCTCCCGCCCTGCAGATCGAGGGTCTCAGCGTCCGGTACGGACGATCCGTCACGGCTCTGCGCGATGTCTCGCTCACCGTCGCGGACGGCGAGGTGGTGACGCTGATGGGTCTGAACGGCGCAGGCAAGTCCACCCTTGCGCGCGCGATCACCGGACTCCTGCCGGCACAGGGCGGGTCGATCTCCGCGGGCGCCATCATGAGCTTCGGCACGCCCCTGACGCGCCGCTCCCCCCGTGCGATCGTCCGCCACGGCGTCGCGCAGGCTCTCGAGGGGCGGCGGATCTTCGGCGCGATGACCGTCACGGAGAATCTCGACATGGGCGGGACGACCGTGAGCGCGAGCGAGCTCAAGGCCAATCGCAGCCGCATGATGGAGCTGTTCCCGCGGCTCGCCGAACGGCACGATCAGGCGGCGGGACTGCTCTCCGGCGGAGAGCAGCAGATGCTCGCGGTCGCCCGCGCCCTCATGTCGTCGCCGCGTCTGCTCATCCTCGACGAGCCGACGCTCGGCCTCTCCCCCAAGCTGGTCACCCACGTCAGGGACACCATCCGCGCCATCCGGGCCGCCGGCACGAGCGTGCTGCTCATCGAGCAGAACGCCACGATGGCCCTCGCCGTCGCCGACCGCGGCTCGGTGATCGAGCACGGCCGCATCGTGCACGAGGCCACGGCCGCGGAGCTGCGCGCGGACACCGGTCTGCAACGGCTGCTTCTCGGACTGGGATCGGAGGACGCCGCATGAGCCCCCCCGTCGCACCGCTGCTCGAGGTGCGCGACGTCGAGCTCCGGATCGGCGGCCTGCATATCCTCCGCGGCGTCACCTTCGACGTGCGCGAGAACGAGTTCTTCACCGTCATCGGCCCCAACGGCGCGGGGAAGACCTCGCTGCTGAACGTCCTCAGCCGCATCTACCACCCGACCGCCGGATCCGTCGCCTTCGACGGGCGATCCCTGCTCGACGTGCGCCGCACAGGGCTGGCCGATCTGGGCATCGCCCGCACCTTCCAGAATCTCGCGCTCTTCGAGCACATGGACGTGATGGACAACGTCGTCCTGGGCCGCCAGCGCCTCATGCGCTCCGGGGTGCTGACCGGCGCGGTCTGGTGGGGCCGCGCCCGCCGCGAGGAGGCGGAGGCTCGGCAGGCGTGCGAGCCGCTCATCGACCTGCTCGGGCTCGGCGACTTCCTGAACCGCCCGATCCGCGATCTTCCCTACGGCATCAAGAAGCGGATCGAGCTCGCCCGCGCGCTCGCCGTCGAGCCGCGCCTGCTGCTGCTCGACGAGCCCGCCGCCGGGATGAACGACGAGGAGACGGACGAGCTCGCGGACTGGATCCTCACCGCCAAACAGGAACTGGATCTCACGGTCGTCATGATCGAGCACGACATGGGCATGGTCACCCGTCTCGGCGACCGCGCCCTGGTGCTCGACTTCGGAACCGTGGTCACGATCGAGTCCCCCCGCGCGGCGATCGCGGACCCGCGCGTCATCAGCGCCTACCTGGGCGACGAGACCGAGGATGCGGACGACCCGACGGCGACGGGGACCCTCGCCGTCGGCATCCCTCGCGACCAGGACCGGAAGGCGAAGCACGCATGACCGACGTCCTCCAGACGCTGACCTCCGGCATCGCGCTCGGATCCCTGTACGCCGTGCTCGCGCTCGGTTTCGTGATCGTGGCACGGGCGTCCGGCATCCTGAACCTCGCACAGGGCAGCTTCGTCGTGCTCGGCGCCTACCTCGCCTATGCGCTCATCCATCAGGCCGGCCTCCCGTTCTGGGCGGGTGTGATCGTCGCGATGGCGGCCGTCGCGCTGTTCGCCGTGCTCCTGGAGGCGTTCGTCCTGCACCGGGTCACCGATCACTTCGCCGCCCTTCTGGTCACGTTCGGAGTGACGATCGCCATCGCACCCGTGATCACGGGCATCTGGCCGGGCGATTCCCTGAACCTCGGCGATCCCTGGGCGCTGAACGTGCTGCGCATCGGAGGCATCGGCATCACGGCGCGCGATGCCACCCTCATCCCGATCACCGCGGTGCTCCTGCTCGGGTTCTTCCTGTTCTTCCGCTACACCCGCATCGGGCTCAGCCTGCGTGCGACGGCGATCGACAGCGAGGCCGCTATGGCGCAGGGCGTCAGCACGCGGTTCGTCTACGGCATCTCCTGGGGCATCGCCGGCGCCCTGGGCGCCTTCGGGGGCGTCGTGCTCTCGACGACCGTCGGCGGCGGCGTGCGCCCCGGCCTCGAGGTGTACGCCTTCCTCGCCCTTCCCGTCATCATCCTCGGCGGTCTGGAGTCGCCGCTCGGAGCGGTCGTGGGAGGCCTCATCATCGGCGTCGTCCAGCAGTTCGCCGTCACCCTGGTCCCGGAGAGCTGGGGATCGGGGTTCTCCGAGGTCGTGCCGTATCTCGTGATGCTCGCGATCCTGCTCATCCGCCCCGCCGGACTGTTCGGCCGACGAGAGGTGCGCCGCGCATGACAATCACCGCTCCCGGATCCTCCCTCGCACCCCGCGCACGCGCACGGGCGCCGCGGCTCTTCGACACCCCGCCGAAGAAGATCCTCGCGATCGCGTTCCTCGTCGCGATCGTCGCGATCCCCCTCAACGTCGCCGACAGCTACCTGCTCACGGTGCTGACGACCGCGGCCATCGCCGCGATCGCCGCGACCGGCCTGAACCTGCTGACCGGATACGCCGGGCAGATCTCCCTGGGGCACGCGTTCTTCGTCGGCGCCGGAGCGTTCTGCGGGCAGGTCCTCGGCGGCCAGCTCGGTCTGCCATTCCTGCTCTGGCTCCCTCTGTCCGCATTGTTCGCCGGCGCACTCGGAGCGGTCGTCGCCCCCTTCGCCCTCCGGCTCAAGGGTCCGTATCTGGCGATCGTGTCGCTCGGACTCGTCTTCATCGGCATCTACGCGGCGCGGAACCTGCCCGCCCTCACCGGGGGCCTCAACGGAACGGTCGTCACCGCGCCGGTCTCGATCGGCCCGCTCGACTTCGCGGCGCTCAGAGTCGGACCGTTCCTGCTCTCCCGCGAGCAGGGCATGTTCATCCTCTGCTGGTTGATCCTCGCGGTGATCCTCCTCGCGATCGCCAACATCGTGCGCTCCCGGTCGGGACGCGCCATGCAGGCGTTCCGCGACCACGACCTCGCCGCCGAGGTGCTCGGGGCGCGCCGGCTGCCGACGATGATGAACGCCTTCATCGTGTCCTCGGCGCTGGGCGGCCTGTCGGGAGGACTGCTCGGCGTCGAGCTGCAGTACATCCGGCCCGAGAACTTCGGCCTGGACCTCTCGATCCAGTACGTCGCGATCGTGGTCATCGGCGGGCTCGCGAGCATCTGGGGCCCTGTGCTGGGCGCGCTCTTCATCGGCCTGGTGCCCGTGATCGCGATCCGGCTCGCCGACGTGCTGCCCTTCATCTCGAAGCCCGGCGAACAGGGCGGCGTGAGCGTGTCCGGTTTCGGGCTCATCGTCTACGGCGTCCTCATCGTCGTCTTCCTCCTCTTCCGGCGCGGCGGACTGATCTCGTTCTTCCGCCGCCCCGGTCGCCGACGCCCTGTGGCGTCGACCCAGACGCAGGCCGCGCCCGCGGCCTCGCCACCCGACCCCGCACCGGGGATCACGACACACGAGGAAGGACACAGCCTGTGAGATATCGCACTCCTGGCGCCATCGGCATCGTCGCCGCTGCGGCGCTGCTCCTCACGTCCTGCGCCGTTCAGACCGCTCCGACCGCGCCCGGCGGAGGTTCCAGCACCGCTTCGAAGACACTGGCATCGGTGCCGGGCTTCAGCCTGTCCGACGGCGTCATCCACGTCGGCGAGATGACCGCTCTCAGTGGGCCGATCGCGCCCTCGGCGAACGAGCAGGTCGCCGGGCAGCAGGCGTACTACGACATCGTCAACGCGAAGGGCGGCATCGCCGGAAAGTATCCGGTGAAGGTCACCACGGCGGACAACCAGTACAACCCGCAGCTCGCCGTGCAGGAGTACCAGCGGATCAAGGATCAGGTGGTCATGCTGTCCGGCATCCTCGGCGATGCCTCGACCGAGGCGCTGCTGCCGATCCTGAAGCAGAACAAGTCCGTCGCCCTTCCGTCGACCCAGAGCTCGCGCTTCACCGCGCAGGAGAACCTGGGGATGACCTTCACGTCCTACCAGTCGAACGTGTGGAACGCGCTGTCCTACCTGTTCGAGAAGGGCAGGATCAGCAAGAGCTCCACCGTCTGCTCCATGGTGCAGGCAGACCAGTCCGGGCAGGCCCGCCAGGACGCCCTGGAGCATGCAGGGAAGGAGCTCGGCTTCGCCGTGGGCCCGAAGACGGAGTTCGCGCCGACGGACACCGCCTTCACCGCGCAGATCCAGACGCTCAAGACCGCGAAGTGCGACCTCGTGGTCTTCGGCGGCGCCAACGGCAATGTGCCCAACGTCGTGGCGGCGGCGACCCAGCTCGACTACGCGCCGATCTGGGAGACCGAGTTCTTCTCGATCGCCCAGTCCTTCAAGGACACGGACATCGCGACCTACCTCAAGGACAACTTCGTGATCACGGGCCTCGCCGGCGACCTCGACGACACGTCGATCGAGGGCATCAAGCTGCTGACCGAGAAGCTCGGCAAGACGCCGACGATGCAGAACGTCTACGGCTTCATGCAGGCGATCACCGCGACGAGGATCCTCGAGAAGGCCGTCGAGCTCGGCGATCTTTCGGGTGCCGGCCTCATGAAGGCGATGGACGGGATCGAGAAGATCGAATACCTCGGACTGAACGGCGACATGACCTACGGCCCGGTCGCGAAGCGCTTGCAGCCCGACACCTCGTCGATCTTCTCGTACGATCCGACCGCGCCCGGCAGCCTCAAGGCGCTCACCGCCCAGTACGTGGCGCCGAAGGGCCGCGGCCCGGGGTTCTGAGCCTCGCGCGGATCTCGCACGAAGGGCCCGTCCGCGTTCGCCGCGGCGGGCCCTTCTCGCGCGCCGGATGTCAGTCCATCGTGCGCAGCAGGGCGATGACGCCTTCGAGGTGGGTGCGGGTGGCCGCCTCAGCGGCACCCGGATCCTGCGCGAGGACGGCATCGATGATCGCGGTGTGCTCCGGCGCCGAGGTCGCAGCACGGCCCGGCAGGAAGCCGAGGCGGAACTGGTGCCGCGCCGACTGCGCCTGCAGCCGCTCCAGCAGCAGCGTCGCCACCTCGTGGCCGCTCAGCGCACGCAGGAGCCGGTCCAGATCCTGGTTCAGGCGAGAGTATCCGAGCAGGTCCCCGGTCGACACGGCGGTCACGAGCGCGGCGCGAAGGGCGCGCAGCTCCTCCGAACCGTCCTCCGTGAGGTTCTCCGCGGCCTTGCGCGCGCACAGCGACTCCAGGCCGACGCGCACCTCGACGATCTCGATCGCCTCGCCGATGCTGATCGCGCGCACCCGCGCACCCCGATTGGGGAGCCGCTCGATCAGTCCCTCGCCCGCGAGGGTGAGCAGCGTCGTGCGCACCGACGCCCGGGTCGCACCGTACTGCGCGCTGATGTCCGCCTCGACGAGGCGCTGATGGGGCGCGAACTCCGCGTTCAGGATCGCGTCCCGCAGCTGCGCGGTCAGGTCGGGGCGCGCGCGGGCGTTCTGCTCGGCTACCGTCATGACTCCACGCTCCTGCCCGCGCCGCCCCCGCACAGGGCGACCCGCTTCGCCCCGAAGACTATCGTCCGGGGCGAAGCGGGTACGGGCAGGGGTCAGCGTGTTCCGATGTCCTTCCGCCGACGCCGGGCCGCCACCAGGAGGAGCAGGCCTGCGAGAATTCCGCCGCCGGCGAGGAGCGATACGAGCCACGGGTCCTCGGATCCCGTCGCCGCCAGCCGGCCGGACGCGACGGGGTCGCCGCCGGATCCGATCGAGCCGCCGGACGCGGGTGCGGGCGTCGGGCTCGTCGTCGGCGAGCCGCTCGGAGCGGGGCTCGGCGACGGGCTCGGGGTTCCTGGGCCGCCGGGCTCGGTCGGTTCGCCGGCTGCCTTGCGCGTGATCCGCCCCTCGATCACCGGAGCCACCGGGCTGCGCGCGACGATGTAGTCGCTGAGCATCTCGGTCACGCCGGGGTATTCCGCGAGAACCGTCCCCTCGAAGCCGCTCGCGACGCCGGTCGTCGTCACGACCGTGTAGTTCGTGTTCGGGTCCAACGGCTTCCCGGCCACCTGCACCCGATGCACCCTGGACGTCGTCCCGTCCGGATCCAGGACGACCGACAGCCCGCTCACCTGCGCGAAGGATCCGGAGGGCGTCGGGAAGCTCGCGTAGAGCGAATTCAGGAGCCGGAGCAGTTCCGCGCCGGTGAAGACCTTCTTCGTGACCGCGGTCGGAGCTCTGGACAGCGTGAGGACGTCTCCGCGAGTGATCGGCCCCGGCTGCATGCGTCCTCCGACGTATCCCGCGGGAAGGAGGGTGATCTCGGTGCCGGTGGCTGCGGTGATCGCGTCCGCGAACATGTTCCCCAGGGCGGTCTCCTGCGTGCGGACGATGTCGCGGGTGCCTTCGAGCAGCACGGAGGTGCTGCCGATCGGCGCGGCGAAGTACGCATCCGACACCGTACGGAAGGCCTCCACCGCAGCCTTGGTCTCGGGCTTCTCTGGAGCGTTCGCCATCTCGGCGCGCGATACGAGCCGTGCGGCCGCGCTCGTCACCTTCCCGTCCACGATGCCCAGGTCGACCACGCCCAGGTTGCGCCCGAACTCGCCCGTCTGCACGATCAGGGTGCCGTTCTGCAGGCGCCCCTGGGGCAGCGCGGTGTGACTGTGCCCGTCGATGAGCAGGTTCATGCCGGTGACCGCGTCGGCCACCTTCAGGCTCGTCATCGTGGGGTCCTGATCGCCCAGGTGCATGAGGCCGATCACGAGATCCACGCCCTGACCGGTGACCTCGTCGACGAGGGCCTGGGTCGTGGCGATCGCATCCCGGTAGCCGACGTCCTGGGAGCCCATCGTCGCCGAGGCGGGCGCGGAGATCCCGATCACCCCCGCCTTCATTCCGTTCGGCAGCGTGACGATCGCGTACCCGGGCAGCACCGGCTGTCCCGTCGCCGAGTAGACGATGTTGCCGGCCAGCATCGGATGGTCGAGGCGCGACGCGAGCTCCTGGAGATACGACGAGCCGTACGAGAACTCGTGGTTGCCCGCGGCCATCGCGTCGATCCCCAGCGTGTTCACGATCGGCACGATGCTCGCGCCGCGGTCGATCGCCGTGTACTTCGATCCGGAGAACGTGTCACCGGCGTCCAGGAACAGGGTGTTCGGATTGTCCGCCCTCAGCTGGTCGACGTAGCCGCCGATCCTGGCGTACCCGATCTCGGTCGCGGTCTCGAAGACGTTGCCGTGCACGTCGTTCAGATGCGCGATCGACACGGTGCCGGTGAATCCGGACGCCGCGTACGCGGGTGGTGCGAGCGCGCCGCCGGCCCCCAGACCGAGCAGGACGGTGAGTCCGATGACCAGGACTCCGTGGATTGTTCTTCTCATACGCTTCATCGCGTTCTCTTCCCCAAGGAACGGATCCTCCGCACTGAGGATCCGGGATGGTACGGACCGGGCCGCGGGATGCGGTCGGTCGCGGGTTCGCTCGAACGCCGTCAGCGCTCGAGCACGACGGCGAGTCCCTGCCCGACGCCGATGCAGATCGCCGCGACGGCGACGCCGCCGCCGCGGCGGGCGAGTTCATGCGCGGCGTGACCGATGATCCGCCCGCCCGACGCGCCCAGCGGGTGCCCGATCGCGAGCGCGCCGCCGTGCCTGTTGACCTTCTCCGGATCCAGCTCCGGCCACCCCTGCACGCAGGCCAGCGCCTGCGAGGCGAAGGCCTCGTTGAGCTCGACCACGTCGACGTCGGCCCAGGTGCGGCCCGCCCTGGCGAGCGCTTTGTTCGCGGCCTCGATGGGCGCGATCGGGAAGTCGTCTGGGTCGACCCCGTGCGCGGCCCGCGCGGCGATCCGGGCCAGGGGCTCGGCATCCAGGGCGCCTTCCGCGCCGATGAGCACGGCGGAGGCGCCGTCGTTGATGGGTGAGGAATTGCCCGCCGTCACCGAGCCGTCCGCGGCGAAGAGCGCCTTCAGCGCCGCGAGGCGCGGCATCGAGGCGTCGTCGCGGATGCCCTCGTCCCGGCTCAGCTCCGCGCCGGGGACCTGGACGACCTCGTCCGCGTAGACGCCTTCGGCCCATGCCTGTGCCGCGAGCCGATGCGAGCGCACGGCGAAGCCGTCCTGATCCTCGCGCGAGATGCCCCGCTCGCGGGCGATCTTCTCGGCGGAGGCGCCATTGGAGATCGTCCAGTGCGCGGGCAGCCCGGGGTTGACCATGCGCCAGCCGATCGCCGTGTTCCACAGCGTCTGGTTGCCGACGGCCGGCCACGCCTTCGCCGACTTCTCCATCACGAACGGCGCACGGCTCATCGACTCGACGCCGCCGGTGAGCACGATCTCGGCATCGCCGGCCTCGATGGCCCTCGAGCCCTGCACGACGGCCTCCACCGACGATGCGCAGAGACGGTTGACCGTCGTCCCGGTGACGGACGTCGGAAACCCCGCGAGCAGAGCCGACATGCGTGCCACGTTCCGGTTGTCCTCACCCGCCTGGTTCGCATCGCCGAGGATCACGTCGTCGATGCGGGCGGGGTCGAGCCCGGCACGCTCCACGATCGCCCGCAGCACGACGGCGGCCAGATCGTCCGGGCGCACGCCCGACAGCGCCCCGCCGGCGCGGCCGAACGGCGTGCGGACGGCGTCGTAGACGAAGGAGGCCGTCATCGCAGCACCAACCCGGTGATGTCGCTGAGCTCCGCGATCGTGGCGCCGAACGTCTCGCGGACGACGAGACCCTCCGCTGTCACGTCGAACACCGCGTGGTCGGTGTAGATCCGGGTCACGCAGCCGACACCTGTCAGCGGGTACGTGCACCGCGCGACGAGCTTCGACTCTCCGGAGCGCGTCAGCAGATCCGTCATCACGTACACCTGCTTGGCTCCGATCGCGAGATCCATCGCGCCGCCGACGGCGGGGATGGCGTCCTCCGCGCCGGTCGCCCAGTTCGCCAGGTCGCCGGTCTCGGAGACCTGGAAGGCGCCGAGCACGCACACGTCCAGATGGCCGCCTCGCATCATGCCGAACGAGTCCGCATGATGGAAGTACGCGGCGCCCGCCAGCGCCGTGACGGGCTGCTTGCCCGCGTTGATGAGGTCAGGGTCGATGTCTCCGTCGACCGGGGCCGGCCCCATGCCCAGCATCCCGTTCTCGGTGTGCAGCACGACCTCCCGCCCCTCGGGGAGGAAGTCGGCGACCAGGGTCGGCGCGCCGATCCCGAGGTTCACGTACGAGCCCTCAGGGATGTCGGACGCGATCCGCGCGGCCAGCTCCTCTCGGCTGATCCGGATCACGAGGCGGCCCGCCCTTCCCGATCGACCCCGCCGACGAAGACGCCGTCGTCCAGCCATGCCCGCTCACCCACGGACACCACCCGATCGACGAAGATCCCCGGCGTCACGACGCCCTCGGGATCGAGAGCCCCGAGTGGCACGATCTCGTCCACCTGGGCGATGGTCGTCGTCGCCGCCGCGGCCATCACCGGGCCGAAGTTGCGCGCGGTCCCTCGGTAGACGAGGTTGCCCCAGCGGTCGCCTTTCCGCGCCGAGACGAGGGCGTAGTCGGCCCGGATCGGGAACTCGAGCACGTATTCGCGGCCGTCGATCACCCGGTGCTCCCGCCCTTCGGCGAGCTGCGTCCCCACGCCCGTCGGCGAGTAGAACGCCCCGACTCCGGCGCCTGCCGCGCGTATGCGCTCCGCCAGATTGCCCTGCGGCACGAGTTCGAGCTCGATGCGCCCTGACCGGTACAGGTCGTCGAACACCCAGGAGTCGGACTGCCGCGGGAACGAGCACACGATCCGCCGCACCCGTCCGGCGGATAGCAGCGCCGCGAGCCCGGTGTCCCCGTTGCCCGCGTTGTTGTTCACGATCGTGAGGTCGCCCGCACCCTGCGCGATGAGGGCGTCGATCAGCTCGACCGGCTGCCCCGCGCGCCCGAAGCCGCCGATCATCACCGTCGCGCCGTCCGGGATGCCGCCGACGGCCGCGGCCGCGTCCGGAACCGTCTTGTCGATCACGGCGCCTCCTCCGCGAGAACCCCTGCCGCGATGCGGAAGGCGGTGTTGGCGGCCGGCACGCCCGCGTACACGGCCGACTGCAGGATGACCTCGCGGATCTCGGCGACGGTGAGGCCGTTGCGCCGTGCCGCGCGCACGTGCATCGCGAACTCCTCATCGTGCCCGAGGGCGATGAGGCTCGACAGCACGGCGATCGAACGCGACCGGTGATCGAGACCTGGGCGGGACCACACATCTCCCCACGCCACCCGCGTGATGAAGTCCTGGAAGTCGGAGGTGAATTCGGTCGTGCCCGCGATCGCCCGGTCGACATGCGCGTCCGAGAGCACTTCCCGTCGCACGGCCATGCCCTGCGCGCGGCGCTCCGCGTCGGTCGTTCCGGTCATCTCGGGGTCCTCTCGGGGGTCAGGAATCCGCTCAGCAGCCGGATCACCGCAGTCGGATCATCGACGGGCGCGAGGTGCGAGGCGGCAGGGATCCCGATCGCCTGGCCGTGGCGCACCCCGTCCGCGATCTCGCGTGCCGAAGCCTCGGGCGTCACGGCATCGTGCGCGCCCCAGACCGCCAGCACCGGAGCGTCGATCTCGCCGAGGCGGTCTCGCACGTCAAAGGCGGCGAGGGCCTCGCACGCCAGGGCGTAGCTCTCGTCGTCGGCGTTCTGCAGCGCGTGCAGGAGCAGGCCGGCGGGCTCGGGATGCTCCGCGATCGAGTCGGGCGCGAACCAGCGCTGTGCGGATCCGACGATGAGCGAGGAGGTCGACTGTGCGCGGACCTGGGCCGCCCGGTCGTGCCACCCCTGCGGCGTGCCGATCACGGCGCCGGAGCAGAGGATGGCGGCACGACCGACGCGCTGCGGGTGCCGCAGCAGGAGTTCGAGGCCGACGGCCCCGCCGAGCGAGACCCCCGCGTAGTCGAACCGCTCCCCGCCGATGGTGTCGGCGAGGGTGCGCACGAGGGCGTCGGCGAGGTCCGCTACCGCAAACGGCTCCCGCGCCGGCGCCGAGGCGCCATGGCCGGGCAGATCCCAGGTGATGACCCGATGGTCGAGAGCAAGGGCGGGCAGCACCGCCTCCCAGAGGATGCTCGTCGTTCCGAGTGACGGACCGAGGACGAGCAGCGGCGCCTGCTCCGGCCCGACAGCGGCGGACACCGCGACGTCGATCATCGGATGCCCTCATCCCGGGCGGCGCGGACGGCCTCATCGACGAGGGCGCCGGAGCGACCTGTGTACCGGGCTGGGTCGAGCAGGTCGTCGACATCCCACTCCGCGGCCTCCGGCAGCGCACGCAGCAGTTCGGCGAGCGGGGTGCCGGCGGCAGCCCGATCGATCACCTCCGCGAACCGGGCGGCGCCGATGCGGGGCTTCAACACGAGCGCGAGCCGTTCCGACACGATCATTCCGTCGCTCAGAGCGAGGTTCGCCCTCGCGCGCTCCGCGTCGAAGGTCAGGGCCGCGCAGAGGGCCCGCGTGCGGGCGGCCGCGCCGACCAGCAGCCGCAGCAGCTCCTGCAGCGCCGGCCATTCGGCGTGCCAGGCGCCGTCCGGGCGCTCGTCCCCGGCGAGACCCGCCGCATTGTGGAGCTGCCCGATCAGGGCCGGGACGCGCATCGCGGCCGACCGCACGAGCACGGCGTCGACCGGGTTTCGCTTCTGCGGCATCGTGCTGGACCCGCCGCCGTGCTGAACAGACGCCTCCGCGATCTCGGGGCGGGTGAGCGTCACGACATCGGTCGCGAGTGCGCCCATCGCGGCGATCGCCAGCCCGGCCGCATGAGCCAGGTCCAGGATCGGGTACCGGTCGGTGTGCCAGGGCGCGGGCGGCGCCGCGAGCGCGGTGGCCGCCGCGAAGGCGGACGGCAACTGCGCCGCGAGTTCGGATCCGAAGAGCTCGACGAACGACGCCTGGGTTCCCGCGGCCCCTCCGAGCTGCGCCGGCAGGGCCGCCGCAACATCCAGGAGCGTGCGGCGCGCCCGTACGAGCGCGCGCAATCGGCCGGCGATCCGCGCCCCGACCGTGATCGGGACGGCGTGCTGTCCGAGGGTGCGCGCGGCGGCCGGGTCGTCGCGGTGTGCGAGCGCGAGGGCGACGAGATCCGACGCCGCGACGGAGAGATCCTCGACCGCGGCGGCGATGCCGTCCTTGGCGACGAGCATGAGCGCGGTATCGAGGATGTCCTGACTCGTCGCGCCGCGATGGATCCAGCTCGCCGCCTCTGGATCGTCGGTACGGCGCCGCAGCGCCTCGACGACGGGCACGACCGGGTTGCCGGTCTCGAGGGCGGACGACGCGAGTGCGCGCACATCGGGGCGGAAGCCCGGCGCGACTTCTGCCGCAAGGGCGCGGGGCATGACGCCGAGCTCGGCGTACGCCGCCAGCAGCCCCCGTTCGGCCCGCACGAGTGCGGCGGCGACGTGCGCGTCGCCGCCGATCCCCGTCCCACCGTCCGGGCGAGCGCCGGCGCCGGAACCCGCGAGGACCGGATCCAGCAGGCCGAACACGTCCGCCCCGAGCGCACTGTCGATCTCGTCAGTAGGCAAGGAACACCGTCTCCTGATCACCCTGCAGCCGGATGTCGTGGCGCAGACTCCCGTCCGCCTCCCGGGTCGCGACGAGGGTCGCACGCTCGTCCGAGGACAGGGACGCCAGGAACGGATCGCCCTCGGCACCGGGCAGGTAGATGCGGGTGTGCAGTTTGTCGGGGAGACCCCGCGCGTACACGATCGCCGCGAAGAAGGGCGCGCCGGGGCCCGAGGGACCCGGCTCCCGGGTCCAGAACTCGTAGTGGCCGTCATCCGTCGTGAACGAGCGGCCGAAGCCGGTGAAGGTGTGGTCGTCGCGCCGGAACGCACCACGGGAGCGCGAGACCGTGCCGTCGGCATCGGCCCCCCAGATCTCCACCATCGCGTCGGGGATGGGGGCGCCGACCCCGTCGTAGACCGTGCCGGAGAGCACGATCGATCCGGGGCTGTGCGGGAAGGCGACCTCGTGCATCCGGTCGTACTCGGTGCCGTAGGCGAAGAACGGCCCGACGGTCTGTCCCGCCGTGGGCTCGAGAACGGGTTCGAGAGTCACTGGTCCTCCTCCTGCTCCGACCACGTCGCATCGGGTCCGTCCACGACGATGTCCCAGCGGTAGCCCATCGAGAACTCCGGCACCGTGGCGTCGTGGTCGTACGCCGCGATCATCCGCTCGCGGTCCGACGCGCGCCGGATCGAGTTGTAGATCGGGTCGAGCGCGAACAGCGGATCCCCCGGGAAGTACATCTGGGTGACGATGCGCTGGGTGAAGGCGCGGCCGAACACCGAGAAGTGGATGTGCGCCGGGCGCCAGGCGTTCACGTGGTTCTTCCACGGATACGGTCCGGGCTTGATGGTCGTGAAGAGGTATTCGCCCGCGTCGTTCGTGATCGCGCGGCCCGCCCCCGTGAAGTTCGGGTCGAGGGGCGCCGGATGCTGGTCGCGCTGGTGGATGTAGCGCCCCGCGGAGTTCGCCTGCCAGACCTCGATCAGTTGGTTCGCGAGCGGCCGTCCCCACGAGTCCAGGAGCCGCCCCCGGACGGTGATGCGCTCGCCGAGCGGCTCTCCGATGTGCTGCAGGGTCAGATCGGACTCGATCGCGGCGACGTCGCGCTGGCCGAATGCGGGCGAGAGCAGTTCGATCGTCTCCGGATCGACGAGCTTCGGGTTCTTCGTCGGGTGCCGGAGGACGCTCGATCGGTACGGCGGGAAGTCGTGCATCGTGCGCGGCAGGATCTCCCCCTCCGCCTCGCGCCGCGCGTACTCGGCGTGCGCGGCCTCGATCTCGGCGGTGATCTCCCCCTGCGTGACCTGGTCGGGCGCGGCGAGCAGCGACTCCGGTGCCGCGGCGGTGTCGTACATCGTCGTCTCCTTCGACCGTTCGGGAACAGCAGAATCGTGCGTCGTGACCGCGCCGCGTGGCCATGGAATCCCACCCAATGGGAATCCTCTCGGGACAGTGGCATCCTGGGTCCATGGCGAACTCCCCCTCCGGCGACTCGGTGACCGACCGCCTCCTGCGCGTGCTCGAGGCCTTCACCCCGACCCGCACCGTGCAGACGGCCGCCGAGATCGGGCGCAGGGCCGGTCTCCCGCCCTCCACGGCTCACCGTGTGGTGGGCGAGCTCGTCGCGGCGGGCCTCCTGGAGCGCGACGAGGACCGGCGGATCCGCATCGGCATGCGGCTGTGGGAGCTCGCGACCCGCTCCTCGCACGCCCTGCGGCTGCGCCAGGCGGCGATGCCGTCGATGGAGCGCGTGCAGAGCCGCCTCCGCGAGCACACGCAGCTCGCGATCCTGGAGCAGGACGAGGCGCTCTTCCTGGAGCGCCTGTCCGGCCCGGAATCCGGCGCGAACGTCACGCGGATCGCGGGGCGGCTGCCACTGCACGCCTCGTCCTCCGGCCTCGTACTCCTGGCCTTCGGCACGCGCGATCTGCAGGAGCGGATCCTCGCGGGGCCCCTCGCCCCCGTCACGAGGGAGACCATCACGGAGGCGGGGGCGCTGCGCCGTGCACTCGCCGACATCCGGCGCCTCGGGCACGTCGTCGCCCCCGGGTACATCGAGGACGTCTCGACCGGCGTCGCCGTGCCGATCCGCGACGAGACCGGCGCCGTGATCGCCGCGCTCTCCGCCGTGCTCCCCCGCGACGCGCAGACCGACATCGCGCTCTATGAGCTGCACGCCGCGGCGCGCGACATCGAGCGGTCGCTCGGCTTCCGTCGCTGAAGCCAGAATCCCGTTCAACGGGAACTATCGAGCGCACGTCGTGGTGCATCCGGGAGGCTATCGCCGTCGAAGGAGACCCCATGACCACCACAGTCCGCACCCGAGTCGCCATCGTCGGCGCGGGCCCTGCCGGCCTGCTGCTCTCGCATCTGCTCGCCGCCGCCGGGATCGGATCCATCGTGATCGACCGCCGTGAACGCGACGAGATCGAGCGCACCGTCCGCGCCGGCATCCTCGAGCAGGGCACGGTGGATCTCCTCGTCTCCTCCGGTGCGTCGACCAGGGTGCTGACGGACGGCCACCGCCACGACGGGATCGAGCTGCACTATGACGGCGCCGGCCACCGCTTCGACTTCCCCGCCCTCACCGGCCGCAGCGTCTGGCTGTACCCGCAGCACGAGGTGCTGCGGGATCTCATCGCGGCGCGCCTCGCGGACGGACAGGACCTCCGTTTCGGCGTCACCGCGACGGCGGTGCGCGGCGCGGCGTCGTCGCGACCCACCGTCGTCGCGGTGGACGCGGACGGCGCCGAACTCGAGATCGAGGCGGAGGTGGTCGTGGGTGCCGACGGATCGCATGGCGTCGTCCGGAAGACGGTGAGCCCGACCGGCGGGCACTTCCGCGAGTATCCGTTCGCGTGGTTCGGGATCCTGTGCGAGGCGCCGCCCAGCAACGATGTCCTCGTCTACAGCAGCGCGGACGCCGGGTTCGCCCTCATCAGCCAGCGCAGCGAGAGCGTCCAGCGGATGTACTTCCAGTGCGAGCCCGGCACCGACCCTGGCGCGATGAGCGACGCGCAGATCTGGGCAGAGCTGCGCAGGCGCACCCCTGGCATGCGGCTGAACGAGGGGCCGATCATCCGACGCGACGTGCTGCGGTTCCGGAGCTTCGTCGCGCATGAGCTGCGGCACGGGCGGGCGGTCCTCGTCGGCGACGCCGCGCACACCGTGCCTCCGACCGGCGCGAAGGGCATGAACCTCGCAGTCGCGGACGTCGTGCTGCTGGACCGGGCGATCCGCGCGCTCCTGCTCGACGGCGATGAGGGCCCGCTCGACCGATTCCCCGAGGTTGCGGCCCGCCGCATCTGGAAGGCCCAGCACTTCTCCTCGTGGATGACGAACCTGCTGCACACGGCGCCCGACGCCAACGACTTCGACCGGCGGCGCCGCCAGGGCGAGCTGCACATGCTCACCGGCTCCGAGTCCGGTCGCCGCTATCTGGCCGAGGCCTACACCGGCTGGCCCTTCGACACCGCCCTCTGATCCCCCTTCCCTC
>NZ_PCOW01000024.1:0-62112 GCF_002979495.1 Microbacterium sp. MYb64 | reverse complement strand
ACCCCATCCCCCCGGGCAGAGGATCCTCACGGAATCCATGCGCTTCACTTCCTTCACGAATTTGTGAAATCGGCGTAGCATCGCCGCCATGAACACGATCATCCGCACCGACGGCCTCACCAAGCACTACGGCCGCGTGCATGCGCTCGACGGGCTGGACCTCAGTGTCGACGAGGGCCAGGTGCACGGCTTCCTCGGCCCGAACGGGGCCGGCAAGTCCACCACGATCAGGATCCTGCTGGGTCTCGCACGCAAGACCGGCGGATCCGCCACCGTCTTCGGGGACGACCCGTGGACCGCGGCCGTCGACATCCACCGCCGCGTCGCCTACGTGCCGGGCGACGTCAGCGTCTGGCCGAACCTCTCCGGCGGCGAGGCGATCGACTTCCTCGCCCGACTGCGGGGCGCGACGACCAAGGATCAGGGCTACCGCGCCGAGCGGGAGCGGCTGATGACGGCGTTCCAGTTCGACCCGCGCAAGAAGGGCCGCGCCTACTCCAAGGGCAATCGGCAGAAGGTCGCGCTCATCGCGGCGTTCGCCGTCCCGGCCGACCTCTACATCCTCGACGAGCCGACGAGCGGGCTGGATCCGCTCATGGAGGTCGTCTTCCGCGACGAGGTGCAGCGGATCCGGCGCTTCGGAGCGACCGTGCTGCTGTCCAGCCACATCCTGTCCGAGGTCGAGCTGCTGTGCGACCGGGTCAGCATCATCCGCGCAGGGAAGATCGTCGAGTCGGGCACGCTGCCCGAGCTCCGCCACCTCACCCGCACCGAGGTGTCGTTCGAGGCCGCGGACGCATCGGCCCTGGCCGGGATCCCCGGAGCTCACGACGGCATGATCGACGACGGCCGCGCGCGGTTCACGATCGACAGCGACGCGATCCCGTCCGTGCTCCCCGTGCTGGCTCAGCGCAGCGTGACAGGTCTGCGGATCGAGCCGCCGTCCCTCGAGGAGCTGTTCCTGCGGCACTACGGCGACGACCTCGCCGCCCTCCGCGCCGCCGAGGACGACTCGTCGACAGGCACGCGCGCCTCGCGCCGTGCCGCGGCGAAGGAGTCATGATGGGCGCCCTGCTTCGGCAGCGCCTGCGCCGCGACTGGCTGCAGGTGCTCCTGTGGATCCTCGCCACGGTCCTGATGGCCTTCGCCGGCTACGCCGGCGTCACCCAGTCCTACGCCACGCACACCGACCGGGTCGAGGTGCTCTCGGCCGTGATGGCGAACCCGGTCATCATGATGTTCCGAGGCCTCCCCTCCGGTGCGTCCGAGGGGCAGTTCCTCTCGTTCGAGATCCTGCCCTGGCTGACGATGCTCGCGGCCCTGATGAGCACGTTCCTCGCCGTCCGCCACACGCGCGGCGACGAAGAGGCGGGACGGGCCGAGCTCGTCGCCGCCACACCGGTCGGGCGTGCGCTCCCCACCATCGCGACGATCATCCACGGCGTCGCCGCGAACGTCGTGCTCGGCGTGCTGGTCGCACTCGCGCTGATCGGATCCAAGCTCGACGCCCCCGGATCCTGGCTCATGGGTGCGACCTCCGCGACCACCGGCATCGCTTTCCTCGGGATCGGCCTCATGGCCGCGCAGCTCATGCGCACCTCGCGCGGCGCCAATGCGCTCACCGTGTGGATCCTGGTCGGCACGTTCCTCGTGAACGGGATCGGCAACGTCGCGGGCACTCCCAGCGACGACCTCACCCGCATCACGAGTTCCGGCCTGGTGTGGGCTTCGCCCTTCGGCTGGGCCGAGCAGGCCCGCCCGTACGACACGGACAACGGATGGCCCGCGCTGCTCGGACTCGCCTTCGGACTGGTCCTCGCGATCGTCGCCGTGGCGCTGCAGTCGGCTCGTGACATCGGCGAGGGCTTCGTCCCCGCCCGCCCCGGCCGGGTGCACGCACGGCCCGCACTGTCGACGCCGCATGCGCTCGTCTGGCGGCTCACCAACGGCGCGATCATCGGCTGGGCCATCGGCGGCGCGCTCACGGGCCTGCTCGCGACCAAGCTGTCCGGGCTCGCCGGGCAGATCTCCGGGCAGAACCCCGCGGTGCAGCAGATCCTCGACAAGATCGGCAAGGCCGGCAACCTCGAGGAGACGGTCGTCTCGGTGTTCTTCACGATGATGGGGATCCTGGCCGCCTGCGCGGCGGTGCAGATCGTCGCGCGCGCACGGCAGGAGGAGGCGCATGGCACGGCCGAGAGCGTGCTGGCCCAGCCGATCGGACGCGTGCGGTGGCTCCTCGACTATCTGCTCGTGGCGACGTTCGCGATCGCGATCATCGTGGTCGCGACGATGCTCGCGGCGTACGCCGGGCTCGCGGGCAACAAGGATGGGTCGTCGCTCGCACAGGTCGTCACGGTGGTCGGGCTCGGGCAGGGACTCGCCGCGTGCGTGTTCACCGTGCTCACGGGCCTCGTGTTCGTGCTGCTCCCCCGCGGCACCGTGGGCATCGCCTGGGCGCTCGTGCTGCTCGCCACGCTGTTCGGGCTGTTCGGGCCGCTGTTCGGTCTGCCGGAGTGGACCACACGGTTCTCGCCCTTCTCGGTCACCCCGATCGTCATGAACGGCGACGTCGATCTGCGCGGCACCTGGTGGCTGGCGCTCATCATCGCGGCGGGCGCGGCGGCAGCGCTCACGCTCATGCGCCGCCGCGAGCTGCATGCGGCGGGCTGACCCGGCTCGACCGCGGGAAGATGGAGTCATGAACGCGCAGGATCCGTCACCCCCCGTGCATCACGGGGTCGATGCCGCGGAGGCCGCGGCGGCGATGATCGCCGCTGTCGGCTTTCCGCGCATGCCGGGCCGGGTGATGATGGCGCTCATCGCCGCGCCCGCCGACGGCTACACGGCCGCGGAACTCGGGGACCGCCTCGGGGTGAGCGCCGCGGCGGTCTCCGGCGCCGTGCGCTATCTGCAGACGATCCAGGTCATCCGCCGCGTCTCCCGGCCCGACCGCCGACGCGACCAGTACGTGATCATCCCGGACACCTGGTACGGGCTCATGACCAACAACGGCCCCATCTACGATCGGCTCGCCGCGCACATCGAGGCGATCGGCGCGGAGCACGACGAGGACCACGCCGCCAGGGACCGGGCCTCGGAGATGGCCGAGTTCTTCCGCTTCATGGCGCGGCGCATGCCGGAGCTCGTGGACGAGTGGGAGACGTATCGCGCGGGACTCCGCGACACCTGATCGCGGTCAGCTCGCGCGACGACGCCCGTCGGCGTCCGCGATCGGAAGCATCCCCACCGTGAGACCATCGAGCAGGCTGCCGGGCGCGATGCCCAGGGCGTCGGCGATCCGCACGAGCGTCGGGACGCTCGGCATCGCGCGGCCCGTCTCGTAGGCGCGGATGTTCGACGAGTCGATGCCGCTGTGCGCGGCGACCTGGTCCTGCGTCAGCGTGGCGGCCAGACGGGCTCCGCGGATCTTCTCGCCGATGTGCGAGGCAGCGGCGGATGGGACTCGGGGCACCCTTCAAGCGTCCGAAATACCGGCGAGATGTGCCAGGGCGGACTCACCCGGGCTTTAAGCACCTGCGGTCTTCGACGACCTGAGACCAGGAAGGGCCCGCCGGAGCGGGCCCTTCCGAGGTCTCAGCCGGCGAGCACCACGCGGAGCTGTTCGAGAGCCCAGTCGAGCTCGGTCGCGCGCACCACGATCGGCGGCGCGATGCGGATCGTCTGACCGTGCGTGTCCTTCACGAGCACGCCGCGATCGAGGAGCTTCTCGGCGATCTCCCGGCCGGTGCCGCGGGACGGATCGATGTCGACGCCGGCCCAGAGGCCCGCCACCCTCACCTCCGTCACCCCGTGGCCGAGGAACGCCTCGAGCCCTTCGCGCAGGTGCGCTCCGAGCGCGCGGGCGCGCTCCTGGAACTCCCCCGACTCGAGCATCTCGACCGCGCGCAGCCCGACGGCCGCCGCCAGCGGGTTCCCGCCGAAGGTGGATCCGTGCTCGCCAGGGCGGATGACGCCCAGCACGTCCTCGTTGCCGACGACCGCCGACACGGGCAGGATCCCGCCGCCGAGCGCCTTGCCGAGCAGGTACAGATCGGGCACGACGCCCTCGCGGTCGCACGCGAAGGTCTCGCCGACGCGGCCGAGGCCGGACTGGATCTCATCGGCGATGAACAGCACGTTCCGCTCGTCGCAGATCTCGCGCACCCGACGCAGGAATCCCTCGGGCGGGATGATCACACCGCTCTCGCCCTGGATCGGCTCGATGAGCACCGCGACCGTGTCGTCGGTGATCGCGGCGGCGATCGCCTCGGAGTCGCCATACGGGACGGCGTCGAAACCGGGCGTGAACGGGCCGAAGCCGTCGCGCGCCGACTCGTCGTCGCTGAAGCCGACGATCGTCGTGGTCCGACCGTGGAAGTTGCCGTGCGCGACGACGATGCGCGCGGCATCGGGGCGCACGCCCTTGACGCGGTAGCCCCAGGCGCGCGCGACCTTGATACCGGTCTCGACGGCCTCGGCGCCCGTGTTCATCGGCAGCACCAGGTCCTTGCCGCACAGTCGCGCGAGCGCGGCGGCGAACGGCTCGAGCCGGTCGTTGCGGAAGGCGCGGCTCGTGAGAGCGACGCGGCCCAACTGCTCCTCGAGCGCGGCGACGAGCGCGGGGTGGCGGTGCCCGAAGTTGACGGCCGAGTAGGCGGCGAGCAGGTCGAGGTAGCGCTTGCCCTCGACGTCGGTCACCCAGGCGCCCTCGCCGCGGGCGATCGTCACCTCGAGCGGCGCGTAATTGCGCGCGACATGCGGCTCCGCGCCGGCATCCGGATCCTGCCCCGCGATCGTCCCGTGCTCGGCGAAGCCCAGACCCGGTACCTGAGCCTGTCGAAGGTCAGGCGTCATCACGCACCGCGCAGTTCCAGGGTGCAGCACTTGATGCCGCCACCGCCGAGCAGCAGCTCGCTGAGGTCGATCAGGATCGGGTTGTAGCCGCGCTCGCGCAGCTGCTTCTCGAAGCCCTTGGCGCGCGGCGAGATGATGACGTTGTAGCCGTCGCTCGCGGAGTTCAGCCCGAACACCGCACCGTCCTCGTCGGAGACCAGGATCGCGTCCGGGAAGCGCTCCTCCAGGGCCTTGCGGCTGGCGTCGTCGAAGGCGTGCGGCAGGTACGCGATGTTGGCGGCCGCGGGGCCGCCGTTCGCCTCGCCGATCACGGGGTCCAGCACGGTCAGGGCGGTGTCGAGGTGGTAGAAGCGGGGGTCGACCAGCGTCAGCGTCACGACCTCGCGGCCGAAGACCTCGCTCACCTCGCGGTGGCTGTCGCCGGCGGAGCGGAAGCCGGTGCCGGCCAGGATCACGTCGCCGGCGAGCAGGAAGTCGCCCTCGCCCTCGTTGATCTCCTCGGGCATGACGGTGTCGAAGCCGTTCGCGCGGAACCAGTCGGCGAACGCGGGGGCCTCGCCCTGGCGCTGCGCGTAGTAGAAGGACGGCACGTAGGCGCGGCCGCCGATCACGAAGCCGCCGTTGGCGGTGTAGACCATGTCCGGGTAGCCGGCGAGCGGCTCGATCAGCTCGACCTCGTGGCCGAGCTCGAGGTACAGGTCGTACAGCTTCTGCCACTGCGCCACGGCCTTGGCCGTGTCGGTCGGGTTGGCCGGCTCCATCCACGGGTTGATGCTGTAGTTCACCGTGAAGTGCTCGGGCTTGCACATCAGGTACCGGCGGTGGTGCGCGGTACGGGCCGGCGTGGCGGTGGCGGTCTCAGGCGTCGACATGAGGCTCCTCGGAATCTTCGGTCGCGGCGGACGCTGTCCTGAGGCCCGGCGGTCCTTCGATCCGGCACATCGTGGATGCGAGGAGAAGATGCGACACGGGCACGCCGTCGTCCATTGTCTCACCCGAGGCTGGACGTGGCCATCACGGCGCGGTGCCGGTTCAGATCACCTCCGCGCTCCAGTCGTCCGGGTTGCCGTAGCGGTGCGCGGTGATCGCGATGGCCTGCTCGTGCAGGAACGGCAGCAGCTCGATCCGGCCGGCCGTGGTCACCTCGCCCGCGAAGATCGCCAGGTCCGGATCCCCTTGCACCGCCTCGGCGAGCGCGGCGTGCAGGGCCGCGACGTCATCCGTCGCCCCCACGATGCGCACGCGGTTCGGGCGCGCCGGCGCGCCCTCGACGGCGGTTCCCCTCTCGCTCCCGTCGCGATTTCTGCCGCTTTCCGTCCGGCTTTCCGGCAGTTTCTGAGACGGGAGCAGACCGGACGGGAGCAGGTCGGATCCGTCGCCCGGCGTGGCCGGTCCGGTGAACCGCTGGGTCCACTCCTCGTCGCTCTCCACGAACACGGTGACTCCGGCCTCGCCCAGCACGCGGCGCACCGCCGCGGGAAGGCCGATCGGCGAGGAGAGCGTGAACGCGCCCCCGCCGCGGATCGCGGCGATCGCCACCCGCAGCAGCGCCCGCAACGGGGCCTCGCCCGTGGCGCGGACGGCGACCGGCACCGAGCGGTACCGGAACAGATTGCGCTCCACGCCGAGGCGCGAGACGTCGCGCACCCTGCCGAACTCGCGATCCCAGGCCAGCGCATCCGAGAGCGCCGCGCGACGCAGCCACTCGAAAGCCGTGTAGTCGAGCGACGGCTGCGCGGCCTCGATGAGCGCGGTGATCCGCGAGTCCAGTCCGCGCAGGTGCAGGGTCGTGGATCCGGCGCCGCCCGTGTCCCGCCAGGAGCCCAGCCCGATGAGGTGGTTCGGCCCGCCCGCCTTGGCGCCGGTGCCGACGGAGGAGCGCTTCCAGCCGCCGAAGGGCTGACGCTGCACGATGGCGCCGGTGATGCCGCGGTTCACGTACAGGTTGCCGGCCTGCACGCGATCGAGCCAGAGCGCGAGATCGGCCGGATCCTGCGTGTGCAGCCCCGCGGTGAGGCCGTACTCGACGGCGTTCTGCAGGTCGACCGCCCTCGCGAGCGTCGGCGCGTGCATGATGCCGAGCACCGGACCGAAGAACTCCTCGCGGTGGAAGCGCGATCCGGGCTGTACGCCGAGGCGGATGCCCGGCGTCCACAGCCGCCCCTCGGACCCGGGGATCTCACGCGGCTTCAGCAGCCACTTCTCGTCCGGGGCGAGTTCGGTGAGCGCCCACTTCAGCTTGCCCTGCGGCGGCTCGATCACGGGACCGACCTCGGCGCGCGGATCCTCGGGCCAGGCCACCCGCATCGACCGGGCCGCGTCCACGAGCTGGCGCGCGAACCGGCGGGAGCGGCCCACGGGGCCGACCAGGATCGCGAGCGATGCGGCGGAGCACTTCTGCCCGGCATGCGCGAACGCGCTCTTCACGAGGTCGGCGACCGCGAGATCCAGATCCGCGGACGGGGCGATCACGATCGCGTTCTTGCCGCTCGTCTCGGCGTGCAGCGCCAGATCGTGCCGCCAGCTGCGGAACAGGGCGGCGGTCTCGAAGGATCCGGTGAGGATCACCCGGTCGACGTCGGGGTGCGCGATGAGTTCGCGGCCGAGCTCTCCCTCGGAGACGTCGACGAACGCGAGCAGATCACGCGGGATCCCGGCGTCCCAGAGCGCGGCGGCGATCACGGCGGCAGAGCGCCGTGCCTGCGGGGCGGGTTTGAACACGACACCGGATCCCGCGGCGAGCGCGGCGAGCACGCCGCCGGCGGGGATCGACAGCGGGAAGTTCCACGGCGGGGCGACCACGGTGAGCCGGGCCGGCACGAACGCGGCCCCGGGGATCGCGTCGAGCTCGCGGGCCTTGGCCGCGTAGTAGCGCGCGAAATCGACGGCCTCGCTGACCTCGACGTCACCCTCGGAGATCACCTTGCCCGTCTCGGCAGCGGCGACCTCGATGAGCTCTGCCCTGCGCGACTCGAGCACCGCCGCGATCCGCAGCAGCACCTCACCGCGCTCGGCCGCCGGCCGCGCACCCCAGGCCGCGGCCGCGGTGCGAACCCTGGCCAGGATCCGGTCGAGCTCCTCCGCGTCGGTGACGCGGGCGCTGCGCACGATCCCGTCCCCCGTCGTGGATCCGGGGATGCGGGCGAGGATCTCGCGCGCCCACTCCCGGTTCGCGGGGAGTGCCGGATCGCTGTCGACGGCGTTGCGGAAGCCCGGGGCGCCTGCGGCGATCGCGGACTCGTCCTCGCGCGCGGCGAACACGGCCGTCTCCACGAAGGTGTCGCCGGGATCCACGGCCTCGGCGATCCCGAGCACGGCCTGGGTGAGCGCGGCGGACTCCGCATCCGGATCCGTGGTGAGCGCGGCGGACTCGTGCACCGGGGCGAGCCGGTTCTGCCGGCGGCGCGGGCGCGCAGGCAGCGCAGGGTCGGCGGAGCGTTCGAGGGACAGCGCGAAGCGGTTGATCTCGCGGTCCAGCGCATCCGGATCCTCGTGGAGCCGGAAGGCGGAGGAGAGGAAGTTCTCCGGCGAGGCCGTCTCCTCGAGTCGCCGCACGAGATAGCTGATCGCGACGTCGAACTCGCGCGGCTTCACGACCGGGACGTAGAGCAGCACGTGCCCGACCTCGCGGCTCACCGCCTCGACCTGGCCCTGCGCCATGCCGAGCAGCATCTCGAACTCGATCGGCGCGGATCCGGATCCCGCATCGGCGGTCGCGACGCGATCGGAGCGAGAGGGAACGCCTTCTGCGTCGGGGCGCGTTTCGTCTCGGTCGCCCTCCGGGCGTCCTCGCTCAACGTCCGGAGGCAGCAGCCCCGTCGAGGGCCGCACCCCGCGGTCGCCCGCGAGGAGCCACGCATATGCGATGTCGAAGAGGTTGTGACCGGCGATGCCGATGCGCACGGCTCGGACGGATTCGGGCGTGAGCGCCTCGTCCAGGCAGCGCAGGTAGTTCGCGTCGGTGTCGATCTTGGTGTCGTAGGGCGCCGGCGTCCAGCCATGCAGGGCCGCTTCCACGCGCTCCATCGCGAGATTCGCGCCCTTCACGAGGCGCACCTTGATCGGCGCGCCGCCGTGGTCGACGCGATCCTTCGCCCAGGCGGTCAGCTCGCGCAGTGCTGGCAGCGCGTCGGGCAGGTAGGCCTGCAGCACGATGCCCGCCTCGAGGTCCTTGAGCCGCGGATCCTCCAGGATCCTCGTGAACACCGCGATCGTGAGGTCGAGATCGCGATACTCTTCCATGTCGAGGTTGATGAAGGTCTGCACGCTCTTCGGGCTCGTCGATGCCCACGGATCCCCTGCCGCCGTCAGGTACAGCGGCAGCAGCCGCTCCGCGACCTGTTCGACGACCTCGTCGAACGCCCACATCGAGATGCGGCTCACGACCGCCGACACCTTGACCGAGACGTAGTCGACGTCGTCGCGGCGGATGAGCTCGTGGATCCCGTCCAGCCTCCGCTGCGCCTCGTCCTCCCCCAGCACGGCCTCGCCGAGCAGGTTGAGGTTGAGCCGGGCGCCGCCGGAGCGCAGCTTCGCGATCGTCGGGGTGAGCTTGGCGGAGCGCGCGTCGGCGATGAGGTGGCCCACCATCTCGCGCAGCACCGTGCGCGCGATCGGCACGGTGGGCGCGGGGAGCCCCTGCGCCACGAGACCGCCGGCACGGACGGCGGCGCGCAGGTACCAGGGCAGGAATCCGGGCACGAGCGGCGCCACGCGGTTCAGCCCGGCGGCTGCTGCGCCGAGGCTCTCCGGCCGCATCACGTCGTCGACGAAGCCGAGCGTGAACGACAGCCCGTTCGGGTCCCGCAGCACCCCGGCGAACCGCTCGGCGGCCGGATCCGCATGCGTCGCGGCGGCTTCGTCGATCCAGCGCTGGGCGAGGACGACGGCCCGGCGGGCACGCTCGGTCTCGGCGGCGTTCAGCCACTGCGGCATCGGTTCGTCCTTCCCGCCTCGCGCCTTCGGGGGTGGGCGCGGAATGCTCCCCTCCAGCATGGCGCTCCTCGGCCCGCACGGCAGGGCGGCACGCCCTCCGCGCCTCTCTATATGCTGTGCTCGTGGGGGAAGAGCACGAGGCGGATCCCGCGCCGCCGGCCGTCGCGGAAGCGGCCACGCGCGCGGCTTCCGAAGCGCGCATGACGGCGTGGGCCAGGAAGATGACCGATCGCGTGCCGACGGGCTGGCTGATCAGCGGCGCCGGGGCGGTCCTGCTCGCATCCACGGCGGCGTTCGGTGGCCTCGCAGACGTCCCGAAGCCGAAGCCCGCGGAGCTGCGGGCGGGTGAGCACTTCGTCGGATCCGAGCTCGACATGTCGGTGGTCAGCGCGGCGATCGGCGGAGAGGTGCGCGGGACGAGCATCTACCCCGCAGCGGGGCAGCGCACGCTTGTCGTCGTCCTCGATGTCACGAACGAGTTCGACAAGCCTCGGCTCGCCGCCACGAAAGACGCCCTCCGCGGAATCGGCGTCGAAGACGTCGCTCTCGAGGGGTTCGATGCGAGCCGCGTGGTCGACGGCAGCAACACCACGTTTCTGCAGCCTGACGTACCCGCCCGAGTGCGACTCGCCTGGGCAGTCGACGCGGACGTCGTCTCCGTAGGGGATGAGATCCGCATCGCACTGCCCGATTCCACTCACTACGTCGGCGAGCTCTTCACCCGCGGCGACTACTGGTCCGACGTCCGCACCGGCGCGTTCGTGACCGTGCAGGTCGACGCGGTGCCCGCCGAGCAGGAGGCGACGCCGTGAGCATTCCCCCTCCACCTCCGCCGGCCACCGCGGCCAGGTCGGCCCTGGTGCCTGCCGCGGCACCGCACCGACGCCTGCGCACCGCCGGGACCTGGGCCCTGTCTGCTGCGCTCGTCGTGGCGACATGGGGTCTCACCCAGGTGCAGAAGCCCGAAGACGCTCCCTACGAAACGTTCGTCAGCGCGACCATTGTGGGCGAGACCGCCACGGCACGCAATCTGTCGGTGACAGTCACCCGCGTCCGTGCAGGGCGGGCGGTGTCGGACGGAGGCCGCTGGCATGCCGAGGGCACCTGGCTCGTCGTCGACTTCGATGCGGCTGCCGTCCAAGATCAGTTCGGGGCTCTGCTGCAGGTGACGAACCTGCACCTCGGCGGGCGCACCTACTCGGCCACGGAGCGCGGGGAGACCGCTGCGGACATGGTCCTGATCACGGGCGTGCCCCGGCACGGCAGCATCGCGTTCGAATTGCCCGAGGGCGCGCTGAAAGGAACGGCGACGCTTGAGTTCGCCCCCACGTACACCACGGTCGCCGACGGGGTGGTCGAGGTCACCGTCGACCTCGATTCCCTGCCCCTGCAGAACGAGGTGGAATTGGATCCGGAGAGGTGGGCGCGATGACGTCCAGCGCGCGCGGCTGGTGGCGCAGCAACGCCCTCGCGCTCGGCCTCGTGGCCGTCCTGCTGCCCGCCACGGTCCTCGGGATCGGATGGTGGCAGTGGAAGTACGCCTACCCCGACTCCGGTCAGCCGATCTGGGCCGTCGAGCCCGGCGCATCCGGCACCGTCGACCTTCAAGAAGCGACCTGGGGGCCGGTGCGGGCGAAGGAGGTGTCGGACACGAAAGGCCTCGACATGCCACGGAACGCCAAGCTCATCCTCGTGGGAGTGAAGGTGACGCCCACGGCCGACAAAGGGCCAGGCTGCTGGGCACCGAAACTCGTCGAGAAGAGCACGGGGAGAGTGTGGCTTTCGGCGCGCACCGAGCTGGGGCTGCTCTGGGACGACGAGGAGCCCGAGGACTGCGTGCCCACGCTGGAAGGCGAGAAGGCCGAGCCCTACGAGCTGGTCCTGCCGTACGTCGTCCCCGACGACGTACGGGGCCCGTTCTGGGTCGAGGTGGAACCGCTCTTCGCCGAGTCACGATTCGTTCGCTTCAGCGTCGACCCCTGATTCGCATCAGTCCGGCGGATTCAGGGGCGGCGCCGGGGCACCGGGAGGCAACGACGCCGTCATGTCGACCGAATCGCCTGCTCCCCCACGAAGCCGCGCCGCGGGCAGGGCTCCCGCGGCCGCAGTGATGGCAGCTGCGTCGACCTCTTCCGCGGTGGCGGGCGCCGCCGCGTCGGTGCGGGCCTCCTGCGCACGGCGCAGCATCCCGAACGTGGTGTCGTAGGCGCCGGCGATCAGGGCGAAGCGGATCGGCTCGACGATGAGCGGCGGGATGAGGAAGATCACCGGCCAGTACACGGCCCAGAACAGGTCAGCGTCGTGCGGTCCGATCCACCGGCTCACCCCGTAGCGCAGCCACGACTCAGCGACGATCACGACCGTGTAGAGCAAGGCATAAGAGGCGATGATCACCGGCCCCGCCCGCCACATCAGCAGAATCGCCCGCCAGATCGGGAGAAATCGCGAGCCGAGCTCCGTGCCCAGGTCGCGCAACCGGCGCATCACCGGATTGGGCACCTGTGCGACGCGATCCCGCATCTCAGTAACGAGGCGGTGCTGGATCTGCAGCTTCTCGGCGACGATCGCCTGGCCGTAGACGACGCCGGCGACCGTGAGCCATGCCAACGGCGCGAGCAGGACCGGACCGGCCTGTGAGAGGAGCCAGCCGACCCCGTCGCCCAACCAGACGATCGGCGGGAACCAACCGCCGAACGCCGTTCGCACCTCGCCGAGCCAAGCCATCACCGCCCGGTTGTCGACCCAGGTCGTGGCGGCGTCAGTGAGGTCCTTCAGCAGAAGGATCGAGAAGAACACCCAGACCACCTCGCAGTACACCGCGAGCACCGCGAAGGTCCGGGACAGCCTCTTCGACCAGCGGCCCCACGCCCACCGTGCGCCGAAGGCGACGACGATGATGAGTACGGTCCAGACGTTGAACGAGAGCTCGAGCACGTTGTCGCCCGGGTCGAAGGTGCGATCGGTGCCGAGCGTGGCGCCGATCTCCTCCTTGTTCTTGGCGAGGGCGCGCAACCCGTACGCTTGCACGTCCTCGCGCAGCAGGCCCTGCGCGGCATACACCGCGAAGAACGGCAGAATGCTCGCGAGCAGCGCCGTAAGGAAACTGCGGCGGCGTTCACCGGCGGACTCCGGCACCGGAGCCACACTCTGCAGGGAGCGCAGGCCGTCACGCATCGACAGCAGCATGCCGACCAGGCTGATCAGCCGGGCGAGCACCGCGAACGGAAGGATCAGCAGTCCGCCGACGGAGCTGTAGGCGCCGACGAAACCGGCCAGCTCCGTGACCCAGTAGTTCGCGATTGTCCCCGCCAGATACCACGCGAGCATCGCCGGCCAGTGCATCCACAGCACCCGGCCGGTCGTCCGAAGTATCGCCCCCACGGGCTCAGATTAGCGCGCAGGCCCCAACGGCGACGAGACCGCGCTGGCGCATGCGGTCAGTCCGCCCAGACGCTGGGCGCGGGCGCCTTGGTCGGCGGCAGCGCGGATGCCGCAGCCCAATCGTGGATCCAGTCCTCGACGCCGGGCACGTCCTCCGGACGGCCCAGCGCGCCGAAGAACTCCTCGTGCGAGACGGTCCCCCCGGTGCGGCGCAGCATGCGCGCGCGCACGATCACCTTGGCGTACACCTCCCCGTCGACCACGGCGCGGTGCTCCATGAACAGCGCCTTGTCGTCGTGGCCGATGAACCGGGACTCGACGTCGAAACGCTGCCACAGCTCGAGCGATTTGCGGAACGTGATCGTCTCGCTCGAGACCACGGCGTACCAGCCGCGCTCCTTCATCGCATCGAACAGCCCGGTGCGGATCAGCAGATCCCACCGGCCGAGGTCGAACAGGGACAGATACCGGCCGTTGTTCATGTGCCGCAGGATGTCCAGATCCGTCGGCAGCGTGGTGAGACGGATCCGCCCGACCGCCGTCGGAGCCAAGGTCTGCCCCCGGCGGGACCGCCGGCGAGCGGAGAGGACGACGAGCAGGGTGCGCCAGATCACGTTCACACGAGGAGCGTAGTGAATCCGGCATGGATTCCCCTGATCGATTGTCGGATTCACACAGTCCCGGCACGACGTGCCAGAGCGCCCGTAGAGCCGATGTCACTCGATTTCGTGTCCGCGCACGGCGCGCGTAGAGTCGCGAACATGAGCGCCGAAGCCCTTCCCACCGTCACCGTCCGGCCCGTTCGCGATGTCGATGCCGAAGCGCTCGGCCGTGTGCACGCGAAGTGCTGGCACGAGACCTACGACCACCTGATCAGCACCGCCACGCTCGAGGCGGTCTCGCCCAAGCGACTGGCCGAGCTGTGGACGCACTGGGCCTCCCAGGGCGAGGAGTACCGCATGAGCGCGGCGCTCGTCGACGGCGAGATCGTCGGCTTCGTCGGCTCCGGCCCCGCCCGGGACGAGAACCCCCCGGCGGAGCGCGAGCTCTACTTCATCTACCTCCTCGATGCCTGGCACGGCACCGGCATCGGCCAGCGCCTGTTCGACGCGGCCGTCGGCGCCGGCGAGAACTCCTACCTCTGGGTCGCCGAGGACAACCCCCGCGCGCACCGCTTCTACGTGCGCAACGGCTTCACCCTCGACGGCGCCAGCCAGCAGGAGCCCTTCCTCGGCGAGACCATCAAGGAAGTCCGCTTCGTGCGCTGACCTCTACCGCGCTTCTGCGTCGAGGCCCCCTCTGAGCATCCGCACCCCCTCGGGTGTGCGCAGCTAGGAGGGGGCCTCGATGCTGCGAGGGGGCGTGGACGGATCCGGCCGTGAGGGCACTTGTCCCACGCAAGGTGCGCAGCGCAGCGACGCCCCACGGGGCACCCCACCTCGTAGAGCACACTCTCCGCGCCCAGGCCCCCTCCGAGCATCCGCACCCCCTCGGGTGTGCGCTGCTAGGAGGGGGCCTCGATGCTGCGAGGGGGCGTCGGCGACGGATCCGGCCGCGAGGGCACCGGATCTAGCGGCCCGACACCTGGCCGAACACCTTCGCGATGGGGGCGATCACGAGCGGGCGGGCGGCGACCCAGCCCCCGGCGATCACGACGAGCGAGAGCACGAACACCCAGAAACCGGTCCAGGTCACCGCGTCCTGCGAGGCGAACATGTGGTTCAGGTTGCGGAGCATGCCGGTGAGCAGCACGAGCGCCACGTGCACCACGATGAACGCCGTGAAGAACAGCATGGTCGGGAAGTGCACCGCGCGGGCGAGCTCGATCGGATACGCCTTCGACAGGCCCTCCGCCTTCTTCGGCCACAGCCCCGACATCCGGAACCCCGTGACGATGGCCACCGGCGCGGCGAGGAACACGATCGTGAAGTAGGCGAGCTGCTGCAGGCTGTTGTAGTTGACCCAGCCGTTCTCGGTCGGCCAGTCGAACGATACGTACTGCAGCGCCGCGGACAGCGCGTTCGGGAACACGTCCCAGCTCGTCGGCACGATCCGCATCCACTGCCCCGTGACGAACAGCAGCACCACGAAGATCACGCCGTTGACGATCCAGAGCAGGTCGAGTCCTTGGTGGAACCACAGCGTCAGGCTGATCTTGCCCTTGGGGTTGCCGCGCGGGGTCCAGAACGCGGTCGGACGCTTCTGCGTGCGCACCTGCAGGCCGGAGCGGATGATCAGCGTCATCAGGAACACGTTGAAGAAGTGCTGCCAGCCGATCCATCCGGGGATCCCGACGGGCGCCCCCTCGGGCAGGTGGTACTCACCCGGGTAGGTCGTCAGGAAGTCCTGCATGAACGGCAGGCTGAGGAACGCACGCACCAGCACGATCGCAGCTCCCGCCAGGACCGCGAGGCCCGCCGCGGCGAACAGACCGCCGATCGCCTGCAGCCAGGTCGGGCGGAGCTTCGATGCCGCGGGCTCCGCGACGGCGCTGCGCGGCGCCGACCCGTTCCAGACGGTGCGCGTGAACGGCAGCGGCGCGGAGACATCGGGGCGGGCGGCGACAGCCGTCGACGGCGCGGCCGGAGCGGCGACCGTCGCTTCGGAGGCGGTCGTCGCCTCGGTCGCCGCGGGGGCGGCCACGGCCCCGGCAGAGAAGGCGGCGATGGCGGTTCCGGCCGGAGGCCAGGGGTCTCCCCCGCCGACACGCGGCAGACCGCGGCGCAGGGCGGATCCGGTCGCCGCCGGAGCGCTCGCGGATGCGGGGGCGCTCGACGCGGCGGCCGTGGCGGTAGCTGCCGCAGTGGCCGCCGCCGAAGACTCGATCGTCGAGGCACTCGCGGCGGTCGGCGCCACGGCTGCGGATCCTGCGGCACCCTGGGCGGCCGGGCTCGTCATGACGACGGGCGCGGCTCCCGCCGGAGGCCAGGGCTCACCGCCCGCGATCCGCGGCAGGCCACGGCGCAGGGCGGATCCGGCAGCTGCCGCGCCCGCGGCGTCGCGCGTCGGATCCGCCGACGCCGAGATGCTTTTCGTGTCTCCGCCGACCATCGGAGCGGCGTTTTCCATCCCTGACGCCGAACTCGCCGGCGAAGAGATGGATTCCGCTGCCGCGGGAGCGCTCGGAGCGGCGTTCTCCATCTCGGCGGCACGCTCGTCGGCGGGCGCCGTCGCGATGACCTCCGCGACCGCTGCGACCACGCCGGCGGGCGGCCAGGCCTCGCCTCCGCGGGTGCGGGGCAGTCCCCTGCGCACGGTGGTCATCGCTACTTCTTCCGCGCCCGCAGCGCCTCGATCACCTGCGGCACGACCGTGAACAGGTCGCCCACGATGCCGAAGTCCGCGACGTCGAAGATCGGCGACTCCGGGTCCTTGTTGATCGCAACGATCGTCTTGGCGGTCTGCATGCCGGCACGGTGCTGGATCGCCCCGGAGATGCCGAGCGCGATGTAGAGCTGCGGCGAGACCGAGACTCCGGTCTGACCCACCTGATGCGCGTAAGGGATGTATCCCGCGTCCACCGCGGCACGGGAGGCGCCGATCGCACCGCCGAGCTCGTCGGCGAGGTCTTCGACGAGGGAGAAGTTCTCCTTGGACCCGAGTCCGCGCCCACCCGAGACGACGACCTTGGCGCCGCGCAGCTCGGGCCGGGACGAGGCCGCCTCGACGGCTTCGATCGGCTCGCCGGTCGCGGCGGGCGCACCGGACGCCTCCACCGCGAGCGCCTCGACGCGGGCGTCGGCCACGGCCTCGGCGCGCGCGTCGATCGCCCCCTGACGCACGGTGATCACGGGGGCGCCGAAAGTCGGAGCGGAGTCGGTGAGGAACGCCCCGCCGTAGACGGAGTGATGCGCCACCACGCCCTCGTCGTCGCGGGAGACGCCGATCGCGTCGACCGACAGCGCCAGCCGCTCGCGCACGACGAGGCGCGCGGCGGCGTCGCGGCCCGCGATCGAGTTCGAGACGAGCACGGCGTCGGGGCGGACCGCGCGGTACGCGGCCTGCAGCGCGTCGACCACGGGGACGGTCAGGGATCCGCCGTCGACGTCCGCGGTGAGCACGACCTGCGCGCCGGCCGCGAGGACGGCGTCGACCGCCGCCTGCGCGGTACCGGCAGGGGCGGCCACGAGCGCGACCGGGGAGCCCAGTTGCGCCGCAGCTCCCAGCAGGCCCGCGGTCGACGTCGCGGCGGCACCCGCCGGAGTCACATCGACGAGCACCAGGATCGAGTCGGAGGGGTATGCCATGCTCACACCAGCCTGTTCTGCGCGAGGAACTCGACGAGCTGCGCTGCGGCGTCGCCCTCGTCCGTGATCTTCACACCCGCGGCGCGCGGCGGCTTCTCGGCGACCGCGGTCAGGATCGCCTGCGGTGCCTCCGCGGGATCGGCGCTGACGCCGAGGTCGGTCAGGGAGAGCACCTCGAGCGGCTTCTTCTTCGCCGCCATGATGCCCTTGAAGTTCGGGAAGCGCGCGTCGGGCAGGGCCTCGGTGATCGAGATCACAGCCGGGAGCGGCGCGCTCACCGGCTGGGATCCGAAGTCCGTCGCGCGGGTGCCGGCCACCGCATCGGCGCCGATGGTCACGGCGCTGAGCGCCGTCGCCTGCGCGAACCCGAGGTGCTCGGCGAGCATCGCGGGGATCACGCCTCCGGACCCGTCCGTGGAGAGATTGCCGGTGATGACCAGATCCGGCGCACCGCGACGGATCGCCGCCGCGAGCACCGCAGCGGTCAGGCCCAGATCGGCGCCGCGCAGCACCTCATCGGACACGTGAACCGCAGATCCGGCGCCGATCGCGAGTGCCCGGCGGATCGACGCGGTCGCCGACTCCGGAGCCATCGACAGCGCCACGACCTCGGTCCCGGGGTTGGCGTCGGCGTAACTCAGTGCGACCTCGAGCGCGCGCTCGGTGATCTCGTCGAGCACGACGTCTCCGGCTCCGCGATCCGCCAGACCCGTCTCCAGGTCGAGCTTGCGGTCCCCGTAGGTGTCGGGCACCTCTTTCACCAGGACGAAGATCTTCATCGAGCCTCCTCACGCGACCTCGATCGGCCGGTCCGGCCGCGGGCGGAATCGCCTCGGTTACCGGGCGATAACGTGGTGCCAGCGTACCTCAGCGCCGTGCCGGATCCGACCGCGCCCGACACCGGCGGACACACCCTGGCGCAACCCTCCAACCCGGACGCCATTCCGCCCGCAGAGCCTTGGCGGAGCGCTACGAACACGCCCGCACAGCGATTCTCCGGGGATCCGGATCCGGTTCCCGCCCCGGTAACGTAGGGGAATGGCCCGCCCGCACCCCCTGCCCGTCGACCCTCTCGCCGAGGCGAAGCGGCAGTGGCTCGTGCACGGCTGGGACCACGCCGCCGACGGCATGTCGCTGGTCACCTCGGTCATGCGGGCCCAGCAGCTGCTGCTCGCGCGGGTGGACGCCGCGCTGCGCCCGTTCGCGCTGTCGTTCGCGCGCTACGAGGTGCTGCGCCTCCTCGCGTTCAGTCGCACGGGCACTCTGCCGCTGTCGAGCGTGGTCGCGCGCCTGCAGGTGCACGCGACGAGCGTCTCCAGCACCGCGGACCGGCTGGTCCGCGACGGCCTCATCGCCCGGCACCGCGATCCGCACGACGGCCGCGCAGCGCTGCTCGAGCTCACCGAGGTCGGCCGCGAACTCGTCGAACGCGCCACCACGGCGCTCAACGACGAGGTGTTCGCCGCCCCCGGCATCTCCGCCGAGGACTCGGCCGACCTCGTCGCGATCGTGGCGCGCATGCGCAAGGCGGCCGGAGACTTCGCGGATCCGCGTCCGCAGCCGGATCCCCTCTGATGGGTTCGTTCGTCCTGGAACGGATGATCGCCGCTCCGCTCGAGCGGGTGTTCGCCCTCTCCCTGGACGTCGGCGTGCACGTCGACTCGATGACGGCGCACGACGAGCGGATCGCCGACGGCGTGCGCTCGGGCCGGATGGCGGAGGGCGACACGGTGACCTGGGACGCGCGGCACTTCGGGATCCGCTTCCGGATGACCTCGCTCGTGTTCGACGTGGACGAGCCTCACGCCTTCTCCGACCGGCAGATCCGCGGCCCGTTCGCCGAGTTCCGGCACCGGCACACGTTCTCGTCCATCCCGGCCGATACGACGCCGGGCGGACACGGCACTCTCATGCGCGACGAGATCGAGTTCCGCTCCCCGTTCGGCCCGGTCGGTCGCATCGTCGACGCAGTCGTGATGCGCCGTCATCTCGTGCGGCTCATCGAGCAGCGCAACGACACGCTCGCCGCGCAGGCGGAGCAGTCGTAGGCTGGCCGGCATGAGCGAGCTCCGCATCCGCACCGTCCTCGAGCCCATGGGCCCGGCCGGCGCCATCGTGCTCACCGACGCGCAGGTCGCCGAGGTCAGCACCGCGAAGGCCTTCCCCGTCACGGTGACGATCGGGGCGAACACGGCCCGTCTCCGACTGGGGCGCATGGGCGGGAAGAACCTCATCGGCTTCAGCAAGGCGAACCGCACGGCGATGGGCCTCGAACTCGGCGACGAGTTCGAGGCGGTGATCGCCGCGGACATGGCGGAGCGGACGGTCGAGGTGCCAGGGGTGCTGTCCTCCGCCCTCGCCGACGCCGGGCTCACCGCCGCCTACGAGGCGCTGAGCTTCACGCGCCGCAAGGAGCTCGCCGTCTCCGTCGCCGATGCCAAACAGGATGCGACGCGCGAGCGCCGCATCGCCAAGGCCCTGGACGAGCTGCGCGGCTGACGCGCCGCCATTCACACGCCCCATGCGCGGGCAACGGGATGCCCTTCGTCTCGCTGCGCTCGCTCAGGGACCGGCAGCGACGAGACGAAGGGCGTCGCGCTGCGGTGGAGCCGTCAGTCGCCGTCGTACACGTACGCGTCGAAGCGGGCGGGGATGTTCATCCGCTGCCAGGCGAGCTCCTCGTCCCGGCGAGAGCGGTCGCCGGGGAACGCGCGAGCCGTGTGCCGCGGCACCTGCCTGCTGTGCCCCGCGAGGTGCGCGACGGCCACGGCCTGCCCGCACACGCGGGCGGCGGCGACGGCGCTCGGATCCTGCGCCTGGCGCGCGGCCTCATGGCAGGCGAACGCCTTCTCCCGCACGGCGTCGATGTCGAGCTCGCCGCGCAGGAAGGCCTCCGCGGCCGCGAGCGCCTGGTGCGGGCGGTCGTCGTCGGGACGCTCCGCCTGGAAGAGCGGCAGGAGCCGCTCGGCGCAGGCGATGGTCCAGCCGACCAGCTCGCGCCGGTCATCCTCCGAGAGGCGCAGATCCTCGATGTCGGGCAGCGCGCCGTCGGCGAAGAGCGGCACGACGTTCGACGCCGGATCCTCGCGCCCTGCAGCGTCCTGGCGGGACGGATCCGCGAAGGATCCGAGGGAATGGATGTCGGCCACGGCGATCACCGGTTCACGAACTGCGGCGGACGCTTCTCGCGGAAGGCGGCCATGCCCTCCTTCTGGTCCACCGTGTCGAACAGGGAGGCGAAGGCCTCGCGCTCGATGTCGAGCCCGACCGCGAGCGTGGTCTCCATGGCGGCGTCGAGGGTCGCCTTCGCGGCGATGATCGACGGCAGCGACTTCGACGCGATCGTCTCGGCGAGCGTCGACGCCTCGGCGAGCAGGTCGGCGGTCGGCACGATGCGCGACACCAGACCCGCCCGCTCGGCCTCCTCCGCGCCGATGATCCGTCCCGACAGCACGAGCTCGGCGGCCTTGTAGTACCCGACCGCGCGGATGAGCCGCTGCGTGCCGCCCATGCCCGGGATGACGCCGAGGTTCACCTCGGGCTGGCCGAACTTCGCGTTGTCCGCGGCGAGGATGATGTCGCACATCATCGCGAGCTCGCATCCGCCGCCCAGGGCGAAGCCCGACACGGCGGCGATGACCGGGGTGCGCACGGCGGCGAAGTCGCGCCACACGCCGAAGTGGTCGGTCGCGGTGATCTCCGCGGCGGACATCGCTTCCATCTCCTTGATGTCGGCACCCGCGGCGAAGGCCTTCTCGGATCCCGTGACGACGATCGCCCCGACTCCCGGATCCGCGTCGAACGCAGTGGCGGCGGCCGTGACCTCCTCGGCGACCTGCGAGTTCAGCGCGTTGAGCGCCTGGGGCCTGTTCAGGGTGATCCAGCCGACTCGTCCGCGCTGCTCCGTGAGGATCGTCTCGTACTCGTTCGTGGCCATGCTCATCCTTTCGCCGCACCTTCGTGGCGCTTCCAGTATCTCCGATGTCGGTGAACGGACGGTGTCGGCACTGCAGGATCCGCGAGACTCCAACTGGGCGACGAGACTGCGCCGCACGCGTGCAGTCTCGTCGCCCAGTTGGAGTCTCGCGGTCAGGAGGGTCCGTTCCGGAGGGTCCGGTCCGGAGGGTCCGGTCAGGATGCGTCGCGGATGTCCGTGATGATCCCGGAGAAGTCGCGACCGGCGCCGGGGCCGGCGGCGAACGTCGCGTAGATCTGCTGGGCGAGCCGGCCCATCTGCGCCTCCGTGCCGGTGCCCTCGATCGCCTGCAGCGCGAGGCCCAGATCCTTCGCCATGAGCGCACCCGCGAACCCCGGCTGGTAATCGCGGTTGGCGGGGCTCGTCGGCACGGGACCCGGCACGGGGCAGTTCGTCGTGATCGACCAGCACTGGCCCGAGGCCTGCGACACCACGTCGAACAGCGCCTGGTGCTCCAGCCCCAGCCGTTCGCCGAGCACGAACGCCTCGGCCACGGCGATCTGCGAGATGCCGAGGATCATGTTGTTGCAGACCTTCGCGGCCTGCCCGAGCCCCGGACCACCGCAGTGCACGATGCGCTTGCCCATCGTCTCGAGCAGCGGGAGCGCGGCGGCGAAGTCCTCGTCCGAGCCGCCCACCATGAAGGCGAGCGTGCCGTTCTCCGCCCCCACCACACCGCCGGAGACCGGCGCGTCGATGCTGCGATGACCCGCCTCGATCGCCAGCTCATGCGCGGCGCGCGCCTCGTCGACGGCGATGGTCGAGCTCTCGATGAAGAGGGTTCCGGGGTCGGCCGCGGCCAGCAGCCCGTCCTGATACGCGGCGATCACGTGCTTGCCCGCGGGGAACATCGTGATGACGACGTCGGCGCCGGACACCGCATCCACCCCGAACTGCGCGACCGGCAGCCCTGCGGCGGCGGCGGCGTCGACCGCGGCGGGCACGACGTCGAAGCCGATCACCTCATGCCCCGCGGCGAGCAGGTTCTTCGCCATCGGGAGGCCCATGTGACCGAGCCCGAGGAACGCGATCCGCGTCATGATGCAGGCCGCATCGACGCGGATCCGGAGGGGCGCAGCATCTCGCGCCCGACGATGAGTCTCATGATCTCGTTCGTCCCTTCCAGGATCTGATGCACCCGCAGATCACGGACGACCCTCTCGATCCCGTAGTCCTGAAGGTACCCGTACCCGCCGTGCAGCTGAAGGGCCTTGTTGGCGACATCGAAGCCGGCATCCGTCGCGAAGCGCTTGGCCATCGCGCAGCGCATCGTCGCGTCAGGCGCCTTCTCGTCGACGGCCTGCGCGCCGTCGCGCACCATGAGCCGCGCAGCCTGCAGATCCGTGCGCATGTCGGCGACGGCGAACAGGATCGACTGCTTCTCGGCGAGCGGCTCGCCGAACGCCTCCCGCTCGTGCACGTACTGCACGGCGCGGTCCAGCGCCCACTGCGCGCCGCCGATCGAGCAGGCGGCGATGTTCAGGCGGCCGCCGTTCAGGGCGCTCATCGCGATCGCGAAGCCCTGCCCCTCGGATCCCAGCATGTTCGTCGCGGGAACCCGCACGCCGTCCAGGATCACCTGGCGGGTGGGCTGCGCGTGCCAGCCCATCTTCTTCTCGGGTGCGCCGAAGCTGAGGCCCTCCGCGTCGCCGGGGACGAGGAAGGCGGTGATGCCGCGCGCGCCCGGAGCCCCGGTGCGCGCCATCACGATGTAGACCGCGGCCTCGCCGGCGCCGGAGATGAACTGCTTCACGCCCGTCAGCACGTACTCGTCGCCGTCGCGGATCGCGCTCGTCGCGAGCGCAGCAGCGTCGGATCCCGCCCCCGGCTCCGTGAGGCAGTAGCTGCCGAGTCCCTTCATCGAGATGAGCTCGGGCATCCAGCGCGCGAGCTGCGCGTCGGTGCCGTAGCCGTCGATCATCCAGACGACCATGTTGTGGATCGAGATGTAGGCGGCGATGGTGGGGTCGCCCTTGGCGAGCTCCTCGAAGATCGCGACGGTGTCGACGCGCTCGAGCCCGGTCCCCCCGGACTCCTCGCGCACGTAGATCCCGCCGAGTCCCAGCTCGCCGGCGCGCATCAGAGTGTCGCGCGGGAACAGGTGCTTCTCATCGCGCTCTGCGGCGAACGGGGCGAGCTCGGTCTCGGCGAACTCGCGCACGGCGCCGAGGATGGCGGCGCGCTCTTCGCTGGTCATCGTGGTCGGGGTGGCGACGGTTGTCATGTCGTGTTCCTTCTGGCGTTTCTGCGTGAGTGCGGCCGGGTCAGTGCATCGTGGGGATGACGAAGCTGGCGCCTTCGCGGACGCCCGCAGCCGGCCAGCGGCTCGTCACGGTCTTGGTCTTCGTGTAGAAGCGGAAGGCGTCGGCGCCGTGCTGGTTGAGGTCGCCGAAGCCGCTGCGCTTCCAGCCGCCGAAGGTGAAGTACGCGATCGGCACGGGGATCGGCACGTTCACGCCGACCATGCCGACATTGACGCGGGCGACGAAGTCGCGGGCCGCGTCGCCGTCGCGCGTGAAGATGCCGACGCCGTTGCCGAACTCGTGCTCTGACGCCATCCGCAGCGCCTCCTCGTAGTCGGTCGCGCGGGCGATCACGAGCACCGGGCCGAAGATCTCCTCACGGTAGATCGACATGTCGGTCGTGACCCGGTCGAACAGGGTGGGGCCGAGGTAGAAGCCCTCCTCGTGACCGGAGACGGAGAAGCCGCGTCCGTCGGCGAGGAGCTCGGCACCCGCGTCGACCCCTTGCTGGATGTAGTCGTTCACGCGCTCGACCGCGGCGCGGTTCACGAGCGGGCCGTAGTCCATGCCCGGCTCGAGCGACGGCCCGACCTTGAGCGCCGCCACGCGCTCGGCGAGCTTCGCGGCGAGCGCGTCGGCGGTCTCCTCACCGACCGGCACCGCGACCGAGATCGCCATGCAGCGCTCCCCCGCCGAGCCGTAGCCGGCGCCGATGAGGGCGTCCGCGGCCTGGTCCAGGTCGGCGTCGGGCATCACGACGAGGTGGTTCTTCGCCCCGCCGAAGCACTGGGCGCGCTTGCCGTGCGCGTTCGCGGTCGTATAGATGTACTCCGCGATCGGGGTGGATCCGACGAAGCCGATCGCGCGCACCCGCTCATCGGTGAGCAGCACGTCGACGGCCTCCTTGTCGCCGTGCACGACGTTGAGGATCCCGGCGGGCAGGCCGGCCTCCAGGAACAGCTCGGCGATCCGCACGGGCACGGAGGGGTCGCGCTCGCTGGGCTTGAGGATGAAGGCGTTGCCGGCGGCGATGGCCGGGCCCATCTGCCACAGCGGGATCATCGCGGGGAAGTTGAACGGGGTGATCCCGGCCACGACGCCGAGCGGCTGGCGCAGCGAGTACACGTCGATGCCGGTGCCGACGCCCGTCGAGTACTCTCCCTTGAGCAGGTGCGGGGCGCCGACGCAGAACTCGATCACCTCGACGCCGCGCTGGATGTCGCCCTTCGCGTCGTCCAGGGTCTTGCCGTGCTCGCGCGAGAGCAGGGCGGCGAGGTCGTCCATCTCGTCGCGGATCAGTTCGAGGAAGCGCATGAGCACCCGCGCCCGCTTCTGCGGGTTGGTGGCCGCCCACTCGGGCTGAGCGGCCTCGGCGTTCGCGATCGCGGCACGCACCTCGTCCCCGCTCGCCAGCGGCACCCGCGCCTGGACGGCGCCGGTCGAGGGCTCGAACACCTCCCCCCAGCGGCCCGAGGTGCCGGGGATCGGGGATCCTCCGATGAAGTGGGTGATGTCGCGGACCATCGTGTGCTCCTGGTTCTGCGTCGTCGTCGGCGCTGCCTCTCAGATTACGTGGACCTCCATCTATTTACTAGGGGTTCCATGTAATTCATCGACACCTGTCAGGCCGTTCACCTTCCGGTCACCTTCGACACGTACAACAGACTCTGCGCGGGCTGCGGACGCTGACCGGATCGGGTGCTCGTCTTCCCCGCGCAACGGGATGCGCCCGGCTTTCTCGCACGGGCGCCTACGCGGTCACGAACCGCAGGACCCCCGCCGAATCGGGTCGGCGGGGGTCCTCTCTTCTCTGCGGATCCTCTCCGCGGACGGGTGGGAGCTACTCCCAGGTCACCGTGGGGGTCGCCGCTCCGAAGTCGACGGTCGGCGTGTCCAGGTAGCCGCCGAACGTGACCGTATAGGTCTGCCCGTCGCTGCCCTGCAGCGTCATGTCGACGCTGATCGAGTCGTAACTGGACACGACCGTGGGCGAGGATCCGCTGGACTCCGGCTCCAGGTTGCCGAGCGCGGCGCTGCCGTCGGCGGTGAGCGTGCGGGTGACGGTGCCCTCCACCGGGCTGGCGCCGGAGAGGTCGATCGCCGTGATGTCCATGCCGCAGGGCGTCGCCAGCGTCTTCATCGCGACGCAGCCCTCGACGGCCGTGCGCACGAGCGATCGGAATGCCGCGACTCCGGCGTCGTTCAGCGCGGTCTTCACGTCGTACAGCGCGGCGGCGTCCTCGGGCGAGGCGATCGTCAAGGTCGTGTCGCCGTCGATCGAGAAGTACTTCGAATCCAGCGCGATCTCATAGGCGCCGGGGAACACGTACGCGTTCTTGATGTCCGCCGTCGGCACGCCGTTGAAGGTCGCGTCGAGTCCGCGCAAGGCGTCGAGGGAGACCGGGTTCACGCCGTTCGCGATCTTCCAGGTGTCCTTGATCCGATAAGCCTCATAGGTCACCGACGACAGCGTCTTGTCGCCGATCCGGTACGACGCGATGACGGTGGCCGTGGACTTGCCCTCGCCGCCCTTCGCGACGGAGATGCGGCTGATCGGGGCGAGCCTGTTCGACTCCTTCAGCACCGCGTCGGTGAGGAGCGTCTTGTCCGGCACGCCCTCGAGGTAGCCGAGCGCGGTCTTCGCGTCACCCTTCGAGACGGCCGTCAGATAGGCCTTGACCGTGTCGGCGGCCGTGACGGAGGACCGCGTGATGGCCGGCACCACGAGCAGCGCCACGACCAGGATCGCGACGAGCAGCAGGGCCGCGCCGCCGCCGATCAGGCCCCAGAGCAGTCCCTTCGAGGTCTTGCCGGGCGGCGGCGGAGCATAGGCCTGACCGGGCTGGACGGGATACTGCTGACCCGGCTGCGCGGCGTACGGCTGGCCAGGGTAGGGCTGACCGGGTTGCGCGGCGTACGACGGACCGGGGTAGGCCTGGGCCGGTTGCCCCTGGCCAGGCTGCGCCGCGTAGGGCTGACCCGGGTACAGCTGCCCCGGGTCAGGCTGTCCCGATTGCGCGCCATACGGCTGACCCGGCTGCGAGCCGTACGGCGACGGCTGGCCGGGCGGCGGAAAGGACTGCTCCGGCACCTGAGGCGGCGATCCCGGAGCAGCCGGAGGAACGGCCGCAGCGTCCGCAACGCCCTCCTCCGGCACCGGCGTCGCAGCCGGCGGAGGCGGTGTCGGGTTCTGCGAACCGGATCCGAAATCGAGCTCATGCCCGCCCTGAAGCGGTTCCCCCTCGGTAGCCATGAACTCAGACTATCGAGCAGCGCCGCATCGTTCGATGGGCAGAACTGCCCCGCTTCAGGCGGAACCGCGCCGGGCTCTCCGCGCAAGAGCAGATGAGCAGGTGAGGGTTGACAGGCTCGCCTCTCGTATCTATAAAGAAACTTAGCTAATAGATCTTCAGGAGTTGCGATGACGTCTTCCCCCGCCCCCGGCACCCCCGGCTGGCTCGCCCTGCGCAACGACCAGGCGGCGCTCGCGCTCCTCCTCGACGAGGGTCCTCTGACGCGCAATCGCATCGGCGAGCTGACCGGGCTCTCCAAGCCGACCGCGGCGCAGATCGTGGCACGCCTCGAGGAGGCCGGCCTCATCCGCACCGCGGGCGAGCTCTCCGCCGGCCGCGGTCCGAACGCGGTGACCTACGACGTCCGCCTCGACCACACCCTGGGCGTCGCGATCGATGTGGACGAGACCGTGCTGCGGGCGACCGTCGTCGACGCGCGCGGCACGCGGCACCCGGTCGCGACCGTCGCACTCGACGCCTCGCACCCGCGCTCCGCCGAGGGCGATGTCCGCCGCGCGATCGACGCCGCCTGCACAGCGGCGGCCGTCGATCCAGCGGCGATCGTCGAGATCGTGATCGGCGTGCAGGCCGCCACGGATCCCGCCGCGGATCGCCTGAACTTCACGGACACCCTCGACGGCTGGCCCATGCAGAACGCGCGCGGCGAGCTCGAGGCGGGCCTCGGCATCGCCGTGACGCTGGAGAACGACGTGAACCTCGCCGCGATCGCGGAGCGGGCCGAGGGCGCCGGCACCGAAGCCGCGGGCTTCGCGCTGCTGTGGCTCGGCGAGGGGCTCGGCCTCTCGATCGACCTCGACGGCGCGATCCTGCACGGTGCGACCGGCGGCGCGGGCGAGATCGGCTACCTGCCGGCACCCCGCACGGCGATGGCGATCGACCCGGATGCGGAGGATCTGCAGGAGCTGGTCGGCGGATCCGCGGTCGCGCGCGCCGCGAGCACCGCCCTGGGCATCACCCTCGACTACGCGCACGCGCTCGACGCCCTCACTGCCGCACCCGAACAGGAGAGGATCCTGCCCGCGCTGGCGCAGCGCATCGCGTTCGCGCTGACCCCGGTGATCGCGGTGCTCGATCCGGCGCTCGTGATCCTGGGCGGCCCCACGGGCATCGCCGGCGGGGCGCCGCTGGCCGACGCGGTCTCCGCGGCCCTGCGCGCCTCGTCGAGCTGGAACCCGACCGTGCACACCACCGGCGCCCCCGCCGATGCGGTGCTGCTCGGCGCGCGCCACGTGCTCGTATCGCGCCTGCGCGCACGGATCCTCCCCGACTGACCACCCCGGGAGTGCCCGGGACCACGGCGATGTAAGGGGCGTCAGCCCCGACGAACAGAGAGGTTCACATGAAACGCCACACCATGACACGGCTCGGAGCCGTCGCCGCGATCGCCATCGCGGGCGTCGTCCTCGCCGGCTGCTCCGGCGGATCAGACACCGCCATCGCCACGAAGGCGCCCGATCACCTGTCCGGCACGGTCACCCTGTGGGAGTTCTTCAGCGACCGCGAGGCGGGCGTCGTGCAGTCCGTGATCGACGACTTCCAGAAGAAGCACCCCGATGTGAAGGTCGACGTGCGCACCGGCCAGGAGGACGACAAGATCATCAAGGCGATCGCCGCGGGCAACGGCCTCGACGTCGCCATCTCCGGAGCCGTCGACAACGTCGGCGCGTTCTGCTCCTCGGGAGCGCTGCGGGATCTGACCCCCTACATCGATCGCGACGGCGTCGATCTGTCCCAGCTGTCAGACGTCGCGCGCAGCTACACCTCGTTCGGCGGCAAGCAGTGCGCGCTGCCGATGCTCGCCGATGTGCAGGGCCTCTACTACAACGCCGACCTGCTCCAGGCGGCCGGCTACAGCGCCCCGCCCAAGACGCTCAGCGAGCTCGAGACGATGGCGGTCAAGCTCACGACGTACAACCCCGACGGATCCATCAAGACCCTCGGCTTCAACCCGCTGATGGGCGCCTACGAGAATGCACCCACGGTCTTCGGCGCCGCCGCCGGCGCCGAGTGGATGAAGGACGGCAAGAGCAGCATCGCGTCCTCCCCCGGCTGGAAGCAACTGATGACCTGGCAGAAGAGCTTCATCGACGAGATCGGCTATGACAAGCTCAAGGCCTTCACGGCGGGCCTCGGCGACGAGTTCTCCGCGAGCCAGGCCTTCCAGACCGGCCAGCTCGCGATGAACCTCGACGGGGAGTGGCGCGTCGCGTTCCTCGCCGATCAGGCCCCCGACGTGAAGTACGGCGTCGCGCCGTTCCCCGTGCTGGACGGTCACGAGGATCTCTACGGAGGCGGGTACTCCTCCGGCACGATCGCGGGTGTCTCCAAGGGGTCCAAGAACCCCGAAGCCGCCTGGGCGCTGCTGCGCTACCTGACCTTCGACACCGACGCGGTCGTGAAACTCGCGAACGGCCTGAAGAACGTCCCGACCACGAAGGACGCGCTCGCGTCGTCGAAGCTCGACCTTCCGGATCAGTTCGGCACGTTCCTCGACATCGCGAAGAGCCCGCACCTGACCTCGATCCCGGCGACCGTGATCGGCAGCGCGAACCAGGTGGCGCTCTCCGGCTACTGGACGAAGTTCCAGTCCGGCGGCGGGGGCGACATCGACGCCGGCCTGAAGAAGGTCGACAAGGACATCGACGACCAGCTCGCGCTGAGCGAAGGCCCGTGATGACCGCGACCCTCGCACCGGGGCGTGCGGAGACTCCTCCGCACGCCCCGGGCTCCCCCGCCCGCCGCCGGCGCGGATCCGCCGCCCGCCGTCGGCGGTGGAGCATCGCCCTGATGCTGGCGCCGACGCTCCTCGGTCTCGCCGTCTTCTTCGTCTACCCGCTGGTCGCGAACCTGTACTTCTCGTTCACTCGCTACGACCTCGTCTCGGCGCCGCAGTGGAACGGGTTCAGCAACTACGTCTACCTGTTCACGAAGGATCCGCGGATCGTCACGGCCGCGCTGAACACCCTCTGGTTCGTCGTGGTCCTCGTGCCGGTCAGGATCGTCTGCTCGCTCGCCGTGGCAGGTCTCCTGCTGCGCGCCAGGAGTGCCGGCGGGATCTGGCGCACGATCTTCTACCTGCCCGCACTGGTCCCGCCCGTGGCATCCGTCGTCGCCTTCGTGTTCCTCTTCAACCCGGGGACGGGCCCCGTGAACCTCGTGCTGAAGAGCCTCGGCATCCCCGGCCCGCTCTGGTTCAACGACCCGGCGCTCGCGAAGCCCTCGCTCGTGCTGCTGGGGGTGTGGGTGATGGGCGACGTGATGATCATCCTGCTCGCCGCCCTCCTGAACGTGCCGCGGGACCAGTACGAGGCGGCCTCCCTCGACGGAGCGAACGGTGTGCAGAAGGTGCGCTACGTGACGATCCCGTCGATCGCCCCTGTGCTGCTGTTCGCCCTCGTGACGGGCATGATCGCGGCCCTGCAGTACTTCACCGAGGCGGCCGTGGCCTCCGGTGTCGCATCCGGCCGCTCCGGAGCCGCCTCCGGCGGGCTCGCCGCCGACATCGGCTATCCCGAGGACTCGCTGCTCACCTATACGCAGTGGCTGTACGTGCGCGGATTCGCCAACTTCCAGCTCGGCTACGCCGCAGCCATGGCCGTGGTGCTGTTCGTGGTCGCGAGCGTGTTCGTCGCCCTGCTTCTGCGCAAGTCGCGCGCCTTCTCCCCGGAGGACTTCTCATGACCGCGACCGCCCTCATCACCACGGGATCCGCCCGTCCCCCGCGCCCGGTGCGCGGCGGCCGGCGGGTGCTCGTCTGGATCGCAGACCACACCGTGCTCTCGGTGCTCGCGGTGCTGTTCCTCGCTCCGATCCTGTTCGTGCTGCTGACCTCGTTCATGTCGAGCCGGCAGACCCTGACGGCCTCGATCTGGCCCCAGCCGTGGGACCTCTCCAACTACGTCCGCGCGTTCACGCAGGTGCCGCTGGGGCTGTGGTTCCTGAACTCGGCCTTCTACGCGGTGCTCGCCACGGCATTCATGCTGATCTCCTCGGTACCGGCGGCCTACGTGCTGGCGAAGATCCGCTTCCGCGGCGCGAACATCATCTTCCTCGCGATCATCGTCGCGATGCTGCTGCCGCCGCAGGTGACGATCGTGCCGGTCTACGTGATGTTCTCGAAACTCGGGATGACCGGGACGCTGTGGCCGCTGATCCTGCCGAACCTGCTCGGCGATGCGTTCTCGATCTTCCTGCTGCGGCAGTTCTTCCTCACGATCCCCACGGCCTACGCCGACGCCGCGCGGATCGACGGCAACGGCGAGTGGGGCGTGCTGTGGCGCGTGATGGTGCCGATGACCAAGCCCGGCATCGCCTCGGCCGCGATCTTCCTGTTCTTCAACTCGTGGAACGACTACTTCGGCCCCCTCCTGTACGCCTCGGAGAATCCGTCGGCCTGGACGGTCGCCTACGGCCTGTCCACGTTCCACGGCACGCACGGCACCGACTGGGGCACGACCATGGCCGTGACCATGCTCGTGACGATCCCCGTCGTGATCGTGTTCTTCTTCGCCCAGCGCGTCTTCGTCGAGGGCATCAATCTGACCGGCGTGAAGGGCTGACATGAAACTCACCGTCATCGGAGGGGGATCCACCTACACCCCCGAACTCACGGACGGGTTCTCTCGACTCCGCGACGTGCTGCCGATCGACGAGCTCTGGCTCGTGGATCCGGACGACCGGCGCCGGGAGCTGGTCGCCGGGGTCTCCCGGCGGATGTTCGCACGTGCGGGGCATCCGGGACGGATCCGCGCGACCGCGGATCTCGTCGAGGGCGTCGCCGACGCGGATGTGGTGCTGATCCAGCTGCGCATCGGCGGCCAGGCGGCCCGGCTCGGCGACGAGACCTGGCCGCACGAGGCGTGCTGCATCGGGCAGGAGACCACGGGTCCCGGTGGGCTCGCCAAGGCGCTGCGCACCGTTCCCGTGGTGCTCGAGGTCGCGGAGGTCGTGCGCCGGCACGCGAAGCCCGACGCCTGGATCGTCGACTTCACGAACCCGGTCGGAATCGTCACGCGGGCCCTGCTCGAGGAGGGCCATCGCGCGATCGGCCTGTGCAACGTGGCGATCGGCTTCCAGCGCCGCTTCGCGCGCATGCTCGACGCGGATCCGGCCCGCGTGCGCCTCGAGCACGTCGGCCTCAATCACCTCACCTGGGAGCGCGGCGTGCTGCTGGACGGCGCCGATGCGCTGCCGGAGATGCTGCGGGACCGCCTGCCCGAGCTCGCGGACGAGGTCGAGCTGCCGGCGCCGCTGCTGCGGAACCTCGCGATGGTGCCGTCGTACTACCTCCGCTACTACTACGCGCACGACCGCGTCTTCGAGGAGCAGCGGCACGAGCAGCCGCGCGCGGAGAAGGTCATGGAGGTGGAGCAGGAGCTGCTGCGGCTCTACGCGGATCCGACCGTCGACTCCAAGCCCGCGATCCTCGCCGAGCGCGGCGGCGCGTTCTACTCCGAGGCCGCGGTGGATCTCATCGCCTCGCTGCAGAGCGACCGCGGAGACGTGCAGGTCGCGAACCTGCGCAATGACGGCACGCTGCCGTTCCTTCCCGACGACCACGTCATCGAGGTGTCGGCCACGATCGGCGCGGCCGGTCCCGTCGCCGTGCCCGTGGCTCCGCTGCCTGCCGATGTGCAGGGGCTGATCGGCCACGTCGCGGGCTACGAGCGGCTCGCCCTCGACGCCGCGCGGCACACCGGATCCGCTGCGCGGGGCCGGGAGCTCGTCGAGCGCGCTCTGCTCGTGCACCCGCTCGTCGGCCAGTGGGACCGGGCCGAGAAGCTCGCGGACCTCCTGCTCGCGAACAATCGGGACCACCTGGCATGGGCGCGATGAGCGGCACGGCCGTGCGCGCCGGACGGGAGCACCCCACGGCGTCCGCCCGGGGCATCGTGGTCGCGATCGACGGCGGCGGGACCAAGACCGACGCCATCGCGCTCGATGAGACGGGGGCGGTCGTGGCGCACGTGCGGCTCGGCCCCTCGGATGTGCACCCGGGCCGTGAGGGAGCGTCGGTCTCCGTCGTCGACGAGGCCGTGCAGCGGGTGCGCACGGAGGCCGGAGGGGCGCCGCTGCTGAGGGTGGGCGTGTTCCTCTCCGGCCTCGACCACGAGGCGGAGGTCGCGGCCTACCGGGCGCGGATCCTCCCGCTGCCGTGGTTCCGCGGCGACGACGACGTGGACGCGCATCTGGAGAACGACACGTTCGCACTGCTGCGCACAGGCACGCTCGCCCCGGACGCCGTCGCGGTCGTCTGCGGCACGGGCCTCAACGCGATCGGCGTGCGCGCCGACGGCGCCACGGCCCGCTTCCTCGCGTGGGGCGCGGTCTCGGGCGACTGGGGCGGGGGCACCGATCTCGGCACCGAGGCGCTGCGCCTCGCCGCGCGGGCCCTGGACGGCCGCGGCCCCGCGACCGTGCTGACCACCCTGATCCCGCCGCGCATCGGCCGACCGGACCTCGCCACGCTCATCGAGGACGTGCACTTCGGACGCCTTCCCGAGGAGCGGCTGTCGGAGCTCGTGCCGGCCGTCTTCGTGGCCGCCGCCGAGGGCGATGCCGTGGCCTGCGCGCTGGTGCGGCGCCAGGCCGGCGAGATCGTCGGGATGGCGGCGAGCGCCGCGCGCCGCCTCGGCCTCGAAAGCGCGCGGATCCCGGTCGTGCTCGGCGGCGGAATGATCGCCGCTCGTCTCCCGCTGCTGCTCGACGATGTGCGGCGGGGGCTCGCGGAGCATCTCCCGAACGCCGTGCCGACGGTCGTCGACGCGCGGCCCGTCGTGGGCGCCGGCCTGGCGCTGCTCGAGCAGCGCGGCGCGTCGGACGCCGTGCTGCGCCGCGCCCGCACCGCGATCGAGCGCACCGTGGCCGCCTGACGGCCGCGCGCTCGCCGGCGCTCGCGCGCCGGATGCTCCCGTCGCGAAAGAAGCCGGAAAACGGGCCGGAAAGCGGCACTCTTCGCGACGGGAGCGGATCCCGGGGCGCCCCAGGGAGCTACGGCGGTTCGGCGGCACCCACCGGGGGTGCCACCCGGGGCCCACGGCATCCTGCAACATCCGGGAAACACGAGATGCGTACACTCGGGGACGCCACAAGCACGCACTCCCCCGAAGGACCCACCATGTCCGGTACGCCGTCATCCGCGCCCATCACCGTCTCGATCCGCCGCGAGGTCGATCCCGCCCGCATCGCCGAGGCCACGGCCTGGGTGCAGACGGGGGTGAACCTTGCGAGCTCTCACCCCGGCTTCCTCGGATCCGGCTGGGTGCGCGACGGCGCGGACTCGCACCACTGGCACATGCTCTACCGCTTCGCGGACGAGGCGGCCCTCGATGCGTGGGAGGCGTCGAGGGAGCGCGCGTGGTGGCTGTCGATGGGCGAAGGCTTCGTGCGCAGCGAGCGCACCCGCCGGCGGACCGGGATCGAGGGCTGGTTCGACGAGCCATCGACCGAGACGATCTCGGTGCCCTCCTCGACCGGCACGACCACGGTCATGGTCGCGCCCTCGCCGCCGCGCTGGAAGCAGGCGGTGTCGATCTGGCTCGGCTTCTTCCCGGTGAACCTGGTCTTCACCTACCTGATGAGCCCCGTGCCCGGCTGGAACGGCCTGCCGATCTGGCTGCGCGTACTTGCGACCACCGTCGTCCTGACGCCGATCATGACGTACTGGGTGCTGCCCTGGGTGACCCGCGCGATCCGCCCCTGGCTGAACCGCTGACCTCAGCGCCAGAAATACAGGACGACCACCATTCCGCAGGACGGATCCAGGCGGATCCTCCTGCGGAATGACAATGGTCCTGTAGACGTGCGGGGCGGTCAGGCGCGCTCCGGTCAGACCTCGATGTGCCTCTCGTCGACGCCGTCGTAGGCCGAGAGCGGGCGGATCAGGGCGTTCGATGCGGCCTGCTCCATGACGTGGGCCGTCCAGCCCGTGACCCGCGACGCCACGAACAGCGGCGTGAAGGTCAGCGTGTCGAAGCCGATGAGGTTGTACGCCGGCCCCGACGGATAGTCGAGGTTCGGGTGGATCCCCTTGCGGGCGACGAACTCGTCCGCAAGCGTCGTGTACAGCGCCTCGACGTCCGGGCGGTCGTAGTGCTCCACGAGCGTGTCGAGCGCCGCCTTCATCGTCGGCACCCGGGAGTCGCCGTTCTTGTAGACGCGGTGCCCGAAGCCCATGATCTTGCGCTTCTCGGCGAGCGCCGTGTCCAGCCAGGCGTTCACGTTCGACGCCTCACCGATCTCGTCGAAGATGTGCAGCACCGCCTCGTTCGCGCCGCCGTGCAGCGGTCCCTTGAGCGCGCCGATCGCTCCGACCACCGCGGAGTACAGGTCGCTCAGCGTCGAGGTGATGACGCGCGCCGTGAAGGTCGACGCGTTGAAGGAGTGCTCCGCGTACAGGATCATCGAGCGGTTGAACGCATCGACGACGACCGGATCCGGCTCGGTGCCGAAGGTCATCCAGAGGAAGTTCGCGGAGTAGTCCAGGTCGTCGCGCGGGGCGACGATGTCCTCGCCGCGGCGGCGGCGCTGCCCGTAGGCGACGATCGCCGGGAGCGCGGCGAACAGCCGGATGCTGCGCTCGAGGTTCTGCTCCGGGGTGCCGCTCGCGTCGAGGACGGATCCGGATCCGACCGCGTCCGAGGCGCCGAGCAGGCTGACCGCCGTGCGGATCTCGTCCATCGGATGCGCGTCGACCGGCACCAGGTCGATCGCGGCCTTGACGTTGGCGGCGAGCGCGCGGTGCTCGCGCTCGGTCGCGCGCAGGGCCGCGAGCTGGTCGGCGCGGGGCAGCTCGCCGTTCCAGAGCAGGTAGGCGACGGCTTCGAAAGGCTGGGTCGCCGCGAGCTCCTGCACGGGGTAGCCGCGGTAGAGCAGGCTGTTGGTCTCGGGGTTGACCTTCGAGATCGCCGTCGTGTCGACGACGACGCCCGCGAGGCCCTTCTTGATGTCGGGGTCGCTCATGGTGCTGCTCCTTTGCAATTCACGTGGTCGTCGAGCGTCCGTCGTCTCGTCGCTGCGCTCCTCGCTCAGGAACCCTCTATCGGTCCCTGAGCGCCCTTCGACAGGCTCAGGATCCGCTTTGGCGAGACGAAGGGCGCTCAACGCCCGGTGGTGTCGATCGTGAAGTTGAAGACGTTCGTGTCGAAGTGGTTGTACGACTCGTAGTCGATGAGGTCGTACAGATCCGCCCGGTGCTGCATCTCGCCGAGCGCGGAGGTCAGACTCCCCTCCTCGTTCAGCGTATCCAGCGCACGCCCTGCCGCCCCCATCGCGATCCGGAGCATCGAGACCGGCCAGATCACGATGCTCACGCCGGCGCTGCGCAGCTGCTCGGTCGTGAACAGCTCGCTCTTGCCGAACTCCGTCATGTTCGCGAGGATCGGCACGTCGAGCTCCGAGGCCATCCGCTCGAACTCGGCGAGCGTGCGCATCGCCTCGGGGAAGATCGCGTCCGCGCCGGCGTCGACGAGGGCCTTGGCCCTGTCGACCACGGCGTCCATGCCCTCCACCGCGCGGATGTCGGTGCGCGCCATGATGAGGAAGTTCGGATCCCGCCGGGCGTCGACCGCGGCCCTGATGCGCTTGGTCGCCGTGGACTCGTCGACCACGGCCTTGCCGTCGAGGTGCCCGCAGCGCTTGGGGTTGATCTGGTCCTCGATGTGGGTGCCGGCGAGGCCCGCATCCTCGAGCGTCTGGATCGTGCGGGCCACGTTCATGGGCTCGCCGAAGCCGGTGTCGGCGTCGATGATGGCCGGCAGGTCGGTCATCCGGGCGATCTGCTGCCCCCGCCCCGCCACCTCGGTGAGAGTGGTGAGGCCGATGTCGGGCAGGCCCAGATCCGCCGACAGCACGGCGCCCGAGATGTAGACGCCGTCGAAGCCCTTGCGCTCGATGAGCCGGGCGGAGAGCGGATTGAACGCGCCGGGGAAGCGCAGCAGTTCGCCCGCGGCGAGCCGCTCGCGAAGGATCCGCCGCTTCTCCGCGGCCGGTGTGGTGGCGTACAGCATCAGTCTCTCCTCAGCTCTTCTCAGTTCTTCCTCGGGCCGGCGCCGTGACCGTGTCCCACTTTTGGTTCGGAATCTGCGGGATTCCGAACCAGAACTGGGACATCACAGCGCCGAAAACGGGACACGGTCGGTCAGAACAGGCCCTTGGGGGCCGGCGCGGTCGCGAGCACGCCGGGGGCGGCGACGATCGAGAGCTCGGCGACCTCGGCGGCGGTGAGCTCGGGCAGCCGCTGCACGAGGGCGAGGAAGCGCTCGATCTCGGCCGGCTCGAGCACCGGCTCCGCGAGGATCCGGAACTTGCGGATGTAGTCCTCGCGCGCGAACGGCCGCGCCCCCAGCGGGTGCGCATCGGCCACGGCGATCTCGTCCGTCACCGTCTCGCCGTTCGTCAGGCGGATCTCGACGCGTCCGCCGAACGCCTTCTCGGCCGGGTCGATCGAGTGGTAGCGACGGGTCCACTCCTCATCCTCGGCGGTGGTGACCTTGTGCCAGAGGGCGACCGTGTCCTCGCGCTGGGCGCGCTCGGGCGCGTAGGAGTCGACGTGGTGCCAGGTGCCGTCCTGCAGAGCCACGGCGAAGATGTAGGGGATCGAGTGGTCGAGCGTCTCGCGGGACGCGTGCGGGTCGTACTTCTGCGGGTCGTTCGCGCCGGATCCGATCACGTAGTGCGTGTGGTGGCTGGTGTGGATCACGATCGACTCGATGTCGGCCCACTCATCCGGTCCCTGAGCCTGTCGAAGGGCCGGGCGCTCGTTGTGCAGCTTCCGGGCGAGGTCGATCCAGGCCTGCGCCTGGTACTCCGCGGAATGCTCCTTCGTGTAGGTGTCGAGGATCGCGCGCTTGGCCTCGCCGGTCACGGGCAGCGGCACGTCGTACGACGCGTCGGGCCCGTCCAGCATCCAGGCGACGACGCCGTCCTCGCCCTCGTAGATCGGGCTCGGCGAGGTCTCGCCGCGCATCGCCCGGTCGACGGCCTCGACCGCCATCTTGCCGGCGAAGGCGGGGGCGTGCGCCTTCCACGTGGAGATCTCGCCCTTGCGGCTCTGCCGCGTGGCGGTGGTGGTGTGCAGCGCCTGCCCGACGGCCTGGTAGATCGTCTCGACGTCGAGGCCGAGCAGGGTGCCGATGCCGGCGGCGGCGGAGGGACCGAGGTGCGCGACGTGGTCGATCTTGTGCGCGTGCAGGCTGATCGCCTTCACCAGGTCGACCTGGATCTCGTAGCCGGTCGCGATGCCGCGGACGAGCGCGCGACCATCGGAGCCCACGTGCTGGGCCACGGCGAGGATCGGCGGGATGTTGTCGCCGGGGTGCGAGTACTCGGCGGCGAGGAAGGTGTCGTGGTAGTCGAGCTCGCGCACGGCGACGCCGTTCGCCCACGCCGCCCACTCGGGGCTCGTGCGACGCTCCAGCGCGCAGCCGAAGACCGTCGATCCGGATCCGTTCACCGAGACCGGGTGGTCCAGCGCCTGCTGACGGGCCGCGCTGACGGGGGCGCGGGTCAGCGAGGCGGCCGCGACGGACGCGTTGTCGATCACGCGGTTGATGATCATGTCGACGACGTCGGCGTCGACCTCGACCGGGTCGGCCGCGATCTCGGCGATGCGCCAGGCGAGCTGCCCCTCGCGCGGGAGCTGCTCGTCGCTGCGGTGCACGCGGAGGTGGTGGGTGACGGTCATGCTCTGGCCTTCTTTCCGGACGGGGTCGTGGTAGGTCCTTCGTCTCGCCGCACGGTTCCTGAGCGAGCGAAGCGAGACGAAGGACGCTCGGGATCCGCACCGGTCAGCGAGTCGAGGATGCTCGCGAGCGCGTTGTGCAGGTGGACGTGGGTGGCGTGCGCGGCGAGGTCGCCGTCTCCGGATCCGATCGCCTCGGCGATCAGCCGGTGCTCGCCGGCGCTCGCGGCGAGGCGCGCCGGCTTGTCGCGCGCCATCCGGCGCACGCGCACGAGGTGGGTGCGCACGGTGCGCAGCGCGGCCGTGAGGTAGTCGTTGCCGACGGCCGCGTCGAGCGCCTCGTCGAAACGCGCGATGAGCGCGTAGTACTGCGCGCGCCCCTCCTCGTCTCCGAGCGCCTCCGCGGCGTCGGCGAAGCGGGCGGCGAGGTCTGTGAACTCCGCGCGGCCGTCCGCGGACGCGGCGGCGCGCGCGGTGGTCTCCTCGAGCGCGCGGCGCAGCGCGAACAGGTCGCGGATGTCGTCGGCATCGATCGCGGCGACCACCGTGATGCGCGGCGAGAGCTGCTCGACGAGCCCGTCCGCCGTCAGTCGACGCAGCGCCTCACGCAGCGGAGTGCGGCTCACGCCGAGTCGCTCGGCCTGCTCGACCTCGGCGAGCACGGTGCCGGCGGCGAGGGATCCGGACTGGATCTCCTCGAGCAGCGCACGGTAGGCGAACTCCCCTGCGCGCATCCCCTCGGCGACGATGGTCATGACGCCAGTGTATACACAAAGGCGACTGATCGGCGCTGCTTTCCTAGATGCGCGCTATTTCGTATACATAAGTCAGCCGAGAACCCCGGCCGGCTCCGGAACCGCATCGGGATCCACCTCGTCGACGACGGGCTCCCCGAGCTTCACCAGCACCACGCCGACGAGCACGAGCGCGCCTCCGAACGCCTGCAGCAGATCGGGCAGCTGCCCGAGGAACAGCCAGCCGAACAGCAGCGCAGCGATCACCTCGGAGAGCGCCACGAAGGACGCGAAGCGCGATCCCAGCCTCCGCGTCGACACGATGCCGAGCACGTAGGCGAGCGCCGTCGCGATCACCCCGACCGCGAGCACCGGCACGAACCACGGCAGCGTTCCGAACCGGTAGGCGACGTCGTGGGTGTTCCAGGCCATCGGCAGGATCCCGGTCGCGCCGGCGACGGTCAGGCCGATCGACCCGATCAGCAGGCCGAGTCCGGCGAGGGCGATCGGCGGCAGCCCGGTGTCGCTGCGCCCGGAGAGCAGGAAGTAGGTCGCGGCGCCCACCATCGCGCCGAGCGCCCACAGGACTCCCACCGGGTCGATCCGGGAGCCGGTGAAGATCTCCAGCATGAACACGAGTCCGATGAATGCGACGACGGCGCCGATCATGCCTCGCACGCCGGGGCGCTCCCCGCGCCGGAGCCAGAGCCAGAGCACGACCGCGATCGGCGCCGTGTATTCGATGAGGAGCGCGAGGCCGACGTCCATGACGGCGACGGCCTGGAAGAAGCACAGCTGCGCAGCCGTGACCGCGAGCAGCCCGTACACGACGATCATCCCGGCGCGCTTCCGGACGATCCCCCAGCGGCCGCGCAGCGCGAGCAGCGTCGGCACGAGCAGGACGAGCGCGGCGACCCACATGCGGACCGTGACGGCGGCACCGGGGCTCCACCCCGCGTCCATGAGACCGCGGGCCCAAGCTCCGCTCATCCCGAAGGAGAGCGCCGCGCCGAGGGCGAAGACCAGTCCGGAACGCATGCCGACGGCGCGCGTGTCATTCGCCACTGTGCTCATGACATGTGACGCTACTCGGCGAGGATGTAAGGTGTCAACATGATCTTCACCGATGACACCGAGGAGACCCTCCGGGCCGCCGTGTGGCTCGTGAACTCGGCAGAGGATCCCGACACGCTCACCTCTCTGAGCGATGAGGCGGAGTTCCTGGGGCAGTTCGGCTACACCGGACGGCTCGATCGCGACGAGGCCGAGCTGGCGGGACTGCGAGGGATCCGCTCACAGCTGCGCACGATGCTGCTCGCGCCGCGCGACGACATGGCCGTCGCCGTCAACGAGGCGCTCGCCGGCATCTCCCTGACACCCCGCCTCGCCCGGCACGGCCCGCTGGACTGGCACCTGCACGCGGTCGCCGACGATCACCCGCTGCCCGAGCGCGTGATCGTGGAGACGGCGATGGCGCTGATCGACGTGATCCGCGCCGAGGAGGGATCCCGGATCTCGGTCTGCGCCGACGACACCTGCGAAGCCCTCGCGCTCGACCTCTCCCGCAACCGCTCCAAGCGCTACTGCTCCACGGTCTGCGCCAACCGCAACGCCGTCGCCGCCTACCGCGCCCGTCGCGCCGAGGCGTAGCCCGCGGCTCAGCTCGCTCCGCTCCCGGTTCCGCGCCCGACTCCAGTTCCGGGTCGTCCCCGTCAGCGCACCCCATAGCGTCCACTGGCGGGGACGACTCTGTTGCGGGAGCACCCCACATCCGGGTCGTCCCCGCGAGCGCACCCCAGGGCGTCCGCTGACGGGGACGACCGCATTGTGGGAGCACCCCTGTCCGGGTCGTCCCCGCGAGCGCACCCCACTCCACTCCAGTTCCGGGTCGTCCCCGTCAGCGCATCCCACCGGGACTCCTCGAGAAGCAGAGCCGCCCGCGCTGCTACTTGCCCATGCCGAGCGTGAGCCCCTCGGTGAGACGGCGGCCCAGCCACAGGTAGATCGCGAGCATAGGCAGCACCACGATGCACAGGCCGGCGAACAGTCCACCCCAGTCGGCACCGGAGTAGGTCTGCTGTTGAATGAACGAGATCAGCGCCACCGGCAGGGTGTACTTGTCCGTCGACTGCAGCAGTGTGAGCGCCAGCAGCGTCTCGTTCCAGTGCGAGATGACCTGCAGCACGAACGCAGTCAGGATGCCGCCCTTCGCGAGCGGCAGCGTGATCCGCCAGAAGGTGCCGAAGGCGGAGGTCCCGTCCAGCGCGGCGGCCTCTTCGAGCTCCTGGGGGAGGGAGCGGAAGAATGCGATGAGCAGGAACACGGTGAATGGCATGGAGACGCCGACGTAGACGATGTTGAGGCCGATCAGACTGTCGGTCAGATACACCTCGTTGAGCATCACGAACAGCGGGATGAGGATCACCTGCACCGGGATCCCCAGCCCGAGTACGAAGTACATCGTGAGCGCGTTCGTGAATCGGTTCTCCACGCGGCCGAGGTAGTAGGCGGCAGGCGCCGCGATCGCGACCGTCACGAACGAGGAGACCAGGGTGGTGCTGACGCTGTTGAGCGTCGCCGTGGCGAAATCGCCCGCGGTCCAGGCGGTGACGAAGTTCACGGGGTCGAGCGACGTGGGCATCCCCCAGGGGTCGCTCAGGATCGAACGGGTGTCGCGGAACGCCTGGATCACCATCCAGACCATCCAGGCGATGTTCAGGGCGACGAAGGCCCACAGCAGCACCAGCCCGATCCCGCGCAGCACGCCGCGCTCGCGCCCGATCGCCGCGCCCCGGCGACGCGGTCGGTCGGATCGGCCGGTCACGACCGCACGGGTGCTGGTCTCCTCCCGGAGCAGCAGGGCAGAGGTCATCAGGGACTCCTAGATCTCGATCGCGTCGCGCTTCATCACGCGGCGCAGCAGGACGACGAGCACGGACACCAGGGCGAGCGACAGGATCGCACTGGCGCTGGCCATGCCGTATGCGGGGATGGACTCCCCGGAGAACGCCGTCACGTATGTGTAGACGGCCGTGCTCCAGGTGCGCGTGGGCGGGATCCCCTGGCCGGTGGAGCCGCCGAAGATCCAGATGATCTCGAAGATCTTCACCGAGGAGATCGTCCAGAGCACCGCGCAGGTGCCGAACACGTCCCAGGTCAGCGGCAGGATCACGTAGCGCAGCCGCTGGAACGCGTTCGCGCCGGCGAGGGCGCAGTCCTCGTAGTAGTAGGGCGGGATCCGGTCGACGCCGGCCATCAGGATGGTCGTGTAATAGCCGGTGGTGATCCAGGTGAGCATCACCATGATCAGCGGGAACAGGTTCTCCGTCGCGAGCCAGGCCGGTGGATCCGTCACGCCGGCCCAGCCCAGGAGCGTGTTCACGAGCCCGCCGGGGTTCAGCACGAACCCGGCGAGCACGCCGAAGATCATGGCGTTCACGAGATGCGGGAAGAAGATCACGGAACGGGCGATCTTGCGTCCGACCATGTCGCGCAGCACCAGGGTGAGGCCGAACGAGACCACGAAGACGGCGATGCCGACCACGAACAGCAGCAGCAGCGTGTTGCCGAACGACTGCAGGAACAGCTTGTCCCCGAACAGCTTCACGTAGTTGCCGACGCCGACGAACTCCATCGGCCCCGCGCCCGCCCACTTGTGGAAGCTGATCCAGATCGCGTAGACCGACGGACCGACGAACAGCACCGAGTAGAACAGGAGGGCCGGGCCCACGAAGGGGACGAAGAGCCTCTTGCGCGCGTTGTCGATGGCGTTGCCGCCGACGCGGGGCGCGCGACGCGCGCCCCGGCCGGCGGACACCCCGGGCATCGCTGCCGTCTGGGTCATGAGTTCTGCTTCCAGTAGTCGGCCTGTCCCGACTTCATCGCGGCGATGAAGTCGGTCGCGGAGAGCTTGCCCTGCACGAGCTGGTCGATGGTCGGATAGAGCAGCTTCTCGGCGTAGCCGGGGAAGGCGATCCCATCGTTCTGCACGTAGAAACCGTCCGCCGTGTCCAGCGCCTTCTTCACCGACGCGACCTCAGGACTGATGGTCGCGTCCGCGCGAATCGGCAGGATCTTCGCGTCCGTGCCGAGCGCGTCCTGGTACTTCTTCTTCAGGAAGAACGCGGCGAATTTCTGAGCGTTCTCGGCGTTCTTGGCCTTGGCCGGCACCGCGAACCCGATGAAGTCGGCACGCGAGACCTGTTTGCCGCCGTCGACCGTCGGGAACGGGAACGACGAGTACTGGAAGCCGCTCGCCGCGTACGAGGCCGTCTCGGTGGGGATCCAGGTGCCGTTGTACAGCAGTGCGGCCTTGTTGTCGGCCCAGGACTGCTGCTGCGCCGGCCACTTGCTCGCGTTGTAGCCGGAGATGAAGTACCCGCCGTCCACGAGCTGCTGCACCATCGTCGCCGCCTTGACGGCGTCGGATCCCTCCCACGCCTTGCCGGTCTTGTCCTCGGCGATCTTCTTCATCGCTCCGGGACCGGCGATGTGCACGAGCGCCGACGTGTACCAGTAGGCGTTGTAGCCGGAGACGTCGCCATCGATCGCGAGCGGCACCTGGTTCGCGGCTTTGAGCGTGTCGAGCTCCGCGACGAAGTCGTTCCAGTCCTTCGGCGGAGCCGACGCGAGTTCGGGGTGCGTCTCGGCGTTGAACCAGATGGCATCGCTGGTGAGCGTGTACGGAAGCATCCACGGCGACTTGTCGCCCTTGCGGATGATGTCGGTGTCGGCCAGATAGGCCTCGGGGATCAAGGCGGAGACCTTCTTGCCGTCGACGTCGCCACCGTATGCGGCGGTCAGCTCCTTCGCCTGCCCGCTCGTCGCGAGGACGGGGGCGAGCTTGGCGAACGAGCTGTCGATGAGGTCGGGGACATTGTTGGTGTTCAGCGTCGGGACGACTTTCTTCACGCTGTCCCGCCCCTGCCACTGCACGGTGACCTTGATGCCGGTCTCCTTGGTGAAGTCGGCGATCGCGGTGGCGAGCACCTTCTGCTGCGCCTCGCCCTCCTTCCACATCGACCAGTACGTGAGCGTTCCCCCCGAGTTCGACCCACCACCCGCACCGGATGCGCATCCGGCGGCGGAGAGCGCGAGCGCGCCGATCAGAGCGAGGGCTGAGAGCTTTCGGATCTTCGCCATCGGATTTCCTTCCGTCTGAGAGGCATCGTCGCCTGTGTCGCACGACTCTCGCCCCACCCGAAAGAAGCATTCAAGGAGTAATCGTGAATTTGTCTCTCCATTACTCCCCGATGGTCGGACCTGTCCGACGAAGTACCCTCATCAGCACGCAAGGAATCGCCTAATACGTCTTTATTCCTCACTTTCCGGGGAACAGAATCAGAGAAGTACGACGGAGGGATCGTGATGGCCGGAAAGCGCGGGGCGCCTGTGCGCGATGCGGAATCGCGGGGATTGAAGTTCGAGATCCTCGCCGATCAGCTGCGCCGCGGCATCCTCGCCGGCACCTGGACCGCGGGGCAGAAGCTCCCGACCGAGCAGGAGCTGGCCAAAGAGAGCGGGTTGTCGCTGACCACTGTGCGGCGCGCGTTCGACGAGCTCGTCGCCGAGCGGATCGTCGTGCGACGGCAGGGCGCGGGCAGCTTCGTCGCCCATGCCCGACCGCGCGAGGAGCGCGCCCGACGCCGGATCGGGGTGCTGCTGCCCGACACCCAGCTCTACTATCCGCGGGTGCTGCAGGGCATCGACGAGTCGCTGTCCGCGGCCGGCGCCTCCCTGCAGCTGGCCACCTATCGCTACCAGCCCGAGCGCGAGGACGAGTCCATCGCGTCGCTCCTCGACGCCGACGTCGACGGGCTCCTGCTCGCACCCACCCTCACCGGGATCGAGGACCCGCTCGCCCGTTCTCGGGAGCTCATGGCGCTGCCGGTGCCGGTCGTGCTCGTGGAGCGCAGCCTGCACGGCATCGGCCCCGCCGACACCACGGAGCACGTCTGCTCGGACCACGCCGGCGGCGCATACGACGCGGTCGCGCACCTCGCCCGCCTCGGGCACACCCGCATCGCGCTGCTCACGCGTTCGCGCACGGTCACCGAGTTCGGGGTCGTACAGGGGTATCGCAGCGCGATCGCCGACCTCGGGCTCACCCCGGAGCTGGAGTTCTCGCAGGCGAAGACCGACTGGGAGGCCGACTCCGCCGAGACCGCGTTCCGTGCGCTGCGCGCCTTCGAGGCGACCGCGGCGCTCGTGTTCGGCGATCGTGAGGCAGCCATGCTCGAGGGCGCCGCACGCCGCGGCGGTGTCCGCGTGCCCGACGGTCTCGCCCTGGTCTCGTACGACGACGAGTTCGCCGACCTGGCCGAGGTCCCGCTGACCGCGGTTGCCCCGCCGAAGTACCGCATCGGCCGGATGGCGGCCGACGTCATGCTGCGTCGCCTCGTCGAGGGCGACGAGTGCCCGCTGCACCAGATCAGACTCCGCCCGCGCATCGTGATCCGCCGATCCTGCGGCACGGGCGACCGACACGACGAACACTGAGGAGAACACGTGCGCATCGGATTGATCGGAGCCGGAGCGGTCGCCCCTTTCCACATCACGGCAGCATCCGTGCTGGACGGGATCGAGCTGACCGCGGTCTGCGACATCGACGAGCAGGCCGCCCGGCGTGCCACGGCCGGCACGAGAGCCGCCGTGTTCACCGATCATCGCCGGATGCTGGACGCCGGCGTCGTCGACGCGGTCATAGTGAACACTCCGCACGCGCTGCACCTGCCGATCGCCGAGGATGCGGCGAGCGCAGGTGCGCATATGTTGGTCGAGAAGCCGATGGCCACGAGCGTCGCCGACTGCGACCGGATGATCGCGGCGTGCCGGACCGCCGGCGTCGCCTTGACCGTGGGGCACATCCAGCATTTCCTCCCCGAGAAGGTGGCGGCCGCTCGCGTGATCGCGTCGGGCGAGCTCGGCGAGGTCCGTTTGATCCGCGACAACCGCAGCACCGATTACCGGCCCGGATCCCGTTCGGCGTGGTTCTTCTCCCCCGAGATCGCCGGCGGCGGCGCGCTGATCAACATCGGCGGTCATTGCCTGGATCGATCGCTTTGGCTGGGCGGAGGCCGAGCGGTCGAGATGCTGGCCGACACGGCGAACCGCTTCGGATCCCTGGTCGAGACCGACGGCAACATGCAGCTGCGCCTCGACAACGGCGTGGGGGTGACGATCTCAGTCATCAGCGACCCTGCCACGCGGGGCGACAGCATGACGATCGTGTGCGAACGGGGCGTGATCGAGGTCGACCCGCACCGGGGCACGGTCGTGCACGCCGACGGGCGATCCCGCATCGAGCACGCCGTCGACCCCGCGGGGATCCAGCAAGCCTTCACGGCACAGCTCGCCGACCTCGCGGCGGTCGTCGCGGGCGGCGCCCCCACCGTGCCGCTCGCGCACGCCCGGCATGTGGTGGAGCTGGTGCACGCGGCGTACCGGTCGGCTGCGGACGGCGCGAGCGTGTCGTTCTCCCGGGCGGGCGCGATCGCATGAGCCGGAAGAACCTCGTCCTGATCGTGAGCGACGATCAGGGTCCGTGGGCGCTCGGCGCCGCCGGCAACCATGAGATCCGCACCCCGGTGCTCGACGGTCTCGCCGACCGCGGCGTCCGCCTCGACCGCTTCTTCTGCGCCTCGCCTGTGTGCTCCCCCGCCCGGGCCTCGCTGCTCACCGGCCGGATCCCCTCCGCGCACGGCGTGCACGACTACCTCGACGGTGCACACGCGGGGGCGGGCAGCCGCGACCACCTGCGGGGCCTGCCGACGCTGACGGACGCACTCGCCGACGCCGGCTACCGGCTCGGGCTGAGCGGCAAGTGGCACCTGGGAGCGAGCGACATGCCGCGGCGCGGCTTCGTGCACTGGTACGCCCTGCACGGCGGCGGCAGTCCGTACCGCGACGCCATCATGTACCGCGACGGCGAGCCCGAGCACGTCACCGGCTATCTCACCGACGTCATCGCCGACGATGCAGCCGGCTTCATCGATGCCGAGCAGGATCACGACGCCCCGTTCTTCCTGGCGCTCAATTTCACTGCCCCGCACAAGCCGTTCGCCGGGCAGCATCCCGACGAGTTCACGGATATGTACCAGGACTGCGCATTCGACACCTGCCCGCAGGAGCAACCGCACGAGTGGCTGCAGACCCTCGACGGCGCTCCGATCGGCGGCGAGGCCGACGCCCGCGAGGCGCTGATCGGCTACTTCGCGGCCGTCACGGCGATGGACGCCGCGATCGGTCGGGTGCTCGAACGCCTCCGCGTGCACGGCATCGAGGACGACACGATCGTCGTGTTCCTCAGCGACAACGGCTTCAACTGCGGCCAGCACGGCTTCTGGGGCAAGGGCAACGGCACCTTCCCGATGAACATGTACGACGAGTCGGTCATGGTCCCGTTCGTCATCGCGGCTCCCGGGCTCCTGCCGTCCGGTGCCGTGCGCGACGAGCTGCTGAGCGCCTACGACCTGTCGGCGACGCTGCTCGATCTGCTCGGACTGGATCCGGCGCCGTTCGAGGAGGGGCCCGGCCGCAGCTTCGCCAGGGCGCTGCACGGTGAGGTTGCGACCGAGCCCGAGCGGCCCGTCGTCGTGCACAGCGAGTACGGGCCGGTGCGGATGATCCGCACCTCAGAGCGCAAGTACGTGCACCGGCATCCGTACGGTCCGCACGAGTTCTACGACCTCGCCGCGGATCCCGGCGAGCGGCGCAACCTCGTCGGGGATCCGGCGCGCGCCGACGAGGTCGCGGCGCTGCGGGGCCGGATGCGGGCGTGGTTCGTGGAGCACGCGGTCCCCGACCTGGACGGCCAGGGGCTGCCGGTGTTCGGCGCCGGTCAGACCCGCCCCCTGAACGACGATCCGCTGGGCGCGTTCGCCGCGCCCGGCTGGGACGGCGCCTGATCCTCAGGTGGTGACGGCAGGGTACGCCGCCAGCAGCGCGGTACGGCCCTCCCAGGCATCCCCCGCCTCCGCGAGCTCAGCGATGAGCGCGGCGGCGAAGCAGCGGGCAGCGGGGGCGTCCGGCACGCTCCGCAGCTCGAACGGATCCGCGACGAGGTCGAAGAACTGCAGGCCCAGGCTGCCCCCGGGGTTCCAGGTCGCCACGAGCTTGCCCTCGGGGGTGCGCCATCCGCGCGCGCTGCTCGGATCCGTCCGGGAGGCGTGCCGGAGGTAGAGCGTCGCGTCGTCCGCGGCGGGGATCTCGCGGCCGCGCAGGGCCTCGGCACGGTCGCGGCCGACCATCCGCGGATCCGTCGTCGAGACGCCCGCGAGCCCCAGGATCGTGGGTGCGAAGTCGAGCGAGTCGACCACGGCTTCGGAGGATCCGGCGGGCACGAGACCGGGCGCGTGCACGATGAGCGGCAGTCGCATGGACTCCTCGTAAGCCACGTTCTTGTACAGCAGACCGTGGCTGCCGAGCTGCATCCCGTGGTCGGAGGTGAACAGGATCACCGTCGGGCGGTCGTCGTCGAGCGCGGCCACGGCGGCGGCCAGGCGTCCGACCTGCTCGTCGACGCCGGTGATCGCGGCGAAGTAGTCCCGGGCGATCGTTGCGGCCTCGGCGGCGACCGCGGTGCCGTGCGGCACGTTGGGTCGGTTGAGCAGGGTCCGCTCGTCGAGATCGGTGTACGCGGCGCGATACCGTTCCGGCACCTGATCGAAGGGCTGATGCGGCGGGTTCAGCGACACCATCAACGCGAACGGCTCCGACCCACCCGCCGCGAGGTAGCCCAGCGCGACGTCCGTCTCGTGTTCGGCCGACCACTGCTCGACGTCGATGCGCTGGTCCCGCCCGGCTTCCGTGGTCCAGTAGTGCGGGGCGAGGTGACGGTCCGCGGCCCCGTAGGAGTACCAGAAGTCGAAGCCGAAGCGCCGGGCCGGCGGCGACCACGCGTCCCACACCTTGCCGTCGTCGCGGCGCCCCTCCCCGAACCGCTCGTCATCGGCGACCGGCGGCTCGAGGTGCCACTTGCCGATGTAGCCGGTGCGCCAGCCGTGCGCGCGCAACTCGCTCGCCCAGGTCGGCAGACCGTCCCGAAGCCCCACCCCGTCCTGCGCAGTCTCGGAGTTGACGTTCAGCGTCACCCCGTTCACCTCGGGCCTCATGCCGGTGAGGAACATCGCACGGTGCGGACTGCACACCGGATAGGAGCTCACAGCCTGGCGCACCAGGATCCCCTCGGCCGCGAGCCGATCGAGATGCGGTGTCCGCACCGGATCGGATCCGACGGCGCCGAGCGAAGCCGCGCGGAACTGATCGGCCATGACGACGAGGATGTTGGGACGATGCGGCACGCGGCCTCCAGGCGTTCGGGATCGCGGCCAGTCAACGGGACGGCGGCAAGAGGAATCAACACCCTTTCCCTCGGCGCACCTCTCCCGCCCCGCCCGCTCGCCCACCTTCCGAGTCGTCCCCATGAGCGCACCCCACAGCCTCCGCTCTCGGGGACGACTCGGAAGGTGGCGCACCCCACGTCCGGGTCGTCCCCGTGAGCGCACCCCATAGCCTCCGCTCACGGGGACGACTCGGAACCAGGAGGACTACTCGCGTCGGACGGCCCGGCTACCCTCGTGACATGACCTCCGACTGGACCGGATCCGCCATCGCCCTGCTCGAGGCGGACGGGAACCGCAGCGCCGACACCCACCTGCACGTGTTCCCGCTGCCGGCCGAGTGGGGCATCGACCTCTACCTCAAGGACGAATCGGTGCACCCGACCGGATCCCTCAAGCACCGGCTCGCCCGGTCGCTGATCCTGTACGGGCTGGTCAACGGGCGCATCCACGAGGGCACGACGCTGGTCGAGGCGTCGAGCGGATCCACGGCCGTGTCCGAGGCGTACTTCGCGCGGATGCTGGGCCTGCCGTTCGTGACGGTCGTGCCGCGCTCGACCAGCCAGGAGAAGATCGACCTCATCGAGTTCTACGGCGGGCGCTGTCACTTCGTCGACTCCGGAGCGGCCATGTACGCCGAGGCCGAGCGGCTCGCCTCCGAGTGCGGCGGGCACTACCTCGACCAGTTCACCTACGCCGAGCGCGCGACCGACTGGCGTGGCAACAACAACATCGCCGAGAGCGTCTTCAGCCAGCTGCGCCGCGAGCGGCATCCGATCCCGAGCTGGATCGTCGTCGGCGCGGGCACCGGCGGCACGAGCGCCACCTTCGGCCGCTACGTGCGCTACCGCTGTCACGACACCCGCATCGCGGTGGTGGATCCAGAGGGCTCGGCCTTCTACGGCGGCTGGCGCAACGGGGATCCGTCGTTCACGACCGGCACCCCGAGCCGGATCGAGGGCATCGGGCGGCCTCGCGTCGAGCCTTCATTCGTGCCGGGCGTCATCGACGAGATGATCCCCGTCCCCGACGCCGCCTCGGTCGCCGCGATCCGGCTGCTGAAGCAGCGCACGCTGCACTGGGCCGGTGGATCCACCGGGACGAACCTCGTCGGCGCCTTCCAGCTCATCGCCCGGATGCTCCGGGCCGGCGAGCGCGGCAGCGTGGTCACCCTCATCTGCGACGGCGGCGCCCGCTACCTCGACACCTACTACTCCGACGATTGGGTCACCGCCCAGAAGTGGGACCTTGCCCCGCATCGCGCGCGCATGGAGCACTTCCTCGCGACCGGGGAGTGGATCGAGGACTGAGGGCGCCGCCCGGACCGCCGGACCGCCCGTGCGACGTTCCGGGCCGACCGGATCGGCGCGCGACCGCGATCCAGCGTGACCGCGATCCGGGCGTGACCGCGCCGACCCCGGTCGCTACGCTGGCGGCATGACCACGCTCATCCTCACCGTCGTCGGATCCGACCGTCCCGGCCTCGTCGCGACCGTCGCGCACATCGTCGACGAGCACGGCGGCAACTGGGAGAACAGTCGGCTCGCGGAGCTCGCCGGCACATTCGCCGGCGTGATCCAGGTGTCGGTGCCCGTCGAGCGGGTCGAGGAACTGCGCGCGTCGTTGCACGGACTCGACGGACTGCTCACGGTCGCGGTGCACCCCGGATCCGGGGCGGCGGATGCGACGGAGGCCGCGCAGGAGGTGTCGATCCAGGTGCTCGGCAACGATCGGCCCGGCATCGTGCGCGAGATCTCCGGCGTGCTCAACGCGCACGCCCTGAGCATCGAGAGCATGACCACCGAGACGCGCGACGCGGCGATGGCGGGCGGACGCCTGTTCGAGGCATCGGTCGTCGCACGCGTGCCCGCGGATGCGGATCCGGAGGCCCTGCGCGCGGCTCTCGAGCAAATCGCTCACGACCTGCAGGTCGACATCACGGTCGCCTGACCCGCCCTACACAAAACCGCGAGACTCCACCTGGGCGACGAGACTGCAGCTCAGGCGTGCAGTCTCGTCGCGGAGATGGAGTCTCGCGGTCAGGAGGGCCCAGTTCAGACCAGGCCCGGGTTCAGACCAGGCCCAGTTCAGACCAGGCGCTGCTTCGGCGAGACCTCGTAGGTGTCCTGGGGGTCGTCGTTCACGACGCCGGCCAGAGCCGCGTCGATCGCGGACAGCGTGTCGGCGTCGAGCACCACGCCGGACGCCTTGACCGTGTCGGCCAGCTGCTCCGGGCGGGACGCGCCGACGAGGGCGGCCGCCACGTTCTTGTTCTGCAGCACCCACGCGATCGCGAGCTGCGGCATCGTCAGACCCGCATCCGCCGCGATGGGCTTCAGCCGCTGCACGGCGGTGAGGATGTCGTCCTGCAGAAGCCGCTGGATGAAGTGCGCGCCGGAGTGCGGATCCGTCGCGCGAGAGCCCTCCGGCACCGGCTGGCCGGGCAGGTACTTGCCGCTCAGCACACCCTGCGCCATCGGCGACCAGACGATCTGCGAGATCCCCAGCTCCTCCGACGCCGGCACGACCTTGCCCTCGATCACGCGGTGCAGCATCGAGTACTGCGGCTGGTTCGAGATGAGCTGCACACCCAGCTGCTTCGCCAGGGCGTGGCCCTCGCGGAGCTGCTCGGCGGTCCACTCGGAGACGCCGATGTAGAGCGCCTTGCCCTGTCGGACGACGTCGGCGAACGCCTGGAACGTCTCCTCGAGCGGAGTCTCGTGGTCGAAGCGGTGCGCCTGGTACAGGTCGACGTAGTCGGTGCCGAGGCGCTTCAGGGATCCGTTGATCGACTCGAGGATGTGCTTGCGGCTGAGGCCGGTGTCGTTCGGTCCCTTGGGGCCGGTCGGGAAGTAGACCTTGGTGAAGATCTCGAGGCTCTCGCGGCGCTGACCCTCGAGGGCCTTGCCGAGCACGACCTCCGCGGCCGTGTTCGCGTAGGTGTCGGCCGTGTCGAACGTCGTGATGCCGGCGTCGAGAGCGGCGTGCACCGTCTTGACCGCGGCGGCGTCCTCGACCTGCGAGGCGTGCGTGACCCAGTTGCCGTACGTGATCTCGGAGACCTTCAGACCGCTGTTGCCCAGGTATCGGTAGTTGACCATGGATCCAGCGTAGGTGCGCCGGACGACGTCGGGATCCGGATCCGTCATCCGGACACAGACGTTCCCGTCGCATCTCCTGCCGCTTTCCGGCGGATATTCCGGCAGCTTTCGCGACGGGAGCGGTTGGGGCGGCAGCCGGAACCGGGGCCACGGCGAGGGCGGCAGCCGGAACCGGGGCCACGGCGAGGGCGGCAGCCGGGGCCTGCGCCACGGCCGGAAGCCGGAGCCAGCGCCACGGCCGGGGCGGGGACCGTCACTCCGCCATCTGCTTGCGCAGCCAGTACTCGGTCTGCGCGACGTGCCCGGCCGCAGCCGCCGACGCCGCGGCCGGGTCGCGCGCGACCAGACCTCGGGCGATCGCGCGGTGACCGGCGTCGGAGAGGACCTTGAGCTGCGCGGCGTCGGCGTCGTCGAAGATCCGATACTGCCGGGTGCGCGAGCGCAGGACCTCGAGGAGGCTCGTGAGGGCGGCGTTGCCGGCGAGCTCCGCGATGCGCATGTGGAACTCATGATCCAGCCGGGATTCCTCGTCGTGATCGGGGCTGTCGGCGATCCGCTCGACGAGCTCGGCCAGCTCCGCGAGCATGTCGTCATCGGCGCGCGCCGCCGCGATCGACGCCGCGTGCGCCTCCAGCGGACGGCGGATCTCGACGAGTTCGAGGATCGCGTCCAGCGGCAGCACGTCGACCGTCAGGGAGAGACCGCGGATGAGGTCGGCGGGCCGCAGCGTGCTCACGTAACTGCCCGATCCGTGCCGGGTCTCCAGCACGCCGAGGGCGGCGAGCATCCGGATCGCCTCGCGGACCGAGCCGCGGGACACTCCGAGCTGTTCGCACAGCTCGCCCTCGCTGGGCAGCTTGTCGCCGGGGCGGAGCTCCCCGTCTGCGACGAGCGCACGCAACCCGTGCAGCGCGGTCTCGAGTGCGCTCATGGTTTCCCTCCCTGGGCGAGTCCTCTCACGAGTGTGGAGCACCGCCGGGTTTGAGAATAGTCGTCGGACGACTTTGGGCCCAAAGTCGTCATTCGCTGGCCCAGACGGTGCTTCTGTGCCAAAGTTGTGCGACAAGTTGAATTGTTCCCCTCTAAGCCCTCAAGGATGAGACCCCCATGGACGACCCCCGCACGGCCGCCCGCATCGCCCCGGTGCCGCTCCTCTCGTACGACAGGGCCCGTGACGCCTGGCCGCTCGATCCCCGGATCGTGCACCTGAATCACGGATCCTTCGGCGCCGTCCCGAGCGAGGTCGTCGCCCTGCAGGACGCGTTGCGCCGAGAGGCCGACCTCAGCCCGGTCGGCTGGTTCCCCCGGATCGCGGAAAAGGTCGAGGCGGCCCGCGCCGAAGTCGCGCCGTTCGTGGGAGCCGACGCCGCCGACACCGCCTTCGTGCCGAACGCCTCCGCCGCGGCCACGGTCGTCTACAACGCCCTGCAGTTGGATCACGACGACGAGATCCTCGTCACGGACCACGGCTACGGAGCCGTGACCATGGGCGCGGCCCGGCTCGCCCGCCGCTTCGGCGCTCGTCTGCGCACGGTCGCCCTCGGCCTGCTGGACGACGCCGACACCGTCGTCGCCCGGTTCGCCGAAGAGCTCGGCCCGCGCACGAGGCTCATCGTCCTCGACCAGATCACGTCCTCCACGGGTCGGCGCTTCCCCACCGCCGAGATCACCGCGCTCGCACACGAGCACGGCGTGCGCGTGCTCGTGGACGGCGCCCACGCCCCCGGTCTGATCCGGGACGCCGCGGTCGCAGGGGGCGGGGACTGGTGGTTCGGCAACATGCACAAGTGGCCGTGCGCCCCCCGCGGATCCGCCCTGCTCGTGACGCAGGCGCCCGACCGCGACGAACTCTGGCCGCTCATCGACTCCTGGGCCGCGACGGAGGCATACCCCGCGCGCTTCGACACGCAGGGCACGATCGACGCCACGACCTACCTCGCCACCCCCGCCGCGATCGCGTTCATCGAGCGCGAGCACGGCTGGGACCGCACGCGCGACACGGTCGCCGAGATCGCGGACGCCGGCGCCAGGATCATCGCGGAGGCCTTCGAGCGCGCCGCCGACGAGCCGGCGCTCGTCGACCTGCCCATGCCGGTCCCCTCCATGCGCCTGATCCGGCTGCCGCTCGGCATCGGCCGCACCCGCGAGGAGGCCGACGACCTGCGCATGCGCCTGTTCGACGAGGTCGGCGTGGAGACCGCCTTCACGAGCTTCGCCGGCGCCGGCTACTTCCGCCTCTCGGCGCACCTGTACAACGAGGCCGCCGACTTCGAGGCGTTCGCCGAGCGCTGCGTGCCGCGGATCCTCGAACTCGCCGGGCGCTGACGCGCACCTCCCCCACCTGCACCATCCCTGCAACACCCAATGAAAGGAAGCCCCATGGTGAAGCGCACCCGACTCGCCTCGATCGCCGGGGTCGGCATCGTCGCCGTCCTCGCACTCAGCGCCTGTTCCGGCGGAGCATCGAGCGGAAGCGGATCCGCCGACGGCAAGGTCACCCTCCAGATGGTGGAGAGCCTGACGAACCCGGACCGCACCAAGCTCATCCGCGGCCTGCTCGACGACTTCCAGAAGGCCAACCCGAACATCACCGTCAAGCTGGTCTCGCCGCCCACCGAGCAGGCCGACACCACGATCCAGCAGATGCTGCAGTCCGGCAAGGGCATCGACGTGCTGGAGACCCGCGACATCACGGTCGGCCCGTTCGCGAACAACCACTGGCTGTACGACATGACCGCGGATCTGAAGAGCTGGGACGGCTGGAGCGCGCTCACCGACAACGCCAAGAAGGCCGGCGTCTCCGACGGCAAGACCTGGTTCGTCCCCTACGGCTTCTACGGCCTCTCGCTCTTCTACCGCACGGATCTCGTGAAGTCCGCGGGCTTCGACGGGCCACCCAAGTCCTGGAAGGACCTGCTCGACCAGGCGTCGAAGATCCAGGATCCGGAGAAGAACCAGTACGGCTACGCGTTCCGCGGGGGCAAGAACGCCAACTCGAACGTCGTCGCCGCGATCGAGGCGTACACGATCGACGACCTCGACACCTCGAACGCGTTCCTGCTCAAGGACGGCAAGACGATCTTCTCCTCGCCCGACGCGCAGAAGGGCGTCGACGACTACTTCGCGCTGTTCAAGAAGGCCTCCCCGCCGTCGGCCGTCTCCTGGGGCTACCCGGAGATGGTGGCGGGCTTCACGAACGGCACCACGGCCTTCCTGCTGCAGGACCCGGAGGTCATCGCGACCGTCTCCGCGTCCAGCCTGAAGCAGGACCAGTGGAACACCGCGCCGCTGCTCACCGGCCCGAGCGGCAAGGCCGCGCAGCCCCTCGCCGTCGCCGGCTGGGGCGTCGCGCAGTCGAGCGCCCACAAGGACGCGGCGGTCAAGCTGGTCGAGTACCTGTCCTCGGCGAAGCCCGCGACCACGTTCGCGCAGAAGAACAGCCTGGTGCCGATCATCGCGGCCGCGGCCAAGGACCCGTTCTACTCGACCGGGCCCTGGACGAGCTACGTCACCATGACCGAGCACCCCGACACCTACGTCAACGTGCAGCAGCCCCGAGGCGTCGCATGGTGGACCGAGTGGATCCAGAAGTCCGACCAGGACGTGCAGAGCGTGCTGCTCGGCAACATGACCACCAAGGAACTGCTCACCTCGTGGGACCAGTACTGGACTGACAAGTACAAGAAGGGCTGATGTCGTGACCTCGACCTCCGCCACCGAGCGCCCGGCCGGTTCTTCCGGCCGGGCCGCTCGGCCCGCGCGGCCACAGCCCGCCCCCACGGGCGCAGGGCGCCGCCGCACCACGTTCCGCGCGCGGCACGCGCTCACGATCCTCGCCTTCCTCGCGCCCGCGATCGTGTTCGTGTGCTGGTTCACGTACCTGCCGATGCTCCAGGGCGCGCGCATGGCGTTCCTGGACTACAACCTCTGGGATCTCACCTCGACACCGTTCGTCGGCTTCGACAACTTCGTCAAGGTCCTCTCCGACCCAGTCTTCCCGACCGTCGCGGGCAACACCGTGCTGTGGGTGATCGGATCCCTGGTCCCGCAATTCGTGATCGGCTTCCTCATCGCCCTCGCCCTGCGCCAGCGATTCCGCTTCCGCGGCGTCTACCAGGCGCTCGTGTTCTTCCCCTGGGCCGTGTCCGGATTCCTCATCGGGATGCTGTTCCGCTGGATGTTCAACGCCGAGTTCGGCGTGATCAACGACCTGCTCATGAAGGCGCATCTGATCTCGGCGCCGCTGCCGTGGCTCGCGGATCCGAAGCTCGCGATGTTCGCGGTGATCGTCGCGAACATCTGGTACGGCGTGACGTTCTTCGCGATCATGATCCTCGCCGCCCTGCAGTCCGTGCCGGAGGAAGTCCTGGAGGCGGCGAGCCTGGACGGTGCAGGCAAGGCGCGCCAGCTCTTCTCGATCGTGATCCCGTACATCTCCACGACCCTGTTCCTCACCGTGCTGCTGCGCGTGATCTGGATCTTCAACTTCCCCGACATCATCTGGGCGATGACGGGCGGAGGTCCGGCGAACCGGACGCACATCATCACGACCTGGATGATCAACTTCACGCAGCAGGGCAACTACGGCACGGCGAGCGCGATCGGCCTCATCGTCGTCGCGGTGCTGTTCGTGTTCTGCGCGTTCTACCTCTTCGCAATGCGGAAGGCCAGCCGATGAGCGCCACCATGACCCTCACGACCGGACGCGCGGGCTCCTCGCGCCCGGCGCGCTCCTCCCGCTCCCGGGTCACCGTGGGCGGCGTCATCAAGGTGGTCGGGCTCGCGCTCTGGCTGCTGATCACGCTCTTCCCGCTGTACTGGATCGTGCTGACGTCGTTCAAGTCGCCGCAGACCGTGAACCGCTTCCCGATCGAGTACTGGCCCTCAGAACCCTCGGTGCAGAACTACGCCAAGCTGTTCTCGGACTCGAACTTCGGGGTCTTCCTGGCGAACTCGGCGGTGGTCGCCCTCATCGCGGGCGCGACGTCGACGCTCATCGCGCTGCTCAGCTCCTACGTGATCTCGCGGTTCGAGTTCCGCGGCAAGGGCGCGGTGCTCATCGCGTTCCTGCTGACCCAGATGATCCCCGCGTTCATCGCGCTCGGCCCGCTCTACACGATGATGACCGATCTGGGCCTGGTGGACAGCAAGCCCGGCCTGATCCTCGTCTACGTCGCCGTGTGCATCCCGTTCTCGACGGTGATGCTGCGCGGGTTCTTCGAGAACGTGCCCGATGCGCTCGAAGAGTCGGCGATGATCGACGGCTGCTCCCGGCTCGGCGCGCTGTTCCGGATCCTGGTGCCGGTGATGACCCCCGGGATCATCGCCGCGTTCATCTTCAACTTCGTGAACTGCTGGAACGAGCTGTTCCTGTCGGTCGTGCTCATGCAGTCCGAGGAGAACCGCACGATCCCCGCCGCGCTGAACAGCTTCATCTCCACGTTCAACGTGGACTGGGGCTCGATGTCGGCCGCCGCGGTGCTCACGATCCTGCCGACCATGGTGCTCTTCGCCGTGGCCAGCCGCTGGATCGTGGCCGGCCTCACGGCGGGATCCGTCAAGGAGTAGGCCGGCTCGACCCGCCGCGATCCCGGTTCTGGTTTCCCGGTTCCGGATTCCCGGTTCCGGTTTCCCGGTTCCGGTCGCGATTCTCGTCGGATCCAGGTGTTCACGTCGCGATTTCTGCCGCTCAAGCGCCGTCAGAACGACAGATTCTGCGACGGGAACGAGGTCGACAGACGTCTGCGCGCCATCCGTCGGGAGGAATGACGGATGGCGCGCGGGACAGGCGTCAGACGCGGGCGGCGTCGGGCACGGCGGGCGGCGCCGGCTGCGGGGCGGGCGCCACCGGGTGCGCCGAGGACGGAGCCGGGTGCGCCGAGGACGGAGCCGGGTGCCCGGAGGCGGGAGCCGGGTGCGCGGAGGCGGGAGCCGGGTGCGCGGATCCGACACCGGGGTGCGCGGGCACCGGCCACGAGGGCGCACCGGACGGCGCGGGCGGGGCCGGAGCGGTGTGCGCCGGCGGGGCGGGGGCGACCGGAGCGGTCTCGGCCGTGACCGCCGGCAGCGCGGCCGTCGGCGCGGCCTCGGCCGTGACCACGGGGAGGGCGGTCGTAGGCGCGGTCGCGGGATCCGGCGTGCTCACCGGAACGGGGGCCGTCGCCGACGCGGGAGCCGGATCCGACGCCGCGGCGGCCGTCTCAGCCTCGTGCGCGTCGGCGAAGGCGCGGTGCTTCGCCTCTTCGGCGATGATCGCGGCGCGGTCGCGGTAGCCCTTCGACGTGACGCGGTCGAGCTCGACCTGCTTCGCGATCGCCTCGGCCTTCTCGTAGAGCGAGGGCTCTCCCCAGCTGGTCAGCACCTTCACGATGACCGGCAGCAGCTCGATCATGAAGAACAGCGCGGCGATCAGCCAGTGCGCGAAGCCCAGCACGGGCTCCTTCGCGGAGAGGCGGTCGAGCGCCGAGATCTGGCTGAGCAGGCCCACCGCACCCGCGTTCGTGCCCGCCACGGACGCGGCCCGCGCGTTGTACGCGTCGAGCGCGGTCTTGTACGCCTGCTCGGCGGTGGGAATCTGGTCCTTCGCCTGCTGACGGTTCTGCGCCTCGGTGGCCGAGGTCGCCGTCTTCGACGAGCTGTCCGCGGACTCGAGGTCGGTGTTGGCCTGGCGCAGCTGCGCGGCGAGCGCGTCGTAGGTCTGCTGCGCCTGGTCGAGCTGCGACTTCGCCGCGGTCGAACTCGCGCCGTCCCCCTGCACGCCGGTGCAGCCCGGCACCGTGCCGGCGCCCTGCCCGGTGAGCTCGCACTGGTACAGCGCACGGGCCTGGTCGATGACCTTCTGCTGATCCGTCATCTGACCGGTGATCTTGGTGACCGTGTCCTGCGCCGCCTTCTGCGAGGCGGAGTCGCTGGACGTGCCCTTCACGATGCCGGTCGAGGCCTGGTTCTGCAGGTCGGCGAGGCGGGCGGAGGCCGCGTCGAGCGCCTTCTTCTCCGGGCCGCTGGTCACGGCCTTCTGGTCGGACTGCGCCTGCACCAGGTTGGTCGCGGTCACCTCACGGGCGATGTCGTTGTGGAACGCCTGCAGCACGATCGGCTCGGCCACGACGAACCCGATGATCGCGGCCATCAGCACACGCGGGACCGCGAGACCCAGCAGACGCCAGATGTTGCGGGTCGAGCGCATCGTCGAGGTGAGGAAGCGGTCGAGGTTGAAGATCAGCAGCGCCCAGACGATCGCGAGCGGCACGGCCAGCCAGACCAGCACCTGCACGCCCGTGGTGAGGGCGAACAGCATCGAGAGCGCGGACACCAGCGCGGTGCCCGCCAGCACGAAGAACATCTGCACGAAGCGCGGCTGCTCGGTGGGGACGCGGTCGAGGATCGTGCCGTCGGCGCCGCCGAGGATCGCCAGCCGGCGCCAGAACCAGCCCTGCGGGCGGGGCTCGCGCGGGGTCTTCGGCTGTCTCGGGGGCCTGGGCTGTTTCGGGGGCCGGGCGGCGGCCGGTGCGGGTGCGGCGACGACTGGAGCGGGCTCGACGATGGCTGTGGGCTCCGGGGCCTGCGGCGCGGCGGGCTCATCGGCCGCGGCGAGAAGGTCCTCGATGCGAGGCTCGGGCTCGGGTTCTGGCATTTGCTCCGGCTCCGGTGCGGGCGCCGGCACGGGCGGGCGCGGCGGGGCGACCGGCTCGATCGGAGCGGTCTCGGCGGCGGGATCGGATCCGGTCGGCGTGTAGTCGCGCACGAAGATGAACGGATCCTCGGCGGTCGGGTCGGCGGGGTTCGCGGGGTCGGGCTGTCCATCGACGTCGAAGGCGATCCGGCCCTGGGAATCCATGCGGCCAGGGCGGTGGGCGGAATAGGACATCCCTCAACCGTACGAAAACCCGCCTGTAAGAGCGGTGGGCGAACCCTGGGCGCAGGCCGGGCGGATCCGAGGTACCGGCTATGGACCCCCCACCTTCGCGTCGTCCCCGTCAGCGGACGCTAGGGGGTCCGCTGACGGGGACGACTCGGAGATGGAGGGGGTCGAAGGCGGAGGAAGTGGGTTCCGCGGGGGGGTCAGACGGAGGCGTGAGGCAGCATCCGATCGACCGCGCTCTCGTATCCGAGGAGCGCGACCTCGACCGGGAAATGCCCGGCGGCGGAAAGCATGCCGAGCCCGTGCACGAGCCCCCAGAAGCCCACGGCGTCCGTGGCGCGGTCCAGCCCTGCGGCGAGCGCGGCCTCCCCCAGCGCCTCCTCAAGACCGGCGATGAGCGGCGCCATCGTCGCCGTGGGCGATCCCGGCACGCACACGGTCGGATCGTAGATCGCCTCGAAGGCGTTCGGGTGCTCGACCGCGAAGCGGATGTAGGCGCCGCCGCCGTTCCGCAGCGCCGCTCTCGGGTCGGGGCTCGCGGCGATCGCTGCCCGCACATGCGCGAGCAGATCCGCCATGCTGCGCTCGGCGATCGCCTTGATCAGGCCGTTCCGGTCGGCGAAGTGGTGATACGGCGCGTTGTGGCTCACGTTCGCGGCGCGCGCGACCTCGCGCAGGCTGATCTCCTTCGCGGGCTTCTCCGCGAGCAGCTGCATCGCCGCGTCCTCGAGCGCATGCGCGAGATCGCCGTGGTGATACCCGGAACGTGAACTTGACACGAGCAACATCCTCTCCTATCTTGACAGTGTCCACCTAGTTGACAGTGTCCAGATTGGAGATCGCATGTCCGCCGCCCTCGTCATCGACGGCCACCCCGACGCCCGTTCCCTCACCGCCGCGCTCGCCCGGCGATACGCCGAGGCGCACGGAGATGCGCGCGTGCTCGCTCTGCGCGATCTCGCTTTCGACCCGATCCTGCGCTACGGCTACCGCGAGCGCATGACGCTCGAACCCGACCTCGTCGAGGCGCGGGAGGCCCTGCACGCCGCCCAGACGGTCGTCGTCGCGACGCCGCTGTGGTGGGGATCCGTTCCCGCGCTGCTCAAGGGCTTCTTCGACAGGAGCCTGCTGCCCCAGCAGGAGTACCGGTACCGCCCCTCCGGACTCCCCGAGGGGCTGCTGACCGCGCCGCACGGCCGGCTGCTGCTGCTTGCGGACACCCCCTGGTATTTCCGCCCTCTCACCGGCCTGCCGGGACAGACGCACGTCGTGCGCGCGACCATGCGGTTCTGCGGAATCAGGGACGTGCGGACCACGCGGATGCTCGGTGTGAAGGATGCCTCTCCGGCGCGCATCGAGGCGTGGTTCGATCGCGCCGCGCGGCTCGGTGCGGCGGACGGCGCCCGCGACGCGAAGACCGCGCCCCCGGCACAGGCCTCCCCC
>NZ_PCOW01000023.1:0-62207 GCF_002979495.1 Microbacterium sp. MYb64 | reverse complement strand
GCTGCTTGGGCCGCTGCTTGGGCCGCTGCTCGGGCCGCTGCTCGGGCCGCTGCTCGGGCCGCTGCTCGGGCCGCTGCTCGGGCCGCTGAAGCGATCGCTGTCCGTGACCTCATCACGCCGGAGCAGTTCGAGATCCTGACGGGTCCGATGCGTGCAGCCGGTGTCGACTTCGACAAGCTCGGCGAGGTGCAGTCGTGAGCGCTGTCATCGAATCGCAGGAACTCACGGACCTGTACGCACGGGCCGGAGCATCCGACAAGGACCGCACCGCCTGGCTCGCCGAGCGAGCCCAGGGCATCACCGCCACGGAGATCAGGGACCTCATCCGGGGGAAGATCCGGCAGCAGGACCTCATCGACCTGAAGCTGGGCCGGAAGACCGACTCGTTCACCGGGAACGTGTACACGGACTGGGGCAACCTGCGGGAACCGGTCATCGCGGAAGGTGTCCGCGGGTACGGCATCGAGCCTGAGTCGCGGGTCTTCCACGGGGTGCAGAACTCCCGGCACCTCGCCTCCCCGGATGGGCTCGGTGTGCAGTTCGGTGACGCACTGGTGGTTTCGGAGATCAAGACCGCCGGCAAGGACATCCGCCACGGCACCACCCGGTACGAGGAGACCGGCTACGAACTGCAGATGCAGTGGGCCATGTGGGTGACCGGTGCGACCCGTTGCCTGTTCGTGTTCGAGGAGCGTATCTCGACCCGCGCCGGTTTCGAGCCGGGGCAGCTGTTCAGCGAGTGGGTTGAGCGTGACGAGGCGATGATCGCGGCTCTGATCGCCCGCGCGGATCTCTTCCTCGCCGAGCTCGACCGGCAGCGGGAAGACGGTGCCCCGGTCATCGACGAGGACGTGGACACGCACGCCGTGAACTACCTCCGCGCGATCGACGAGGAGAAGCGGTGGGCGGCTCTCAAGCAGGAGCACTACGCCGCCGTCGTCGCGGCGGGGATCTCGCAGGAGTCCTCGCTGGCCAGGGTCACGTACACGCCAGCGGTGGACGGCGAGGTCGTCGAGGTCGAGGAGATCGACTACGACGCCGCCCGTGCGGATGGGGCGGCGTTGTTCGCGCAGCTGCAGAAGGTGCAGGCGAGGTGGGACGCGCACCTGCGGTCCTACATCACGACGAAGCCCGTTCAGGGCAAGGGACGGCCGGCGAAGGCAACGATCACGGCCGGGAAGGGAATGAAGAAGTGAGCACGACGCACGCGAACCTCGCGGAGGCACTGGCGGCATTCCAGGCGGAGTTGCCGACGATCGCGAAGGGTAACACCGCGAAGGTGCCCACGAAGAACGGTGGCGAGTACAAGTACTCCTACGCGGATCTGAAAGACGTGTCCGAAGTGGTGTTGCCGCTCTTGGGTCGACATGGACTGGCGTGGACTGCGCAGCCAACTCTCGTCGGGGAGCATTTCGTGCTCCGCTACGCGCTCATGCATGAGAGCACGGATCAGGGCATCGAGGGGCTGTACCCCCTCCCCGATCCTGCACAGACCCCGCCGCAGTCGCTCGGATCGGCGATTACTTATGCCCGCAGGTACACGCTCTGCTCCGTGACCGGCATCGCGCCTGGTGGCGACGATGATGACGCGCAGGCAGCCAACAGTGCTCCCGCTGGTCGCGCTCGGGCTCCGCGTCAAGCTCCGCCGCGGGAGCCGTTGCCGGCACCGATCGTGAAGCACGACTGGGCGGCGGAAATCCTTCCGGTGCGGACGGTGGAGGACCTCCGTGCGATCTATGACCGTGCCGAGGACGCGCAGGAAGTCGGTTTCCCGTTCGGGCCAGACCACAAGCAGTCGGTGCTCAACGTCATCCAGGCGTGGGGTCTTCCGACGCCGAAGGGTGCGGTCACGGTCTCGGCTCTGATCGGCGCTGTGCGGAAGCAGATCGAGGACGGTGCCCTTCCTACTGAGGCCCCGGAGGAGTCGCCGACCGAGGAGCAGCCTTCCGAGACGTCGGAGTGGGCGACTGTTCAGCCCGGTGAGGGCGGGCAGCAGGCATGACCGTTTCCCCGGCCGTGGCGACTATCCTCCGCGACATCATCGGCCTCGAACAGGTGGACGAGGAGAACCAGCTGCACGTGCGGCTCGCCGACGCGATCACCAACGCGGGGCCTGGTGCTTCATTCGGTGCTCGGGTGGTCGCGCTCCGCTATGTCTTCAACTGGGCACTCAACGCAGCGGGCAAGGAGTTCGGGACCGCCAAGGCCAACTACGAGCACTTCATCGCGAAGACGAAGACTCGTCTCCTCGCGGAACCGAAGATGAGCGTCGCCAAGGCTGAAGCGATGGCAGAAGCCGATGACGAGGCGTACCGACTGAAGCTCGAGTATCTCCTCGCGGAGCAGCAGGAACGGTCCATGCGGAAGTTCCTCGACACGCTGGAGTCCGCTCTCGACAACCACCGCACCGACAGGGCGGATCAGCGTGCAGCCGATCGTGCATCGGCGCAGGGATATGGCGGTGGGGCATGAGCGTCCTGCTCGACGAGGACACGATCTTCCTCGAAGACCTGGATTTTGCTCCTTCCTGCGAGGAGTGCGATGCGGCACCGGTGAAGGCGGTTCGCTGCCGGAAGTGTGACGACGTCGAGCTGCTGTGTGCGCACCATGCGCAGGCGTTGGTCGAGGAGATCGAACGCATCACTTCGCATGGCTTGGTCGTGCATGAAGAGTGCGGGCAGAGCTCATCGTCAGTCGACGAAGCGATCGCAGTGGTGGCTCTCTGATGGCCGTCCAGACTCTGCGCCCGGGTGACGCGACGCCCGACGGAATTCCGCGGCGGTACGTGAACGGTGCCGGCTACGTCCGCCTCCGCTGGAAGGTCGGCATCGAGCAGTACGTGGAGGTCTACGAGCACAGATTCGTCGCAGGCATGCCGAGCCCGGACCTCGATGTCCACCACCGGAACCGCGTTCGAGACGACAATCGCATCGAGAACCTGCAAGTGCTGACCCCTGAGGAGCACCGGCTTCTCCACCTTGACGAGGACCGCCCGGAGTTCGCACGGCGCCGAGCGGTTCGGGGCGGTCACAAGTCGCGCTCGGCGTTCGAGAAGGCAGAGCGCGCGAAGTCCCGACGGGCTGAGCTGCACAACCGATCCCTTCGCATGCGGGAGATGTACGAGGCCGGAGCGAGCACGACCGAGGTCGGGGCCGCGTTCGGTGTAGACGCGTCGCGTGTGAGCGTCCACCTTCGGCGCATCGGGACCACGATGCGGCCCTTCAAGAGGAGCAATCGATGACTGGTGAGTTCACCCCGGCGCAGGTCCGGTTCATCTTCTTCGAGCGCGAAGGAGAGCGGTGCTTCAGGTGCCGCCGGTCGCTGAGGTTCGAACAGCGCGGGTGGGAGTGGTCGCTGCATCACCGCCAGCCCAGAGGCATGGGTGGAACGAAGAAGCCGATGTCGATCGCCAATGGGCTTGTGCTCTGCGGCCACGCGACGACGCCGGGCGGTTGCCATGCCTGGGTCGAATCCCGCCGGGCCATGGCTGAAGACCTCGGATACCTGATCCGCCGTGAGGCACGGATCGCAACGCCAGCCGGGACACCGGTCAGGCGACTGGACGGAACGCTCTGGCTTCTCCGCGCTGACGGAGTCGCAGAGCTGCTGATAGAAGACGAGGACGAGGAATGAGCGTCAAGGTTTCGAGTTGGGTGTGGCACGGCGATGAGACCGCCGACCTTGCCGGCAACGAGATGATCCTGCTCCTGGCACTCGCTGATGTGGCAGCCGATGACGGCAGGTGCGTGTACCTCACCGAGGACGACGACATGACGTACTCGGGCCTGGCGAAGAAGGCGCGCGTGGATCGTCGCACGGTCATTCGGCTGGTGGCGAAGCTGCGCAGGCGTGGGTTGGTGGAGCAGCGGAAGGGGACGAAGGGACAGCCGAACGAGTTCGCGATCGCGGTCCCGTGGAGGAGGGGTGACAACTTGTCACCTCTGCCGGATTCGGTGACAACGCGCGCAGATGAGGTGACACCGGGAACAACATTCGGTGACATCGCTGACCACCGCACCTCTCTTATACGTGAAGACGTAATAGACGTGCCGAGAGTGCGTCCTGGCTTCGCTGAGTTCTACCTGATCTACCCCCGCAAGGTGGGTCGGGAGGCCGCTCGAAAGGCGTTCGAGAAGGCAGTGAAGCAGGCGACTCCCGAGGCTGTCATCGAGGGTGCCCGCCGGTTCGCCTCGGATCCGAATCTGCCGGACAAGCAGTTCATCCCCCACCCGGCCACGTGGTTGAACGCCGGCCGGTGGGACGACGAGCCGCTCCCCCCTCGCGACGATGTCGCAGTCGTCGCCAACGACTTCGGTCGGGATGAGTGGATGTACCGCGCATGAGCGTCGTCGATTCCGAACGCGCGGTCATTGGCTCCCTGCTGCGGGACTCGTCCGTGCTGCGGAAGGTGCAGGCCGAGGTGATGCCGTCGGACTTCTACGACGCACGCCTGGGCGAGATCTACCGGGGCATCACCCACATGTCCACGACCCGTGAACCGGTCGACTACCTGACCGTGTGGGGTCACCTCGCCGAGTGGGGTGTCCAGGGTGTGGACCTGCGGGAGTTGAGCGCCTGGGCTGATGCGGTCCCGACCGCGGTGAACGCTGACCACTATGCGGTGCAGGTGCGGCAAGCAGCGCTTGCCCGTGGCCTGAAGGTCATCGGTGGGCGGATGCTCGAGTCGGTCGATTCGACCCCGCCGGAGCAGTTGATCTCCCGTGTCGCGGACGAGCTCCGTGACCTGCGAGAACACCACGTCGTCGAGACCGTGCACGCGATGGCGTTGGACGAGGTGCTGACGCAGGAAGTCGAGTACGACTGGGTGATCCCGGACCTTCTGGAACGCAAGGACCGGTTCATGATCACCGGTGTCGAGGGCGGCGGGAAGTCGACCCTGATCCGGCAGCTCGCGATCACCGCCGCGGCCGGCATCCACCCGTTCCGCGAGTACCCGATCGACCCGGTGCGTGTGCTCGTCGTCGACGCGGAGAACACCGAGAAGCAGTGGGGTCGTGAGACCCGCCGTTGGGCACCGTCGATGAACATGCTCGAGGGGCAGGACGTGTACAAGCGGCTGCACCTCGCGTGCCTGCGCCGCATGGACCTGACGAAGGACATCGACCTGGGCATGGTGCATCGCCTCGTCGACCAGTACCGGCCGGACATGTTGTTCATCGGCCCGATGTACCGGTTGGCCCCGAAGTTGAACAACGACGAGGACGCCGCCCCGCTGCTCGCCGCCCTGGACACTCTCCGTGACCGGGGGTTGGCGCTGGTGATCGAGGCGCATGCGGGGCATCAGACGAACCCGCGGGGTGAGCGGGATCTCCGCCCGCGTGGGTCGTCGCAGCTCATGGGGTGGCCGGAGTTCGGGTACGGGCTTCGGGCGTCGAAGAACCCGCTGCACGTGGAGATGGTGCGGTGGCGCGGTGACCGTGATGCGCGCGGTTGGCCGGCGAAGCTCGGCCGCGCTGCGGCAGGTGTGACAGGAACTCAGCGCTGGCCGTGGCGGCCGGTGGATTGACCAGGAGAGGAACAGGGACATGGCGAAATTGGTAGTGGAGAACGCGATCGTGGATCGCATCTTCGGAAGTTCTGGCGTCGCGGTGCACGAGGAGTTCCAGAAGCGGGACGGCTCGACGGGTAAGAGCTACTTCACGCTCTGGTTCACCGAGCGCCCGCAGTTGGAGATCGGGCAGCGCATCTCAGCGTCCGGCTTCCACGGCGTGAAGGTCGACGAGTACGAGCGCAACGGCGAAACCCGGCATACCGCGAACGTCTCGGTGAACTCGGCCCGTCTGATCGGTTCGGCACCGCCGGTGGATCCGGCACCGCAGGACACGGGTGACTCGTGGTCGACCCCGTCGGGGGACGCGTGGGGTGGTGAGTTCTGATGATCTCCGAGACGGTGACACACGATCTCGCTTCGGCTGAGGTCACGGATGACTGCAGGGTCGAACTCTGGACAGATGCCCCTAACACGTACCTGTTCCCGGCTTCCGCGCGTGATCTTGCTGCGGAGCTGGTGCGGGCCGCGGACGAGGCTGACAAGGCTTCCGCGGAGCTCTTGCACAACGTCATCCCGGCCAAGTTCGATGAGCGCCCCTGGACACCAGGCGGTGCAGCATGAGTACCCTCACCGACCCCAGATTCCTCGACATGCCGATGATCACGCACGAGGCGTTCTTGCGCGAGAAAGTAGCGTTCGACAAGAGCTTCGGTTTCCCAGTGCACGCCGACGACCTCGCGCCAGTACTCAAACCGCACCAGCGGGACATCGTCCAGTGGGCGATCTCCGGCGGCCGGCGTGCGATCTTCGCGAAGTTTGGTCTCGGGAAGTCGCTCATGCAGCTCGAGACGCTGCGCCAGATTCTCACGCACCCGGCATCGACTGTCGCCGGCGGACGGGCCCTGATCATCGCCCCTCTTGGTGTCCGTGGCGAGTTCATCCGTGACGGCCGCGAGCTACTCGGCATCGAGATCCGCTTCATCCGACGCTCCGAGGAGATTGACCCCGCCTGGTCTGGCGTCTACGTCACCAACTACGAAAGCGTGCGTGACGGACGCCTCGCCGTCGACGGCTTCGACGCGGTGTCGCTTGATGAGGCGTCCGTGCTGCGCTCGTTCGGCTCGAAGACCTATCAGGGATTCCTTGGTCTGTTCAACGCGATCCCGTACCGGTTTGTCGCGACCGCCACTCCGTCACCGAACCGGCACAAGGAGCTGATCCACTACGCAGGGTTCCTCGGCATCATGGACACTGGCCAGGCCCTCACCCGGTTCTTCAAGCGCGACAGCTCGAAGGCCGGGAACCTCAAGCTCTACCCGCACAAGGAGCGTGAGTTCTGGCTGTGGTTGAACACCTGGGCCTGCTTTGTGCAGCGCCCCTCCGACCTCGGGCATTCCGACGTTGGCTATGACCTGCCTCCGCTGCAAGTCGACTGGCATCAGGTTGAGGTGGGGGTGCTGTCCGACGAGATTGACCGCGATGGGCAGGGCGTGCTTGTGCGCGGCGGTGCGATGTCTCTTAAGGGGGCCGCGAAGGAGAAGCGGCAGACGATGCACGATCGCATCGTCTGTCTCATGGACCTCGTGCGCCGTCATCACCTCTGGGAGGGCGGGCGCGCGAAGTCTCAGCTGATCATCTGGTGCGACCTGAACGCCGAGCAGGATGCGATCGAGAAGGCTCTCTCTGCGAGCGGGTTCTCGTTCTCATCAGTGCACGGCGGCCTCACGGACGAGGAGGCGGAGCGTCGCCTCGACGCGTGGCGCGCGAAGGAGACGTACGCGCTCATCGGGAAGCCGGTCATGCTCGGGCAGGGCATGAACCTGCAGCAGGCGCACACGGCCGTCTTCGTCGGCGTGACGTACAAGTTCAACGACACGATCCAGGCCGTGCACCGCATCCAGCGGTTCGGTCAGCGGGGCGCCTGCGACGTGCACTTGATCTACGCCGAGACCGAGTCGGAGATTCGCGACACCCTGATGTCGAAGTGGGAGGAACACGACCGCCTCACCGAGACGATGAGCGACGTGATCCGAGAGTTCGGCCTGAACCCGGCCGCGATCTCCGCCGCCCTCACCCGAGCGATGGGTGTGGAGCGCGTCGAGCAGTCCGGGCCCGGCTGGACCCTCGCGCTCAACGACTGCGTCATCGAAACCCGCGACCACATGGCCACGGACTCCGTAGACCTGATCGTCACGTCGATCCCGTTCTCGAACCACTACGAGTACACGCCCAGCTACAACGACTTCGGGCACACCGACGACAACCTGCACTTCTGGCAGCAGATGGACTACCTCACACCGGAGCTCCTGCGCGTGCTGAAGCCCGGCCGGATCTACGCCTGCCATGTGAAAGACCGGATCCAGTTCGGCAACGTCACCGGCGCCGGCATCCCGACCGTCTCCCCATTCCATGCCGAGGCGCTCGCTCACGGACTCAAACACGGCTTCGACTACCTGGGCATGGTCACCGTCACCACCGACGTCGTCCGGGAGAACAACCAGACCTATCGCCTCGGCTACACCGAGATGCGCAAGGACGGCTCGAAGATGGGCGTCGGCTCGCCGGAGTACATTCTGCTGTTCCACAAGCCGCAGAGCGACCGCTCCAAAGGGTACGCCGACGAGCGGATCTCGAAGGATGCCGCCGACTACTCACTCGCCCGCTGGCAGATCGACGCAGCCGCGGACTGGCGCTCATCCGGAAACCGCCTTCTCGCGCCGCAGGAGCTCGCCGCCATCGAGCCGAAGCACCGCTCCCGGCTTTTCAAGGCCCAGTCTCGGGTGAACGTCTACGACTTCGACGCGCATGTCCGCACCGGCGAAGCCCTCGCCGCGAAGAACGCGCTCCCGTCGACGTTCAAGTCACTCGATCCGGGATCCTGGCGCGGCGACGTCTGGGACGACGTGAACCGGATGCTCACCCTCAACGGCGAACAGTCCCGCCGCGCGCTCGAGTTCCACATCTGCCCGTTGCAGTTCGACATCGTCGACCGCTTGATCGAGCGGTACTCAAATCGTGGAGATCTGGTCTATGACCCATTCGGTGGGCTCGGTACGGTGCCGCTGCGCGCCCGCAAGCTCGGCCGACAGGGGCGAGCCTCGGAGCTCAACCCGACGTCTTTCCGCGACGCCGTCATGTATCAACGCGAACTCGATAACGAGCAAGCGACGCCGACTCTGTTCGACCTGCTCGACCTGGAAACGAGCGCAGCATGAGCGCCGCGATGCCGGTGTACTCGGAGTCGTTCATCCCGGCTGAACCGTGGAAGGGCCAGGCCGCCTGCATGCAGGTTGACCCGGACATGTTCTTCCCGACGAAGGGCGACCACGAGTCCGCGAGGAACGCGGTCGCAACGTGCCGCACGTGCCCTGTTGTCGGCGACTGCCTGCAGTACGCCCTCGAGCACCGTGAGACGCAGGGCGTGTGGGGTGGCTTGACGCCGATGCAGCGGAAGCGGATCGCAAGGACCCCGGTGTGCCGTCGTTGCAAGACACCGATCGGGCACCTGTCGAAGCAGCACCGGTACTGCGAATCCTGCGCGGTCGCCCGCCGCGCTGAGAGCCAGAAAGCCTACGCACAGAAGGGAGCGGCGTGATGTTCACGGACACGGAGATCGTCGAGGCCGAACAGCACCGTTGGGTGCACCGGTACGAGGCTCACCTGGATCAGGTTCCCCCGTTGGTGGAGTTCCTCCGCGGGCACCGCGTCCCGTTGAAGGCCGCAGCCATGTCGGAGCGGGTGACAGGTGGGGGCGGTGAAGCACCGGTCCCGTTCCGTCTGGACCCGGTCGATGACGCTGACGACCTGTGGTGCGCCCTGGTCGAGTATGCGGGTGAGGTCGCGGAACGGCTAGAACATGCTCTCCCTGTCACCGGTTCTGACATCTGGGCCACTTTCAGGGGCATCCAGGGCATACCGGCCCACCTGGGCAGTACGGGCGCTCGAAACGCATCTTTCACGATCATCACCTGGTTGATCGACCGGGCACCCCGAATCCTCCCCCTCGAGCTCACCGACTCCGAAGACCACCTGTTCGCGCTGATCCGGAAACTCTCCGCCCGATACCTCGTCCCCCCGATCGACAGGCCGGCACGACGCCGCGTCTGCACCGTGTGCGGGGAACAGACCGTGGTGGTGGCGTGGCTGCTCGGTGGGACTGGGGAAGCCGAATGCACGACGTGCGGGGCTACGTACTCGCCGGAAGGGAACGAGAACTCATGACCGACAAGACCACCGAACTGATCGCAGAGGCGCGGGAGATGGGCGACAAGCGCCGCGCGACGTTCCCGCCGCCGCGCGACCTCACGCGGATAATTCGGAGCTTGACCGACGCCCTCGAAGCGGCTGAGGCCGAACGTGACGCCCTCCGCGCTGCGATCGGGGAAGCCCATGACCTCATCGGCAACCAGTCCGGCGATCTCAACGGGGTCGCCTTGGATGCCTGGCGCATCCTGTCCCGCGCCATCGACACGAAGGAGAAGGGTAATGGCTGAGTACGCCTACGACATGATCGCGCAACCGTGGCGCAAAGACCCGTACTACGTGGCAAGCGGTCAGCGGAAGGAGCGCGTGGAGGTTGTCGCGTCGAACGATGCCGAAGCTTTCACTGAGACGCGGAAGCTCCTGCCGACGATCAATGACGCGTACTACTGGCGGCTCTGGGTGAACAAGCGCACCGATCTGCGGATCCTTGCCGCGCGCACGAAGGAGGAGAAGTCATGAACCGTGAGCAGTTGATCGAGAAGACGGAGAGCGCGATTCAGGAGGCGTGGAACGCGCGGGCGAGAAGCGATGACCGCACCTACGGGCTTGCCGACGTGGCTGCCCGCGCCGCTCTCGCCGTGTTCGAGGAGGCGAACACCCCGACCGACGACGAGCGGGAAGCGCTCGCGGCGGCGTGGGATGAGGGCATGTCCTATGGGGTGAACTATGACGCGGGCATCCGACCTGATCCAAGCCGCGGTCCTCTCGACGGCTGAGAAGTGGCCGGAGATCCCGCAGCAGGGAATGGTGTCCTTCATCGACCCGGCGAAGGTCGCGCCACGTCCGATCCGCGGGAGGAAGACGTGGGGCCATTCGTGGTTCGAGGCGGGTTTCCGTCATGTCGGGTACACGAAGGCGGGCCTCTGGGCGATGCAGATGGACCCGGCCGACATTCGCGCCCTGGTGCGCATGGATCAGATGGTGAGGAGAGCAGCATGAGCGACTACACGCCGACGACCGACGAGGTTCGGGATAGCTTCGCGATGCTCATCGCAGGAGACCCGACCGATGCGGATGTTGCAGCATGGCTGTCTGCTCATGATGCTGAGGTGCGGTCGAGGGCTATCCGTGATGCCGCCGATCGAGTGGAGCGTGACTTTGGTGATCGGTTTCCTGGAGGAGTGCTGTCCACGCGGGCGAGCCGTCGTCTTCGGGCGATGGATGAGGAAGGAGAGGGACGATGAGTGAGCGCACGCCGAAGATGAGCACGATTCGCCACACCTGGGCGAAGGGGCACCCGTTCCCGCTCACAACGGATATCGAAGAGCGCTACGCCGAGTTCGACCGCTGGCTGGCCGACTACACGGCTAAGGTGTGTGCTTCCGTCCTGGCCGAGCAGGGTGAATCGGAATGGGAGTACGGCGCACAGCACTCGCAGGGCACGAACCCGCACCCCAGCCTGAAGGCCGCCCAAGAGATGGTCGCATGGCACCTGGCGGGTGAGCCCCGGCTGCGCCCGGAAGCCCGTGGGCGGGTGGCGCTCGTGCGTCGTCGCAAGGCTGGCCCGTGGGAGCCGGTCCCCACCACCGAGAACGAAGGAGAGAGCAATGACTGAGCACGAGAGCGAGCACGCGTCGGACGACGTTGAGATGGTCGCCAAGACACTGCACGCTCACACTGGCCGGTCGGCGCGCGACTTCCCGTGGGGACACATCGACGAGGTCACCCGGGAATACCACCGGGAGAACGCTCGTCGTCTACTGACGCGGCTGGACGAGGCGCGCGCCAACCGCACGATCCGGAGTGAGGAGCAGAACAATGGCTGAGCACGAGTGCACGATGCGCTGCTGGGTGGACCGCTACGGCTTCGATCACCACCCCGACCTTGCGGATCCGAGTGCGGACGAGAGCCTTCCGCGGTGCGGGCACTGTCGCCTTCCGCTCTGCGCGCCGCTCGGGAAGCACGACACATGCCCGTGCGACTGCCATTCCAACCGCACCATTGGCGCGAGCGATGAGTAGCGGCAGCGGAGTGTGCGAGTGCTGGCGGCTCACACCTGAAGGCGTCCACGGATCGCGAGCGTGCCCGTTCTACGGCATGCACTGGTCGGTAGTCGCGGCCATCACGAACCGCACGAGCCGGAGTGAGGAGACACGATGAGCCGCTACACGCCCCGACAGATCGCCTTGCTCATGGCGCGCGAGATCGACCCACAGGAGAGCGCCCCCGAGGACGACGAGTACATCGGTGAGTGGGAGCCGGAGCACTCGTGTGGAGGCGCGGGAGATCCGACTTGCGCGGCCTGCTGGATGCACAGCTACGACGACGCGGCGAAGCGTGCGCCTCGCACGGACAGGAGTGAACGATGAGCGACGACGGGTGCCCGGAGGGCATGTACCCGCTGGATTCGACGTATCCAGCCGAAGCGCACGCCACATTCGAGGCGTTGCGCGAGAACGCAGAGTCCGCGTCGGATTCGCTGAATCTGCCGCTGTCGTGGTTCTTCGATGACGGCGAGTACGACGACGAGGGACCGAGCTTCACGCTCGTGTTCCTGATGCCCCGCAAGCACGGAAGTAGGTGGAGCATGCGCACGCGCAGTTTCGATCGGGGAGTGGTCCAGGCGTGGCTTGATACGTGGTTGCGAGGAGAGATCAATCGATGGTTTGGCTGGTCGGATGGGAGTACCGATGAGTGACGTCAAGCAGGTACTCCAGGTCACGGTCACCGCGGAACGTCTCCCAGACGGGCACGAAGCGTACGGGGTGGAGATCGAGTCCGACCCGCGGATGCCGGCCGGGTGGGCTGCTGATTTCCTGCATGGTGTCGCTACGTCGATCGAGACCGACGGATTCGACACCCCGGAGGACGACTGATGCCTGAGCGTGTGCAGTTGTCCCGCCGGAAGGGCTGGCGGAAGTCGGAGAACACGGTCGTGGTGTCGAGGCCCACACGCTGGGGAAACCCGTGGCTCATCCTCATCCCTGGCGGTCGCGCGCTGGCCGTGTCGCGGTTCCGAGAGATGTTCACGACCGACGCCGAGGCGCGCGAGGCGTTCAAGTACCCGACCGCCGAACAGATCCGCGCCGAGCTCGGAGGGAAGAACCTCGCCTGCTGGTGCCCACTCGACCAGCCGTGCCACGCGGACGTGCTGCTCGAGCTCGCGAACAGGGCACCTGATGACTGAGTACCTGACCTACCGGGAGGCGGGTGCTCTCGTGAAGCGGTCGCCGCGCACGATCCGCTACTGGAAGTCGCAGGGCATGGCGACCGAGCTCGTCGAACGTGACGGGCAGATGGTCCGGGTCGTGGAGAAGAAGGTCCTGCAGGCATGGTTCCGGGACAGGCTGATGAATTGGCCCACGCACCGGTGGAGGCTGAGGAAGAATCTGGCCGAGGAGATCATGCGACACGCCGAGGAAGTTAGAGGTTGACGACAAAGTACTTGCCGCACCTATGTTGAAAGTACACAGGTTTCTGAGAAGGCCCCGCTCCTAGCCCCAGGCTCACAGGCGGGGCCTTCGTCGTTCCCTGTCCGCGTCCCCAACGCACAGGGGCGGTCGGCCCCCGTTCCCCCGACCGCCCCTCCCCCACCTCCCCGGCAGGAGCAGCCATGCGCGTCTACGAATGCGCCACATGCGGAGAACAGCACAAGATGCTGATCCTCGCCATCGAATGCTGCGACCCAGCCGCGTACGACGAGAACGACTAAACCCATGAGCACCGTGAACGTCGCCGCAGACACCTGCGACGCATGCGGAGCCCGGGCGTTCCTCTACGCCGAACACAACGACTGGCCCATCGGTCTCGCCTACTGTGCCCACCACGGCACCGAATACCTCCCCGAACTCACCAAGAGCGGTGCAACAGTCATCGACCTCCGCCACATGGTCCAAGCATGAAACTCACCACCGGCATCGCACTCGGTATCACCGCCGCGATCCTCTGGCACCACACCTGGCGTCCCCTCCTCGGATGGGCACTCAGCAGAGGCGACCAACCACCCCGACTCTGACCAGAGCAACCCCGACCGTGGCCTGGCGCCACCGAAGAGGTGACCACATGGCGGCGATCACCGACGCGCAACGCGACGAAGTCACCCGCCTTCACGCACAAGGCCTCTCCCGCAACGCCATCGCCCGCGAAACCGGCATCAGCACCGGATCCGTAACCCGAATCTGCACAGCCGCTGGCCTGGCCTTTGACCGGGCCAGTACAAAAGACGCAACGCGCGCGAGGGCGGCTGATATGGCGCAGGCGCGTACTGATCTCGCGTGGCGGCTCGAGGCCGCGGCGAACACGATGCTCGACATGCTGGACAAGCCGTTCACGGTGTATGCGTTTGGTGGGCGCGACAACACGTTCAACTCGGCGGAGCTCGTCTCGGCACCGGTGGATGCGCGGCGGACGATCATCACGTCGGCAGCGATCGTCTTCGACAAGCTCTCGAAGATCGTCGAGTCCACGCCTGAGGGTACGGGTGAGGCTGAGACGGTCCTTGACCGGATCGAGGCTGGCATCGACGCCGAGTTCACGGATGTCGATGATGCGGAGTTCGGGGTGAAGCAGTGACTCCCCCAGCTCTCTCTCGTAAGCAGCGGTGGTCGATCGCGCGTGCAGCGTCCAGGAAGATCGCCCTCTGGGTTGGTGCGGTGTCGGCCGGCAAGACGTTCGTGTCTCTCCTGGCCTTGTTCATCGCGATCCGGAAGGCCCGCGGTCGTGGCCTGATCGTCATCATCGGTAAGACGCTGCAGACCATCGAACGCAACGTCATCGGTGAGATGCAGAAACCGGAACTGTTCGGGCGTCTCGCGAAGCAGGTGAAGCACACCCCTGGTTCGAACACTGCGATCATCCTCGGCCGTGTCGTGCACCTTGTGGGTGCGAACGATGCCCGCTCCGAGGAGAAGATCCGCGGTTCCACCATCGAACTCGCCTACGTGGATGAGGCAACCCTGCTCCCTGAGGGGTTCTGGGAGATGCTCATCACCCGACTCCGGGTTGCCGGCGCCCGCCTCCTCGCGACCACGAACCCCGGATCCTCACAGCACTGGTTGCGGGTCCGGTACATCCTCGACGCTGACGCGCAGGACATGGTCGTGTTCCACTTCACGATGCACGACAACCCCCTCTACTTCGAGGGCGGCGACCCCGGCCCCGCGTACATCCGGTCCATGGAGGCCGCGTTCGCGAAGTCGAAGGTCTTCCACGACCGGTTCATCCGCGGCCTGTGGACAACAGCTGAGGGAGCCGTATACGACGGTTGGGATCCCGTATCGCACGTGATCCCGTGGGAGCGACTGCCGCCCATGTACCGGCTCCTCGGCGTCGGCATGGACTTCGGCACCCAGCACGCGACCTCCGTGGGGATCCTCGGCCTCGGCTACGACCGGAAGCTGTACCTGATCGACGAACTCCGCATCGAGTCCGACGGTACGGCGCAACGGCAGTCGCCCAGCCAACAGGCGAAAGCGATCGCTGACTGGCTCAAGATCAACCACCTGCCTGAAGGGTTCCTCCGCCCAGAGATACTCGCCGCAGACCCGGCAGCGCTCGCCTACCGGCAGGAACTGCGCGAGTCGCAAGGCATCGACACGGTCCCCGCCGACAACAGCGTCCTGTACGGCATCGGCCTCGTCACCTCCCTCCTCGCCCGAGGCCTGCTGCTCATCACAGACCGGTGCTGGGGTGTCATCAAGGAGATGCCTGACTACGTCTGGGATCCGAAGAAGGCGGAGAAGGGCGACGACGCGCCGATCAAGGCGAAAGACGACTCGCTCGACATGCTCCGCTACGTCATCACGTCCACAGAGGGCGAATGGCGCGACGAGGTCGGCACCCGAACCAACCACTTCTGATCTCCGCCTAACGCAGGAAGGGACTGCAACTCATGCCGCTTCCCGCATCAAACTATGACCGGTGGCCCCCGAAGCAACTGGACAACCTGCTGCCTTCGATGGCCCGGTGGGGCGCCTGGTGGGCGAACGACCTCGGACGCCTGCAGGCCGTGTACGGCGGCGGCATCCTGAACGACGGGCAGGGGTTCTTCGCATCCGACGAGGGCGGTATCAAGGTCCACTCGTTGGGTCCGGTGCGCTGGTTCATCGGGCAGCCGGCGACCGGTGCACAGCAGAACACGAAGTTGCCGGTGCCGATGGCAGCTGAGATCTGCCAGGCGTCCGCGGACCTGCTGTTCTCTGACCCGGTCACCGTCACAGTCACCGACCCGGTCACACAAGACCGCCTCGAAACGCTGCTGGACGACACGTTCCATTCGAAGATGGCTGAGGCTGCGGAGATGTCCGCAGCTCTCGGCGGCTCCTACCTGCGGGTCACCTGGGACGACACGCTGCAGCCTGACGGCCCGTTCACGACCGTGAAGGACGCAGACGAGTCGATCCCGGAGTTCCGCTTCGGTGTGCTCGTCGCGGTCACGTTCTGGGCGGTCATCGCCCGCAACGGGAAGCGCGTGTACCGGCACCTGGAGCGCCACGAACTCGATGCCGGCGGGAACGGTGTGATCCTCCACGGCCTGTACGAGGGCGAAGAGGACAAGCTCGGCGTGCGCGTCAGCCTCAACTTCCGTCAAGAAACTGCCGCTCTCGCCAAGTACACAGACCTGGGCCTTGAGGGCACGATCGACACCAAGACGCTCGGTCTCGCTGTGCAGTACGTCCCCAACCAGACCCCGAACCGGATCTGGCGCAAGGACCCCGTGGGCAAGAACCTCGGCCGATCGGACCTGGACGGCATCGAGCATCTCCTCGACCAGCTCGCGGAGACGATGTCGGACTGGATGCGCGCTCGTCGCGCAGCCCGCGCACGTGTCTTCATGGCGAAGGAACTCGCGAAGACGATGGGCCCCGGTCAGGCGGCCGTCGTGCAGCTCGATCAGGAGACGTACGTCGAAACGGGCATGTCTGGCTCCTCGGGCGAGAAGCCCATGTCGATGGCCGACCGAGTGCAGGTGTTGCAGCCTGCGTTCGATCCGGTCGGTTACAAGCAGACCGCGGACATGCTGATCGAGCAGATCCTGCAGATGTCCGGCTACTCCCTGTCCACGTTCGGTGTGAACCAGGAGAACCGGGGCGACAAGACGGCCACCGAGATCGAGGCGCGTGAGCGCCGCTCGCTGATGACACGGGCGCGGAAGATCCGCATCTGGAAGCCGGTGCTGCTCGCACACGTCACGAAGCTCCTCGAGGTGGATCGCGTCTTCTTCACGAAGCCGAACAAGACGACCGATCTGGCGGTGGAGTTCTCTGACGGTGTGCAGGAGTCGCAGTTGCGGCTCGCGCAGACCGTGCAGGCCCTGTACGCGGCCGAGTCCGCGTCCGTCGAGGAGCGGGTGTCGATCCTGCACCCCGACTGGGACGAGGACCAGATCAGTGCCGAGGTTGCGGCCATCAAGGCTGAGTTCGCGCACCCGTTGCCGGATCCGCAGATGACCCCGTTCGATCAGGGGGCGACCGACCCGGGAGAGGCTGATGACAACGCAGGACCAGTCAGCTGACCAGCTCACCGCGTCTCTGATCGCCATGTACGTGATCGCTGAGCAGGAGCTGCTCTCGGGGGCGACGACGGTTCTGCGACGCACGGCGCCGACGTTGGAGGGCCGGCAGGGCATGGTCCCGAAGCTGCGCCTCCTGGTGCGGCGGATCCTCGCCCGCCTGGCTGGGTCGACGTCGCTCGCCGACGCGATGATCTCGGCGGCCACGATCGAGGGGCGTCAGGCGGCGCACGTTGCCGCTTCTACCACCCTGGTCCGACGTTCCAGCGCCTCGCAGGGCGGTGGTGGCGGTCGGGTGCCCCCCGGCCGTTCTCTCGCGTCTGGGAGCGATGGGTTCTTCGACCTGTCGATGCCGCATGGTGAGCGAGCCGCGCAAGCGATCCGTGACGACGTCGTGTCAGAGCTGGAGGACGTGCGCCGGCGGATCACCCGCCTCCCGGACGACATCTACAAGGCGATCGCTCCGCACGGCGCGATCTACCAGGTGGTGGACAACGGGGTCACCCCGGCGCAAGCGCAGGCGATGGCGTGGCGGGTGTTCGCGTCACAGGGTGTGACCGGGTTCACGGACAAGTCGGGGCGCGACTGGTCGATGTCGGCGTACGTGGAGATGGCTGTCCGCACCGCGTCGGTGAGGGCGTTCAATTCGTCGCACCTGGACAGGATGCTCGCCCTCGGGATCGAGTACTTCACCGTCCCGGTGACAGCGCACACCTGCCCGCAGTGCTTCCCCTGGCAGGGCAAGGTGCTGACCGCTGTCCCGGTCGAGAACCCTGCCGTCCCGGTCTCGGGAACGATCGCGGACGCGGTCGCTGCGGGCCTGTGGCATCCGAACTGCCGGCACCCGTTGACGGCGTTCTTCCCCGGCGTCACCGTGCTCCCCGAGATCCGGACGTGGACCCCAGAGGATCAGCGCCTGTACGAGCTCACGCAGAGGCAGCGGCGTCTCGAACTCGAGGTGCGGAAAGCGAAGCGGCAGCTCGAGTACGCCGCGTCCCCGGAGACTGCAGCGGATGCGCGGGCGCGTGTGCGTCGCGCGCAGGCGAAGGTGCGTGAGTTCGTCCAGGAGACCGGGTTCTCTCGGCAGTCGCGTCGCGAGCAGGTCGACCTTTCCGATCCGCGCATCAAGCTCACCATCCCCCGGTAACCACACGTCCGCATGTCGCGGGCATCCCAATCCCGAACGAGCCTGGCGCTCACAAGGAGAACACGCATGTCCCCCCAGACCCCTACGACCTACGCCCGCCTCGGCGCGGACAGCCTCGCACAGATCGGCCCGACCCGCTTCGACGTGGTCGGCGCCCGCTTCTTCAACGACGATGGCGGCGCACCTGGCGGTCCGGCTCCTGCCGCGCCCGCTGCACCGGCTCCCACGCCTCCGCCCGCGGGTGAACCTGCAGCACCAGCTGCTCCTGCCGTACCGGCACCCCCTGCCTCGGCTGAGAAGGTCGAAGACCTGCCTGAATGGGCGCAGAAAGTCATTCGCGACGCACGCAAGGAAGCCGGTGATCACCGCACAGCGGCAAAGACCGCGGCTGACGACGCGCAGAAGGCGATCACCGACAAGCTCGCTGTCGCCCTGGGCCTCAAGCCGGACGCAGCTCTCGACCCTGCCGCGCTGACCGCGTCGCTCACCGCCGCGCAGACCGCGCACCGACAGTCGCAGACACAGCTCGCCGTCTACAAGGCGGCTGGAGCAGCCGGGGCGAACCCTGACGCGCTCCTCGACTCGAACACGTTCCTGGCGAGCGTGCAGTCCCTCGACCCTGCGTCGCCGGACTTCTCCACCAAGGTCGCCGAAGCCATCACGGCCGCGGTCACCGCGAACCCCACGCTCAAGGCGGCCCGGGCGGCCGGCGCGAGCACGGTCGAAACTCCCGGCGGGACCGGCGAGCAGGGCCAGATCACCGAAGCGCAGCTCGCGCAGATGACCCCCGAGCAGATCGCGGACGCCTACGACAAGGGCCTCCTGAAGAGCCTGCTCACCTAACTCCCCTGAAAGGAGCCCATCGTGGCTTTCAACAAGTTCAAGCCGGAGATCTGGAGCGCTCTGCTCCTCGTCGCTCTCCGCAAGCAGCTGATCTACACGGCGTTCACGAACCGTGACTACGAGGGTGAGATCGCCGAAGCCGGTGACACCGTCCGCATCACGTCCGTCGGCCGCCCCACGATCGGCAACTACGTGCCCGGCGTGACCGTCATCTCCCCGGAGACCGTGGCCGACAGCCAGCGCACCCTCGTCATCGACCAGTCCAAGTACTTCGCTGTGCAGGTCGACGACGTCGACAAGCGCCAGGCGAAGGGCGGCATCATGGACCAGCTCAAGGATGAGGCCGGATACGGTCTCGCCGATGTGGTGGACCAGTACGTCGCCTCGTTCTACACGTCGATCCAGGCGCAGAACCAGCTCGGATCGATCTCCGTGTCGATCGCGACCCCGACGCAGGCGTACGACAACGTCCTCGTCCCGCTGAAGGTCAAGCTCGACAAGGCGAACGTTGCCACGCAGGGTCGTTCCGTCGCGGTCACCCCTGACCTGCACGGCGTGCTCCTCCGCGACCCCCGGTTCGTGAAGGTCAACGAGTCGGGCACCTCCGAGGGACTCCGCAACGGCATGGTCGGTCGTGCCGCCGGCTTCGACATCCTGCTGTCGAACAACGCCCCGAACACGACCGGCAACGAGTTCGCGACGATCGCGGGCAACGACCGTGCGATCACGTTCGCGGAGCAGATCAACAAGGTCGAGGCGTACCGGCCTCAGTCCTCGTTCTCCGACGCTGTGAAGGGCCTCATGCTCTTCGGCGCCAAGAACGTCCGCCCCGACTCGCTGGCGAGCGCGCTCGTCACCGTCACGGCCTGAGGAAGGAGACCCCATCATGGCTCGTGCAACTCTCACCCCGGCCGCGTTCGTCCTGAACGGTGCCCTCACCGACCCGACTGGCACCGCCACCGGTGTCGGTGCTGGCAACGGCGCAACTGTCCCGTACGGCGGCAGCAAGACCGTCATCCTCCGCATCGTCGCCGCTGGTGCCGGTACGGCAACGGTTGTCGCGGGCTCGCAGCCCTCGGCGATCGCGTCCGGTCAGGGCAACGCCACCGTCACGTTCGGCGGCGCCGGCACCCAGTGGGCTGGCCCGTTCGAGTCGGCCCGTTTCGGTCAGCCGGACGGTTCCCTCGCGGTCGACACGTCGGTCGCGATGACCGTGACCGCGTTTACTCTCGACGGCCGGTACGTCGGCTGATGGGCAAGAAGACCGCCCCGGAAGAGCCGGGGCACATCTTCGTCCGCGGCGAGGGCGGGACGGTCTTCAAGCTCGACCTGCCCCTCCACGAGACGATCGAGCAGCGTCTGCACCGCGGGTATCTCACCCGTGTCGCGAACGCTGACGGTGGCGTCTACACCGGTGAGGACGCGGGCACCGTCACCAGCCGTCCTGCTCTGACCGCCCTGAAACCCGACTGGGTGTCGTGGGCTGTCGTCCAGGGCATGACCCCGGATGATGCCGAAGCGCTCACGAAGACCGACCTGATCGAACGGTTCGGCACGACCGAGCAGTAACCGCCTGGTGGGCGGGGCAGCCGTGATGGCACCCCGCCCACTGGTACCAACCGGAGGTGACGTTGTGGCCCTGTACCCGTCTTTCATCGTCCCAACGACTCTCGCGTCCTCTGCCGACTACGCGTCGTGGTCTGGCCTGGTGGCCCCGGCGAACATCGTGCAGGTGCTCCGCAGTTGCACGGCACTCATCCTCGACGCGACCGAAGGCGCGATCTACGACGTGAACCCCACAACAGGGCTCGCCACGGATCCGGCAACGCTTGCTGCACTCCGTGATGCAACCTGCATCCAGGCATCCGCGTGGGTCGCCCTGAACATCGATCCGACGACTGGTGGTGTCCTTCAGACGTCGAAGGCAGTGAGGTCGAAGAAGCTCGCGACAGGGGCGATCGAATACTCCGATGCTGAGGTTCAGGCTGTTGCTGCTGCCCGTGCGGCCGCCTACGTGAGCCTCGTTCCCGAGGCGGCACGGTTCCTGCAACAGCGGAACTTGCTCGGCGCTGAACCGGCGTACCGCGGCTGATGGAGAGGGTGATCTGATGGTCGCTCCGATCACGCTGACGTTCACGAACGCGACCGTCACACTGTCGCGCGTTGGGGACATGGTCACCGCCGTCGTCTCGTACGCTGCAGCCGCGCCCTCTGGCTTCCAGGCATTGCCAGTCGCGTTCCAGCCCACTGCCGGCGACCTGACGTTCGTCAGCACGGGCAACTACTCGGCACCCGGCACGATCACGATGCAGGTCAGCGTGGTCGTCGGCGATGCCGGGATTGGTCTCGGCGGGTACAACAGCCCCCCGACCGTCGCGGGCTCGTTTACCGCCCGGTGGCTCGCGGATCCGGCAACGTCGGACACCCCGGCCGGCGCCGCGACAACCCTCACGTTCAGCGACGGATCGACCGTCACCCTGTCCAGGGTCGGGAACGTGGTCACGGCTGCGGCCGTCCCGGGCACGAACCCGAACACGGTCCTGGTGACGTTGCCCCTCCCGATCATGTTCAGCCCGAGCGGGAATCTCGCCGCGTACGAGTTCAAGACCGCCGGCACGTACGGCGAACCGGGTAATTGGTTCATCACCGTCATGGAGACCCCGGCGTTCGGGTCTGCTCTGGGTGTGAGCGTGGGGGCTGGCAGCGCCGGCCCGTGGGCCCCTTTCACGGTGCAGTGGCTCGCCGACGCGTCAACCGCGCCGCCGTCCACAGACGATGACGAGCTCGCCGAGTTCTACGTGCACTCGGTGCTTGTGGAGACGTTCCTTGGCACGAACGGGTACGGGGAAGACACGTTCGCACCGGCCGTCGCGGTAGGCGGGTTCCTGGATGACACCCGGCACCTGGTGCGCTCTCAGACCGCGGAACAGGTGGTCTCCGAGGGCCAGTTCTACACACGCCCGGAGAACGGTGCGCTGTTCCCTGCTGACTCGCGGGTGACTGTCGATGGTGTGACGTCGCGGGTGATCCGCACGAACACGAACACGTCCGGGAATCTTGACCTCCCCGATCACGCTGTGATCTCACTCACCTGAGTGAGATCCGGTCAGCAGAAGATCTGCATCGAGCCTGGGTGGCACAGCACGACGATCTGGTCACCGGTCTCGATGACATGCCAGCCGTTCTCCTGGGCTCGAGCAATGATCTCGTCGAGGGCGCCATACTGCATGACGTCATCGATGCTTCGGCGCACAACCCCGCCGCTCATCGACTGCTGTGCTCTGAACATCTGGTCTACCCACGCGGACATGCGCCTCATCTTGCAGGATGCGGCGCCCCTATCGCAACCGCTCGACTTCGGGAGGCCCGCCATGGCTCTCGATTGGGATACGGGTGGGTTCGAAGCACTGCTCGACAGTGTCGCTGACGCACTCCGAGACAGTGCCCCGTTCGCTGTCGGCCGCGCCGCGGAACACGTCCGTGCAGTGTCAACCGGGCTCGCCCCGGTCCTCACGGGCAACCTGCGCGCGTCCGCTGAGGTGAAGGCCGTCAGTCACACGAGCGCACGCGTCTACTACCCGGGTCCATACGCCCGCTACCAGCATTACGGTCTGGACTTTCGGCACCCGCAGGGCGGGCAGGCACTGTTCTTGCAGCAGCCGATGCTCACCGAGGCAGACGCGTGCCTCCAGATCATGGCGGATACGATTCGGGAGGCGATGGGATGACCGACTCCCTGGATCTGCTCGACGGTGTCTCCAACATCATCGTCTCCGGCGTCCCTGGAACAGCGTTCAACGCGCCCGGGACCTACCCGGCGGGTGCGACAGGCATCTTCCACATGCTGATGCCTGCAACCCCGGATGAGGTGATCGTCCTCACGTGGGTGCCGCAGGTTGAACACCAGTCGATGCCGCAAGGGTCTGGGTTGCTGCAGGTTCGCTGCCGGGGAGCCGCGAACAAGCCGCGCCGTCCCCTCGAACTCCTCGATCAGATCGCCGTGCTGTTCCTCGGGAAGCTGACGATTCCGCTGTCCGCGACCGTGCAGATCATGCAGGTCCGTGACCGGGTTCGTGCCCCTCTCGGCATGGACGACTCGAAACGGTGGGACTGGACCGACAACTACACCCTCGACGTGGCATACACGCCAACCGCGGGACGCCCCGCAAGCGGCAACTGGTAGCGGATCAAGGAGAAGAAGATGCGCTTTCTCAGCAAGCTCATGACCACTCTGCGATATCGCAAGAGGCTGTCGCTCGACGGGGTCTCGATGGTCGGAGTGCGTGAGTACTCCGTGACCAGCAGTCGCAACGGAATCGAGTGCATAACCCGCCGCTACCTGGGCCCGGTCGATGTCGAAGTGACCATGTTCGCCGGCAACTGGTAGCCGCACTCCCACCCCGGAGCAAATCGGGGCCCAGTCGTTCTAGCTCAACTGGCAGAGCTCCGGTCTCCAAAACCGGTGGTTGCAGGTTCGACCCCTGCGGACGGCGCTCCCGGGCCTCATTGCCCACCTTCTTCCGCTGCCCAGTGCGGGAACGCACCGCCCGGTGCACTCTCCGCCCCCTTGTGGGGGGGACCAACCCCTCAACACCTGGAGGCATCATGCCCAGTGCATTCGCACGCCGTTTCAAGGTCGACGTCTCGGCCGACAACATCACCTGGATCAGCCTGAAGGGCATCGAGGATCTCGCACCCAGCGAGAACGCGACCCTGCAGCCCGCGGACACGTACGACACGAACGGGTTCAACTCGTTCGAGAAGACGATGACCGGAGGGAAGCTCGTCGCGAAGGTTCTCCGTCCGACCACGGCGGGTGTCCCGTCCGACCCGGGCCAGGAACTCGCACGCGCCACCCGGTTCCAGTTCAGCACCGCGGCACGCCTGTACGTCCGCTGGTACGACCGCAACGGCGGCACCGAAGCACTCACCATGCTCGCCCTGGTCGACTGGAACCAGTCGAAGTCGGGTGTTGCGGACCTCGATGAGGTCACGATCACGTTCACCGCTGACGGTGCGATCACGACGATCGCGAACCCGTTCGCGGCGCCCGCGATCCCGGTCCTGACGGCGTTCAGTCCCGTGACGGGCGCGTCGGTCGGCACGATGCTCACGATCATCGGCACCGGCTTCACCGGCACGGTTGGCGCTGCTGGTGTGAAGGTCGGCGCGACGAACGTGACCTCCTACATCGTCCAGTCGGACTCTCAGATCGTCGCGATCGTGCCCGCCGGCTCCGCTGGTGCGACGACCGTCACGGTCACGAACCCGGTCGGCGCATCGCTGGCCACTGCGTACACGCGCGGCGCGTAGCCCTCTCAACACCCCTGCCGTCCCGCTACTGGGTCGGGACGGCAGGGGCCTCAACCCAGCACCCAGTGAAGGAGATCCCAGTGTTCAACGACTTCAACGACCTGTACGACCCGCTCGTCCTCCCCATCAACGGGAAGCAGTACACGATCCCGCCCGCATCGTTCGAGGCCGGCGTCCGGATCAACGGCATCGTCGGCGGCGCCGAGAAGATGGGCGACGAGGAGTTCTACCGACTCGTCCTCGGCTCCGCGTTCGACGAGATGCGTATCGACGACGTACCGGCGACCGCGATCGACCGGGCAGGGAAAACCGCCCTCGCGGACTTCCAGGTCGGACGAAGCATGGCCGAGATCATGTGGAAGACCGGTGGCGACCCAAAAGCGATCCAGGAGATGGCCCCGAAGCCGAACCGGGCAGCAAGGCGATCGAAAGGTACGGCCGCGGCGAGCAAGACCCCGTAACCGGCCTCTACGAGTGGTACGAGGAGATCCCCGCCGAAGTCACCGCCCCGTCGAACCCGGTCACCTGGGCACAGATCTTCGAAGCGTGGAAGGACGTCGAAGCCGACTTCCAGGAGGTGTACGGCATCGACCTTGAGGCCCGGATCCGCACCTGTTCCTGGCGGTGGTTCGCGATCCGCTGCATCGGCCTCCTCTCCACCGACACACGCCTCAACCGCCGCTACGCGCCGGAACCGACAACGTAGGAGGCGACCGTGACCGGCACCACGACCGTTGGATCGATTGACGGCAACGTCAATCTCGCAATCGAACGGGCGCTTGAGAACCTCGACCGTCTGAAGCGTGCAGCACGCGAGCTTGGCCAGGAACACCCGACGATCGATGTCGACGCGAACACTGGCAAGGCGCAGGCTTCCATGGCTGCCGTGGACGCTGCAGCGCAGGCTATGGGCCAGTCCGCTGCGACCGCTGGTGAGCGGGTCAAGCGGTCCGCGAACGATGTGTCGGCTGCGCAGGCGAAGGTTGCCGCCGCGAACCAGGCCGCCGATGTCGCCTATGAGAAAGCCCGCATCGCGCAGTTGCGTCTCTCGGAGGCGCAGGAGTCTGGTCGGGCGAAGGCGTCGACTATGGCTGCGGCGGAACTTGCCGTTGCGGAGGCTCTTGGTCGCCTGGAGAAGGCGAACATGCGGGCGACCGCGGCGGAGGTCGCGCTCGAGCAGGCACAGCAGGAGACCGCGAACGCTGCCCTGAAGCAGGCCGCCGCCTCGGAAGTCGCAGCGGCCGGAAACGACAAGGTCGCGGACTCCGCTGGTCGTGCGAACGCGCGCACGCAGCTCATCATTGCCGCTGTTGTCGCGCTCACCGCTGTCGCCGCACCCCTCACGGGTGCGCTCGTCGGTGTTGCTGGTGGTCTGGCAGGGCTCGGCGCTGCCGGCGTCCTCGGGATCATCGGTGCAGTGCAGGCCGTCAAGCAGGGCACACAGGCTGGTGCCGAGTGGTCGGCGGGGCTGAAGACCCTCAAAGCTGACATGTCCGCCCTCGCGGCGACCGCCTCGTCCGGCCTGCTGACCTCGTTCCAGCGTTCCGTCGCACTGATCAACGCGTCGATGCCGCAGCTGAACTCTGAGGTTGCCGGGTTCACCCGAATCCTCGGCACCGCAGGAGTCACCGCTCTGCAAGGTGCCATCACGGCCCTGCATGTCCTCAACCCCTTGTTCGTTCAGGGTGCTGGTGTCGTGCAGGACATGGCGAACGGGTTCTCGTCGTGGGCGTCGAACGGTGGATTGCAGAGGTTCGCCGACTATGCACAGTCTGTACTCCCGCAGGTGATCGGCACCATCGGTGACCTGGCCTCCGCGATCCTCCATATCGCTGAGGCGACAGCTCCGATCGGCACGGTCGTCCTCGCCACCCTCGACGGGATCGCGAACGCGATCAACGCCATCCCCGTCCCCGTGCTGACCGTCATGGCCGGCGCTGCGATCGCCGGGTACACGGCGTTCATGCTGTGGAAGGGCGTCACCGGCGTCCTCCAGGGTGTGCAGGCCGTCGCTGACACTCTCGGTGTCTCGATGCGGACCCTGTCGCTCGCCGGTGGCGCCGTCGGGATCGCGTTGACCGCGCTCGCAGTCGTGTTCACCGCCGTCGCGCAGGCGAACGCTGAGGCCGATGCTCGTGCGAAGAGTTACGCGGACACTCTCGACAAGGCCACCGGTCAGGTCACCCAGTCGACGCGCGAACTCGTCGCAGAGCAGCTGTCGTTGACGCGTGACAACTTCTGGACTGGTGCGTCCGGTTCGGCGGTCGACGCCGCGAAGAAGCTCGGCATCAGCGTTGACACGGTCACCGCCGCGTATATGGGCAACAAGGCCGCGATCGCTGAGGTGCAGTCCGCCACCGAGAAGTATATCGACTCCAGTGGGCGTGCCGGCCGCGAGTACAGCGACAACGAGAAGACCGCGCGGCTGCTCCGCGACGTGGTGAACGAGGGCGCGCAGGCGACCGCGGACGGCACGATCAAGCAGCAGGAGTACGCGCAGGCGCTCAACGCTTCCTCGACGGCCCAGTCCGATACTCGACTGACCGCTCAGGGCGCTGCGGATGCATTCCAGAAGGAAGCGTCCGCCGCGGATGAGGCGATGTCGAAGCTGAACGGGCTCATCGATGCGACGAACCGGCTGAACGGTATCGGGCAGTCCGCGGAGGAGACGAACGCCCGCTGGCAGAAGTCTCTCGCGGGCATCACGGAGGACGCGCAGAAACAGCGGGACGCGTTTGAGCAGGCCAACGGCACGCTCGACGGGTTCTCTCTGTCGCTTGACGCCGCGACGGCGTCCGGGTCCGCGAACCGCTCGATGCTCACCGGGGCTGCCGCAGATGCTCAGGCGGCCACAAAGGCACAGTTCGACCTCGACATTCAGACCATGTCGTCGAAGGACGCGACGGACAAGTACGCGGGAACTCTCGCGGCGCAGCGTCAGGCCTTCATCGACTCCGCCGGTGCTGCTGGTTTCAACGCCGATGAGGTGCAGAAGCTTGCGGACAAGGTGTTCGGCATGCCCTCGGAGAAGAAGCTCGAGATCCTCGCGAACACTGGGCAGGCGCAGTCCGCAATCGACCGGTTCGTGACCCTGAACGATAGGCGCCGTGTGACGGTGTTCGTCGACTCGGAAGGCGGCCAGTCGTTCCGTGTGGGGAACACGACGGTGTCCCCCGCGGGCGCGTACGGTGGCACCGCCTCCAGCTCGGGCATCCAGGGCCTCGCAATGGGCGGCACAGGTGGCACCGTACGCGGTGGCGGTTCGGCATGGTCGGACACCGCTGGGATGTACCGTCTCGCGAACGGTGAAGAGGTCACGTCGAACACGGTCGGGCAGGCGGGTCGGTGGCGGTCGCTGTTGAAGGCGATCAACCGCAACGACTCCGCAGGGCAGGTTGCCGGTCAGGCAGCCCGCATTGCAGGCGTCACGCAGACCGCCCCTTCGGTCATGTCGGGTGGCGACATCTACGTGACCGTACAGGTGACTGGTGTTCAGCAGACGGAGCCGGGAGTTCTCGGTGCCATCGCAGGCGGTGCCATCAAGCGATCTCTCGTGGGGGTGAAGAAGTGACCTCGATGCTGACCCTCGCCGGGATCCCGATGTATGGCGTCAACCAGCATGCCGATAACGTGATCCAGCTCGATGGGCAGTTCTTCCAGGACTGGTACTCGATCTCGGACTCGAAGTCGGATGTCCGGGAACGTCCTTCACGGGATGGCGCGTTCGGCATCGATCGCGACTACCGGACAGCGTTGCCGTTGACCGCGAACGGTCGTGTCCGAGGGGCGGGTTGGGCTTCCCAGCTCGCCTCTCTGCGCGCCGCTCTCGGAGCCGGCCAGCAGGTCACAGCCACCGTGAACGACGAGCTCGGCGTGTCGAACCGGAAGGTGTCGATCCGACGGTTCACCCCGTCCCCGAACCCGGGTGTGAGCATCCTCGAGTTCGAAGTGATCATGGTCGCGACGGATCCGCTGATGTACGGCGCAACCCAGACCGCGTCCACGGGCGTCCCCACAGCCGGAACAGGGCAGCCGTGGCCGCAAGTCTGGCCAGCCCCGTGGGGCACCCCCGGGAACAGTGGCCGGGTGACAGCCGTGAACAGCGGCAGCCAGCCCACCCCCCTCACCCTCACTGTCGCCGGCGGCCTCGACGCTGGTGTGGAGCTTGTCGAGATCACCACCGGGTCCCGCCTGCTGCTGAACCGTCCTATCCCGGTCGGATCGAATGCGGTGTTCGACGCGTCCATCGGCCGCGTCTACCTGGACACCCCGACGAACGACATCTCCGGGTTCCTCGCCCGCCGCGAGTGGGACGGCTTCCAGGTCCCGAAGTTCGGACAGTCGACTGTCCAGTTCAACCCGCTCGGCACGCAGACCGGCACGCCCACGCTCACTCTCTCGTGGGCCCCCGCGAACTGAAAGGCACCTCATGACGCTTCGGAACTCGTGGCCCGGGCCCACCAACGTCACGTCCACCACGGACGCCCGGATCGATCTCGCAGGCCTGGTCGAGGGCGGTGCAGTCGCGCGTGCTGGACTGTTCCCGTCCACACTGGCAGCGATCGTCACGGCACGCGCCGACATGAACGTCAACGTCGCCGCGTTCCAGGGCATCGCCGTACAGTTCGGTGGACCGATCCTCCTCTCAAACGACGGCACCATGCAGCTGCCCTCGGTGCTGGTCTCACCGGCGTCGGGCACGAACTACTACGTCGTGTACGTGAAGCAGAACGAGCAGACCGCGCCTGGTACGGACGCGAACAACCTGCCCGTGCTCGGTGCGGCGCTTTCGACGACGTCGTTCGCGCTGGCGCGGGCCGCCCTGCCCACCGGGGCTCTCGAGCTCGCGACCGTCCAGGTCCCGGCCGGCGTCGCAGCGACGAACGCCGTCGGTGTGACGATCACCCAGACGGCACAGTTCACGGCCGGTGAGGGTGGCGTCGTCCCTGTCCGGAACAGCACCGAGCTCGCAGCGTGGACTCCCGCGGACGGTTCCCTCGCATGGCAGATCGACCAGAGTGTCCTCTGGGTTCGGCAGGCCGGCGCATGGTCGATCACGGGTGGGCTCACCCCGATCGCGGTCATGCGCCGCACGAGCACCACGCTCGCCGCACCGAACGGTTCGTACGGCAACCTCTCCGCCACCGCCGCTTGGACGAGCACCGGCGGCGCACTCCGCGGCGCCACGTACAGCAGCGGGATCACGATCACGCAGCCCGGCTGGTACGAGGTGTTCTGGACCGTGTGGATGACCGGCACCACCCCGTCCGGCCTCATCGGCATTGCCGTGAACGCCTCCGGCACCCCTGGTGGTGACCAGTTGCACGCTCTCGGCCCGGTCGTCAGCGGTGTCGTCTCGAGCGGTTCCGCTTCCAGCCGCGTCTACCTGAACGCGAACGACGTTCTCACCCTGTGGGGTTACGGGAACGGCGCGGTGATGACGATCCGTGCGGTGTCGACCGGAACAGAGCCGCCCCAGTGGGGTGCCCGCTGGGTCGCACCGTAACCGCACACTGCACGGAAGGGATCACGAATGGGACTGCGCTGGTTCATCGCTGACCTGCTCACCGGGCGTGACATCGCCGACGTGCAGGTCATGACGTCCTCGACCTGGTCCCGGTCCATCAACAAGCCGGAACGGCTGACGGCCTCCCTCGACATGCGAGACCCGGCCACGGTGGCTCTTCGCCCCCGGCAGACCATGGCCCCGGGACGCACCGTCCTCGCCTGCGCCATCGGTGACACGATCCTCGCCGGCGGGCCGATCTGGTCGCACACGTACGACCGTGACCAGAAGGTCCTCACACTGGACGCTCTCGGGATGTGGTCGTACTTCGACCACCGGTACGTGTTGCCCCTTGCCGCCGCATCGATCGACACGACGCAGTTCATCATCCCGGACCCGTCCGCGGCTGGGAAGACGAAGCCGAACCCTGCGGTCGGCACCTATCTGACCGGTCTCGAGTACGGGACGATCGCGAAACGGTGGGTGCAGCAGGCGCAGGCATGGACTGGCGGGAACGTCCCGATCGTGTTCGAAGCAGACCGGGTCGGCACCCGTGAGCGGAACTTCGAGGGCTCCGACTTCAAGAACCTCGGCACCGTCCTCGCACAGCTGTCGCAGATCGAGGGAGGCCCGGATATCCGATTCATGCCGCAGTTCACTCCCGACATGCTCGGTATCCAATGGGCGCTGCAGACCGGCACGGACGCGAGTCCTCTGCTCGCGTCGGCGACGGTGTTCGAATGGCCGATGGATGTCCCCCGGTCGCCCGTGTCGTCACTGAAGGTGACCGCGGACGCTACACGCCTCGCGACGCTCGGTTGGGCGACGGCCGGTCGTTCGGCGGACACGGTCCTCGTGTCCCGGTCCGTGGACTCGACGCTCACGGACCTCGGGTACGCGGCGTTCGAGTCCCTGGACTCGTCCCACTCGAGCGTGTCCGAGCAGGGCACTCTCGATGGGTATGCGGGTGAGTCGACGACGATCGGCCGGTCAGCGCTTGAGCTCTGGTCGTTCGATGTGGAGGCGGCCCGGCAGCCGTTCCTTGGGGCGTACTGGGAGGGCGACTTCTGCACGCTCACGTTGGGCCAGTACGGGAAGACCACGTACACGCCATGGGTCAACGCTGTCCGGACGAACTACGACATCAACCCGTCGCCCATGGCGTCCACCGCAGGATGGTCTCCGACTGCCCCGTCCACGCTCACACCGACGCTGGCGGGTGCGCAGATCGACTTCTCGAGTGCCGCGACAAGCATCCCGACCATGTACTCGACGACTGTGATATCCGCGGCAGCTGGGCAGATGTGGTCTGCCGCCCGCGAGATCAGTGTCCCCGTGGGGTTCCCAGCGGTGACGGTCAGCCTGCGCGTGTTCAGCTATGGCGAGAACGTGATCGTTGCTGACTCGGGTCCTGTGGTCATCCAGCCTGGACAGGATGTGATCGTGCAGGCGCCGTCGGTCAGGGCAGTGGGCGCGTCGACCACGGGCGTCCGGTCCAACCTGTACGTGACCGCGGCGGCAGGGTCTCGCCTTGTCGTCCCGCACACGCTCACAGAGCTCGCCCCGACGCCTGGGATGATCTTCGACGGTAACTCGTCGTCATCGGACGTGGAGCAGTACGCGTGGACCGCGACGCCCAACGCCTCGCCGTCGACCTACTCGACCCGCACCATGCAGCAGTACGACTCCGGTGACCCGTACCTGTTCGAGGGCGGGGCGTTCCAACGGCGCATCACAGCACTCTCCGGTGACGCGAAAGGCATCACCGTGGGCGTCACAACACAGGCGGTGATCTGATGGGCAACGGATACGACAGCCCCCCACAGGGCGAGTACGGGGTCCTCGCCGACGAACTGCGCCGTCTTGCGGAGCGCCTCGCCGAGTTGGAGACCCCGACCGGCACGTCAGTGAACTCGCTCGTGGATCAGGTGCAGGAAGCGATCGCGAACATCAACACGACCGTCACCGCTGCGATCTCTGCGAATTCGTACACGAGACCGCAGATCGACAACCTGGTCGCGAACCCCCCGTCCGGATCGAACGTCACCGGCAACGTGGCAGCTTCCGGGAACCTGTCGGTGGGCGGCACCACGACGGCGACGGGCGATATCTTCACCCCGAACGCCACTCCCGCCGTCACCGCATACACGAACGCCTACATCAACGGCGACGGAAGGTTGTCGAAGGGCGCGTCATCAGCACGGTACAAGGTGAACATCGAACCGGTGGACCCTGCGTCTCTCGGACCGATCTTCCCGCAGCTGAACGAGTTCGAAATGCGGTCCGATCCAGATCACACGGTCAGGATCGGACACATTGCGGAGCACCTCGCGGCGGATCCGGCCCTTCAACGGTTCGTGGTCTACGCGGAGATCGACGGGGAGCCACTACCGGACTCGATCGACTTCATCAGCCTGCTACTCGCACAGACCGCCCAACTGCAGCAGCGAGTAGTCACCCTAGAGGCTCAGGTGCACTGACCCTGCCCGTCCCGCGTCGTCCCCGACTGCGCGGCACAGTAGCTGCCCGGATCGTACTGGAAGACCATCTGCCCGTAGGTGGCGCTGTTCGGGTCATCGTCAAGCGTGAGCGGCAGGGGCGTTCCAGAAGGCTGAGGTGCGCCACCCCATTGCACCGGGCCGTGATAGGTCACGACCGGCGGGGCAGGCTCAGGTTCCGGTGCAGGCGGGTCGGCTGGTGCCGGGTCGGCCTGCTGCGGGTCCGCCTGCGTCGTGTCATCGGGTGCAGGTGCCGGATCCGCCGGTGCAGGCTCCGGGACCGGTGCGGGCGCGACCGTCGGGGTCGGCGTGACGGTCGGGCTCGGCGTAGGCGTCTCAGTCTCCACGATCGGAGTCGGTGCCGGGGCATCACCTGCACCGGCCTGCGCGTTCACACCGAACACGACCAGACCAGCGATGATCACCGCGGCGCCCGCTGTGCTGAGTCCCCCGACGAGCAGCTTCTTGTTCATGACCGTCACCGTACACCGCCCGACGTCGAATTTCTAGATGCAGTTTTGTGCAGATTGATGACGGTCTGCCGGGACAATCCGATCGCGTCGGCGATCTGCTCCCACGGAATGCCCTGGCTTCGTGCCTCAATGACCCACATGGCGCGCTGGTCCCACACGGTGCGTATGGCGGTGAGGTTCGCGATCGGGTCCATACGAACAGTCTAATTCTTGTACGACTTTTGATGCGGCAGCGCGCCGTGGAACGAGAGGAACTCGTCATGATCGACGGAACAGCGGCCGCGCAGTGGCTGCTCAACTACGGATCAGTCCGGCCGAGCATGTGCCTGTACTACGTCTGGCAGGCGTACAAGGCGCAGGGGGCGTCGACGTCCATGGGCGCTCAGACCGCATACGCGGCATGGGAGCAGTCCGATGGGAAGCGCCCCGGCGACAGGAACCCTCCCGCCGGCGCCGCCGTCTGGTGGGGTCGACGCACCTGGGACGGGAATCTCGACGGGGACGTCGTCATCAGCCTGGGCGACGGGCGCGTCGCTGTCACCGAGGCTCCCGGCCAGGGCGCCGTCACCGGTTCTTGCACTCTCGATGAGCGTGAGAACGAGATCAGCCGCGAGTACCTCGGCTGGACCTCGAGCATCTTCGACTGCCCCATCAACGTCGCGGCGGGAAAAGACGCTGCTTCCATCACCCCGCACATCGACTTGTCCAAGGAGGACGACATGAGCATGAACACGATCCGACGCCCCGACGGAACGATCTACTTCGCTGACGAGCTCGGCCCCGATCATCTCGGCGACTACAAGACCGCAGACATCGACCTGGGTGAGTTCATCGGGTCCGCTCAGGGGGTCTGGGGCGCCCCGATTCAGCTGAACGATCGCCAGTTCGACATCACCGTCGCGATCGCGCAGCGGCGCTGGGATCGCAAGCGGAAGCAGATCGTCGATGATCTGAAGGCCGCGCTGCTGCCCGAGATCCTGAAGGCTCTCGACCCAAAAGCGTGACCCCGGAGGGACCGGGGTCCACGCCGGAGAACCCGGCCTTCGTCGACATCAGTCATTGGCAGCCCGCGTTCACCGCCGACGTCCTCCGCTCCTGGCCGATCGGCCGGATCGTCGTGAAGCTCGGCGGCGGAAACAACGGCATCTACGAGTCGGACACGCACCGTGCGCAGGTCGCTGCCGCGTACGCTGCCGGGCTGCCCGCCGATCGGTACTGGTTCAACGGCGACGACGGCGGGAACATCCCCATGCAGGTCTCCGCGATCCGCAGTTACCTGACCGTGACGCCGCTCGCCACCGGTGAACGGTTCTGGTGGGATGTCGAGGACGAGGGCAGTACCCCGCACTGGACGCCCGCCGAGGTAGTCCAGGCAGCGCAGTTGCTCGCCGCGGTAGGTGTCCCGCTGAAGAGGCAAGGCGTGTACCTGTCCGCGGCCGTGTCGCGGGCCGTCGACTGGTCTCCGGTCGTCACGCTCGGGCTGGCCGTGTGGGTCGCCGACTACGGCATCAACGACGGCACTCGCTCGTCTGTCCCGCTCGTCGGGCACTGGCCGACCGCGGACCTCTGGCAGTACACCAGCGTCGGCAGGATGCCCGGCTACGACGGCGACCTGGACCTCAACGTCCGGACGCCGCTGTGGACGGTCCACGCCCTACAACAGTCGTTGAACCAGGTCCTCGGTGAGCACCTGGTAGTCGATGGCGACAAGGGCGCTGACACGGCTCGTGTCGTGAAGATCTACCAGAGCAAGTTCGGCCTGGAGGTGGACGGAGACCCCGGCACCAAGACGCTGACTGACCTCACGCAGAGGCTCGGCGGGATCCCGATCTACAAGGGGGCGGTATGACCGGGTCGAAACCGCGCAGGCCGTTGCCCTCTTGGGCGATCGTCGCGATCGGCGTCATCGGAACAGGCGCGGCGATCGTCTGGTCCGGTGGGCTGCATGACCCGACAGACGGAACACCCCTGCTGGACGGGACGGTCGCGAAGATCCTGATCGCGCTGATCGGCGCCGCCAGCACCTTCATGGGCCTGCTGGTGTCTCGCCTCGGCGAGGTACGCCACCAGGTCAAGAACGACCACGGCACGAACTTCCGTGACGACCTGGACAGCGCACGCCGAGAGATCAAGCAGGTCCGGGAGATCGCCCAACATGCAGTCCGCGCGAACCGTGACACGAACGCGAATGTCACCCAGCTCCGTGAGGACGTCCAGGCCGGACGCCTCGAAACCGGCGAGGTTCGCGCTGATGTGCGCGGCCTCCGAAAAGACATCGGCCGTGCACTTGACATCATCACCAAGAAGGAGAACCCATGAGTAACCCCACCCCCGAGCAGCCGCCCCTCGGCCGCGTCATCACCAACCCCACCGCCCGCAAGGTCGTCTACGGCGCCTACGCGATCGGCGCGTTCATCATCGGTGGTGTCGCCGCCTACTTCCTCGGCACCGGTCACCCGCTGCCCGAGATCGTCGTCGGTGCGCAGGCTGTCGCCGCGTACGCAGGCATCGGTATCGGTGCTCTCGCCGTCGCCAACACCAACAGCTGACCGACCCTCGAAGAACCCCCGCCCTGGCCATGTGCCGGTGGCGGGGGTTTTCGGCGTTCCTACCCCAGAACAGGGACGCGTCAGAGTGTCCGTGGCCCGTGGCATCATCACCCGCATGACTCCCGCTGACCTCCTCGCCTTCGAACACCACAACCCGACGTGGTTCGGGAACAAGGAGACCCGGATCCGGGAAGAGCTTGGCCTCTCCCCCGCACGGTATGTCGTGCTGCTTGAGCGTGCTGCAGCGAGCCGGGAGGGGCAGATCGCGGATCCGGTGACCGCGCACCGCGTGACGAGCTTCACGCCGGCGCGACAGCGATGGAATGCGTCGATTCGGTAGATTGGCCGTATGGATTCTTCATTCGACATCGTGTCCAAGGTGGATCGCCAGGAGGCCGACAACGCCCTCAACCAGGCGCGCAAGGAGATCGAGCAGCGCTACGACTTCAAGGGAGTCGGCGCCTCGATCGCGTGGAGCGGCGAGAAGATCGTGATCCTGGCGAACTCGGACGAGCGCGTGCGGGCTGTGCTGGACGTGTTCCAGACCAAGCTCATCAAGCGCGGCATCTCGCTCAAGAGCCTGGAATCCGGCGAGCCGACCGCGAGCGGCAAGGAGTTCCGCCTCGAGTCGACCCTCAAGGAGGGCATCAGCTCCGAGAACGCGAAGAAGATCGGCAAGATCATTCGCGACGAGGGCCCCAAGTCGGTGAAGTCGCAGATCCAGGGCGACGAGCTGCGCGTGCAGTCCAAGAGCCGCGACGACCTGCAGGCCGTGATCGCGCTGCTCAAGGGATCCGACCTGGATCTCGATCTGCAGTTCATCAACTTCCGCTGAGGGCTATCCCTGACGCTCAGGGGGTGTCACCCTGCAGGATACGAGGCAGGAACCCAACCTCATCAAGGCGTCGCACGAGGAGCGGACCGAACAGCTCACCAAGGATGTTTAGGCGATAGGTCCTCGCCCCTGGGCGCTCTGCGATGAGCAAGCCACGCTCCAGCAGACTGCGGATGGCGTGAGAACGTTGGGACGGGGTACCCGGCAACGCAGCGGTGAGGTCGCCGGCTCGCACCACCACCTTTCGCATGGCTTCTTTGAGCGCCGCACCTTCCCGCAGCGAGGCGCTCCCGGTCACGACGAGGCGATCAATCGCCGGTTCGAGCAGGGAAGACTTCACGAAAGCGAAGTCTTGAATCTGGGACAGTCGCTCTAGGTCCTCGTGGATTCCCCGCACGAAGAACGTGCACCACTCGACAGTTCCTTCGTTGCTCAGCGAGTCGGCCGCCGCAAGAGCGCTGTAGTAGCCGTCACGATCGTTGCCGAACACCGCTGTTGGGTTGACCGCGCGCAGCCCGACGGGGCTGACGAATCCGTGCCGCCGCAACATCGCGTAAGACAGCAGACGGGACACGCGGCCGTTTCCGTTCCTGAAGGGGTGAATCCAGAGGAACCGATGATGCGCGATCGCCACATGAAGCATGTGCTGTGAAGTCGGAAGCTCTCGGTTCGCAAAGTCGATCCACCCCGTCATCTCGGAGTGCACGTACGGATGCGAGGGAGGAACATGCGCCGCCCGGGATATCTCGACGTCCTGCCCTCGATACTGTCCCGGCGTCGGATCCCCCTCACGTGTAAGCCCTTCTACGGAGATGCGGTGCAGCTCTCGGACCGTCACGTGGTTCAACGCTTTCCCCGGCTCCAACCCGTCGATGAAGGTCATCGCTTGGCGGATGTTCTGAATCTCCTGCTCGCCTTCCGAGGGGTCTGGCTTCGCGATAGCCCGAACAGCGTCGTAGACGGTTGTCCGGTTGCCTTCGATCCTGGCTGACACAACACTCATGAGGATCTGGAACAGAGAGTGCAAGCTGACGAGGAAGTCGGGCGGCGTGGTCGCCGTCACTCCGAAGTTGCCACGCAGTCTCTCGAGCTCAAACGCTCTGACGATGAGTTCGGAGTCGGTCGCGACGCGCGGGAACTCGTACTTGTCACGACCGAACTCTGCTTCTTGCACCCGCGATCACCTCGGATTTGTCTCGAGGCCTGGAAAATCAGGCTTCAATGAGCCTACTCCGCACGATCTACTTGCTCTCGAGTCATCGCCATATTTGTCCTGGAAGGCCGAGCGGACGCCGATGTCTCGCCATCACAATGCGGTTACCGCGCCTGCGACCATCGCCGCCTCGAATCCGAGGCGGCATGTCGATCGCGCGCCTCCTCGATCGTCACCCTTCTGAACGGAACCTCCGATCCGAAAGGGACACTCATGGACAGCATGCACATCACCGGAGTCCGCACGGTCAGCATCCCGGTGAACAACCAGGACGACGCGCTGCGGTTCTACCGCCGGCTCGGCTTCGCGGTTCTGCGCGATGCACCGACGCCGAACGGGCGCTGGATCGAGCTCGCACCCGGGAGCGGGAACGTGATCCTCACGCTGGAGCCGGCGGATCCCGACGTGCACCGCGGATCGATCGGGATCCGGTTCACGTCCGACGACGTCGACGCCGCCCACGCCGCGATGCTGGCCGAAGGCATCGATGTCGACGAGATCCTGCGGTGGCCCGGAGTGTCGGCGATGTTCGCGTTCCGCGACCCGGACGGGAATGCGTTCTCGATCACGGGCACCGACCCCGGGACGGAGCAGGGCGCCGGTGAGAGGATCGCATCATGAGCACGATCGGGCCGCTGGACATCGCCTTCACCGCCACGCTCGGGCGCGTCCGCGAGGGCGACACCTGGATCTGCGTGCAGCTGCCGGACTCCGCGGCGATCTTCGGGACGCGGGGACTCGTCAAGGTGTCCGGAACCGTCGATGGGCACCCGTTCGACGGTGCCTTCATGGCCCTGGGCGACGGCACGCACAAGCTCCCGGTCTCGAGCACGATCCGCCGCGCGATCGGCAAGGCGGAGGGAGACGACGTCGCCGTGCATCTGACCCGCCGACGCAGCTGAGCCGTCCCCCCCCCGACCCCACAACTCGCCGGAACGTCGCGGAAGCACCGCTCGATGTCGCGGAATGCACGACCCGTTCGTCGCATCGATACCGGTATTTGGGTTTGCCCTCTCCCAGTGAGATAGTGCTGTTCTGGGGTAACTACTTGGGGGTAGTGATGGACGAACGCGGTCCGTTGACTGGCGTGGGAAAAACGCCGCTGACGGCGACGAAGCAGCTCCTCGCGGAGGAGGTGTATCAGCAGGTCGGTGCGTCGATCATCGACGGCACTCTGCCTGCGGGAACGCGCATCAGGGACGCGGATCTGGCCGAGAAGTTCGGCGTCTCACGGATGCCGATCCGCGAGGCGCTGCAGCGGCTCGAGCGGGTGGGCCTGGTCGAGATGTATCCGAGCCGGTACACGCAGGTCACCGAGGTCCCGCCCGAGCTCACCGCGAAGACCCTGGAGTACGCGGGCTATCTCGGCGGGGCGGTCGCAGCGATCGCCGTGCCCCGGCTGAGCGCCGCCGAGCGCAAGGAGGCCGCAGCTCTGGCCCGCGCCCTGGACGACGGCCTCGACGATCCGGCCGCGCTTTCGGCGGAGCGATGGGCGCTCCTGCACTACCTGGCGGAGCGGTGCGACAACGAGATCCTCAGCTCCGTCCTGGATGAGACGAGCATGCCGCTGTCGCGCAACCTGCGGCCGTGGTCCGTCGACGCATCGCAGCGCGACGTCATGCGCGGGCGGCATGCCGCCCTGTCCGAGGCGATCCTCGCCGGCGACGGCCACGCGGCGGAGCACCTCATGCGCGCCATGCACCTCGTGGAGTGAGTCCAGGACGGATCCGCGTCCGCGTCCGGTGCGTCCGTCAGGCAGGTGCCGTTCGCCGCGCGGCGCGATCCGCGGCGGACCAGCCGTCCACCCAGTAGCCGAGCCGGTCGTAGGCCAGCTCGCGCGCCTCGTGTCGGGACAGGAAGACGTCGTGCAGCGCGCCGTCGATCCGCTCGATCGTGACCGAGGGGCCGATCTTCAGCGCGGCCCTGGCGATGTCGTCGACGACCAGCACGCTGTCCGCGCGGGTGAGGTCGTCCGACCAGGCCGTCGGCACGGCGCTGCGCTGCGAGAGGAGCACGCACACCGGAACGCCGATCGCGATCCCCGCGGCGATCGTCGCGTGCCCTGCCAGGATCGCGTGCAGCCAACCGGCGTGCACGGCCATCGTCTGCGCCGGCCGCCAGGCGAGGTTCACGTCCATGGGATCCGCCGGGTCTGCAGCCTCCTGCTGCGCCCTGGTGTAGTAGCCGAGATCGACCTGGGGCGCCCGATCGAGCGGGCGGTACTTGGCGCGCAGCCCCACGAGCGGAGTGATCGTCTCGCGCGTGAAGCGCGACAGCTGGAACTCCAGCCACGGACTGTTCAGGACCACTGCCGAGGCGACACCGGGGTTCCGTGCGGCCCACAGGCTGAGGATCAGCCCTCCCGTGGAGTGACCGAGCAGTACCAGCCGGCGGCCGACCGCGTCGGAGCCCGCCTGCATGGCGGCGAGCGCCGCCGCGATGTCCTGGTCGTAGTCGTCGAGGCTCCCGATGTAGCCCGGAGTCTGATAGTCGCGCAGGCTCCGTCCGTACTTGCGCAGATCCAGTGCGAAGAACCGGGCGCCGCGACCGGTCCAGAACCGCGCCAGCCGCTTCTGGAAGAAGTAGTCCGACCAGCCGTGCACGTACAGCACATCGGTGTCGGCGAGCTGCCGGCCGTCTCCGAAGAGCCGCTGCCACGCGGTGCGGTGCGGCAGCGCACGCACCAGGGTCGCGACGACCTCGCCCTCGTCATCGGATCCGAGCGGCAGCGTGAGCTGCTCGAACTCGTCGCCGAGCACGTCGGCCGTCCATGCAGCGGGATCGGAGCGGCTCATGGACCCAGAGTATCCACGTCGCCCCGCGGCGTTCGCGGCACCTCTCCCCTACGCTGGGCACATCGACGCGCACCGCACAGGAGGAATCATGATCCGCACTCGACTGCACCGTTCGATCGCCGGCCTCGTCGCGGGTGCTGCACTCGCCACCGCGGCTCTCGGGCTCGCCGGCTGCTCCGGCGGCACGACGCCCGCCGCGAGCACGAGCAGCGCCCCCTCGACCACGGGTGCCGGCGCGCTGCCGCCGATCATCGCCGACCTCGGCTCGATCGACGGGACCACGGTCCAGGTGCCCCTCGGCAACACGATCGACCTCACCGGCGACGACAAGGACTTCACGCACTGGACGGCCGATATCGCCGACGCGAAGATCGTCTCGTTCGTACCGGGCAAGGACGACGGGTCCGCCCAGTTCAACCCTGGTCTCGACGCCCTCGCCGAGGGCACGACGAAGGTCACGATGGACAACAGCGCCTCGGGCAAGCACGTTGCGTTCACGGTCGAGGTGACCGCCAAGAAGTGAGGGACCGCCCCGCGGCTCGCTCAGAGACCCGGCTCGACCGCGGGCGTCACTCCCCGCGGGAGACGCGGATCATGTCCTCGCGCGGCACGAGCTTCACGCGGACGCGCTCCTCAGGGGCGCCGAGCGCGATCTCGTGCTCGTCCAGCCGGTGCCAGCCGTCGAGGTCGGTCCACCGCACGCCGCGCTCGGCGAGCAGCGCAGGGATCGCCTCTTCGGACGGGTCCTCCGGCTGCCACCAGGAGCCCTGGTCGTTGATCAGGTGGCGCACGGTCTCCATCGCGTCTGACTTGGTGTGGCCGATGAGCCCCACGGGTCCCCGCTTGATCCAGCCGGTGGCGTAGATGCCCGGCACGCGCTGGTTGGAGTCCTTCGCGAGCACCTGACCCTCGCGGTTGGGGATCACGCCGTGCTTCTTGTCGAACGGCACGCCGTGCAGCGGCGAGCCGAAGTATCCGACCGCGCGGTACAGCGCCTGGATCGGCACCTCGCGCAGCTCTCCCGTGCCGACAGCGCCGCCCGTGCCGTCCGGCTTCGTACGCTCGTAGACGAGGGCGGCGACACGGCCGTCCTCATCCGAGCGGACCTCGACCGGGCGCGCCCAGAAGTGCAGATGCAGACGACGAGACGCGGATCCGCCGGCGTTGTTCACCGAGTCGCGCTTGCGCCAGGCCTGCAGCACCCGGTCGATGACCATGACCTGCTTGTTGCTGGCGATCGCGTCGCGGGATGCGTCGTCGTAGTCGAAGTCCTCGTCGTAGACGACCATGTCGACATCGCGCAGCTCGCCGAGCTCGCGCAGCTCGAGGGGGGTGAACTTCACCTGTGCGGGCCCGCGGCGGCCGAACACGTGCACGTCGGTGACGGCGCTGGCCTTCATGCCCTCGTAGACGTTCGCCGGCACCTCCGTGACCAGCAGGTCATCGGCGTGCTTCGCGAGCATGCGCGACACGTCGAGCGCCACGTTGCCGTTGCCGATGACGGCCACGGACGCGGCATCGAGCGGCCACTCGCGCGGAACGTCGGGGTGCCCGTCGAACCAGCTGACATAGTCGGCGGCGCCGTAGGATCCGACGGCGTCGATGCCCGGGATGTCCATGCCGGTGTCGCGCCGGGCGCCGGTCGCGAAGATCACCGCGTTGTAGTGCTGCTTCAGGTCCTCGAGGGTGATGTCGGTGCCGAAGTTCACGTTGCCGAACAGGCGGATGTCGCCGCGGTCCAGCACGTCGCGCAGTGCCGTGATGATGCCCTTGATGCGCGGGTGGTCGGGTGCGACGCCGTAGCGGACCAGGCCGTACGGCGCGGGCAGCTGTTCGAAGAGGTCGATCGAGACGTCGAAGCGCCGTTCGGCTTTCAGCAGGAGGTCGGCGGCGTAGATGCCGGCGGGGCCGGCTCCGACGATGGCAAGCCTGAGCTTGGTCATAGTGGTTCCTTTCGGCAGCAGCAGGACGTCAGCTGCTGCGGTCCGCGAGCGACTCCGCGAACCGGGTCAGGGCATCGCGCACGGGCCCCTTGGGCAGTACGGCGAGCTCGTCGATCGCGCCCTGGGTCCAGCTGCGGGCGAGGTCGAGGGTCTTCCGGGTGACGGCGTGGTCGCGCAGGCGGGCGAGGGCGTCGTCGAGGATCGCCGGATCCTCGCCCTCGGCGATCCGCTGCACGCCGGCGTCGATCTCCGCGGCGAGCGCGACAGACTCCGGATCCGTCTCGACGCTCAGCAGCAGCGAAGGCATCGTCGGAACGCCCGCACGCAGATCCGTGCCCGGCACCTTGCCGGTGTCCTCGGGCTTCGCGGAGAGGTCGATCACGTCGTCAAGCAGCTGGAAGGCCACGCCGACCTTCTCGCCGTAGTTGCGCAGCGGCTCCTCGTACTCGGCGGGAGCGCCGGAGAAGATCGCTCCGGCCTGCGTGGACGCGGCGATGAGAGATCCGGTCTTGTCGGCGAGCACCTGGATGTAGAACTCGACCGGGTCGTCGCCCTCCTGCGGGCCGACCGTCTCGTGCATCTGCCCCAGGACGAGGCGCTCGAACGTGTCGGCCTGCAGCCGGATCGCGCGGTCGCCGTGGCGGGACATGAGCTGGCTCGCCCGGGAGAACAGGATGTCTCCGGTGAGGATCGCGATGTTGTTGCCCCACACGGTCTGCGCGGCCGGCACACCGCGGCGGCGGTCCGCGCCGTCCATGACGTCGTCGTGGTACAGCGAGCCGAGATGCGTCATCTCCAGCGCCTTCGCGATGTCGATGACCGCGGGCACGTTTCCGGCGCCGAGCTGCGCGGTGAGCAGCGAGAGCACAGGGCGCACGCGCTTGCCGCCCGCCTCGTAGAGGTAGCGGCTCGGGGCGTCGGCGATCGAGTCGGCGACGCGCAGGTCGACGGCGAGGCCCTCTTCGACCAGGTCGAGGCCCGCCTCGACCTCACGGGCGAGCTTGCGCGCGGCGGGGCCGACGAACACGCGGTCGCTGAAACCGAGACGGCTCGCGAGGCGCGAACCCGTGGCGGCGGGGCTCGAAGTCACGTCGTCCAGCCTACCTGGGCGCGACCCGTGCCCGGTTCCCTCATGTCGCGGCAGCGCAGGGATCCGCGGATCACCGGCGGAGAGTCCGGATCCCCGCGTCCGCGCCGCTCTTCTCACCCGAGCGCCCGGGTTCTAGGCTGTCGTCCATGATCTCCGGGTCCTCCGTCACGGCGCGCTGGCTCGCCGCCGGAGATAGCGGGAACCTCGACGAGTTCGATCGGCTCATGCACGCCGACGTCGTCGTCCACGCCCCGGCCGGGCTGTCCACCACCAGCCGGGATGAGGAGAAGCAGGTCTGGCGCGACGCCCTGGCCTCGCTGCACGGGCTGCGGCACGAGATCCAGGAGATCCTCGCCGACGGCGACACCGAGATGGCGCGGGTCATCGTGACCGGGACGATCGTCGGCGACCTCGGCAGCGTCACCACGGAGGCCACCGGCGCCGGCCGCGCCTTCACGCTGGATCAGGCGATCATCTGCCATCTCAGGGACGGACTCATCGCCGAGGCGTGGGAGATCGCGGACATCGCCGCGCTCCTGACCGCGCCGCCTCGCGACTGATCGCGCCGGAGCGACTCGGGCCCTCGGCGGCTCAGGCCCGGGCCGCTCAGGCCCGCGGCTGCTCAGGCCCTCGGCTTGCGGGCGCGGTGCAGCGCGACGATGCCGAAGGACAGGTTGCGCCAGGCGACGTCGATCCAGCCCGCCTCGCGCAGCCAGCTCGCAAGCGTGCGCTGGTCCGGCCAGGCGCTGATCGACTCGTTGAGGTAGTCGTAGGCCTCGCTGTTCGTGCCGGCCAGACGCGCGACGCGCGGCAGCACCTGCGCGTTGTAGATCCTGTAGAAGCCGCGCAGCAGCTTGGCCGGCGGCGTGGAGAACTCGTTGATCACGACACGACCGCCCGGCTTGGTGACGCGGAACAGCTCGGCGATGGCCTTCTTCGGGTCCTGCACGTTGCGGAGGCTGTACGACATCGTCACCGCGTCGAACGAGTCGTCGTCGAACGGGAGATCGGTCGCGTCCGCCTCCACGAAGCTGAGGTTCGGCAGGTCGCCGTGCCGACGCTTCCCCTCGGCGAGCATGCCCGGCGAGAAGTCGGCCGCGACCACGTCGGCGCCGCTGCGCGCGAGCGCGGCCGAGGACGAGGCGGTTCCGGCCCCGAGATCGAGGATCCGCTCGCCCTTCCTCGGCGCGACCGCGCGGGTCGTCGCCGCGCGCCAGAGCGCATCGTTGCCGACCGTCATCACGGTGTTGGTGCGGTCGTAGCCGGCCGCGACCTGGTCGAACATGCCGCTGACGCGGGACGGATCCTTGCCGAGGTCTGCGCGGTTCGGCTGTTCGTTCGCACTCACGCGTCCAGCCTACGCGGCCACGATTCCGAGTCCTCCCTGGAGCGCCCCCTATTTCCGAGTCGTCCCTCTGAGCGCGGCCTATAGGGTGCGCTCAGAGGGACGACTCGGAATGGTGGAGTACTACAGATGCTCTGCGCGCGCCGGCAGGGCGAGCGTCTCGAGCCGGTCCAGCCAGACGTCGGCCGTGGCGTCGTCGAACGGCGGCAGCTGGGCGCGCACCCGCTGCTCGAGGTCGGCGGCGAGGGCTTCCAGGCGACGCTGCACGTCAGCGGGGTAGCCGTACTGGACGCGATGCTCGTCCCACTCGTCCTCGTCGTCGATCCAGGTGCCGCGCTCTCCCTCGATGCGCACGACGTCGAGGTCCATGTCGATGCCCGTGAACAGCACCGGCGCCCCTTCGGGCCGCGGGACGGACTCGTCGTCCTCGACGGCGCCGGGGATCCGGTGCCCGAGGTCGTCCGAGGGCTCTCCGCCGGGGTTCACGGGCCGCAGATCCCAGGCGAGGTCGATGTAGATCCGCATGCCCTTGGGGTGGTCGCGGTTGACGGTGAGGGCGTAGTCGCCGCTCGGCGGCACGAGCGTGACGTTGGGCCCGTGCGCCGTGAAGGTGCGGCCCGGGCGCGCGCTCCCCCAACCGCCGGGCTGGCCCACCCAGTCGCCCCATTCGTCCGCGCCGAGGTAGACGCATTCGTGGCGCCAGTGCGGGGAACCGTCCCACTTGCGCCATTGGAAGACGATCTCGGTTCCGAATGCGGGGCGCTCTGGGGTCACGGTGCCACTCTATGGCGCACCCCTGACGCTTCCCCGGGCACGGCGGCGCTTCCGGCACGCAATAGGCTGGATCCGTGAGTGCCGGCCTGGTCGTTCAGACGCGAGAGTTCGACCTCGCCGACGACCTGCTCGCCTACGCGGATCCGGCGGATCCGCGGGCGTGGCTGCGCCGCGGCGACGGGATCGTCGCGGTCGGATCCGAGACCGCGGCCGTGGTCCGGATCTCCTCCGGCACGGAGCCCCGTACGGCCGCCCTCAGCCGCGCCTGGGACGGGATCCGTTCTTCCGCCCGCATCGACGACGCGGTGCGCCTGCCCGGCACCGGCCTCGTCGCGTTCGCCGCGCTGGTCTTCGACGAGGCCTCCGCCGCGGACAGCGTGCTCATCGTGCCGCGCACCGTGATCGGCCGGCACGGCGGTCGCACCTGGATCACGCGCATCGTCGATGCCGGTTCGGGCGGTGCCTCCATCGGCGATCCAGCGGGCGGCGTCCCCGCGGATGGGGTTGTCGCGGACGGCGTTCCGGCACCCACCGCCCTCGGCCCGCACTGGGCGGGCACGCTCGGCCCCGGCGCGCAGACGGCGCAGGGGTACCAGGCCTCGGTGCGCGAGGCGCTCGCCGCGATCGCCGACGCCCGGTACGGCAAGGTCGTGCTGGCGCGCGATCTCGTCGGCACGGTGCCGGCCGGATCCGACCTGCGCCGCCTGGTGCGCGCGCTCAGCACCGAGTACCCCGACACGTGGGCGTTCGCCGTGGACGGCCTGATCGGCGCGAGCCCGGAGACTCTCGTCACCGCGCAGGACGGCGTGGTGACCGCCCGAGTGCTGGCCGGCACGGCCGCGCGCGGTGCGGACGCCGTGACCGATGCCCGCGCCGCGGCGTCGCTCGCCGACAGCCCCAAGGACAACGACGAGCACGCGTTCGCGGTGCGCAGCGTGGTGGCCTCTCTCGCCCCGCACACGACCGCGCTCGACGCGGAGGGCGGCCCGTTCATCCTCGAGCTGCCGAACCTGTTCCATCTGGCCACCGATGTGCGCGCGCGCCTCAGCGACGGCGCCTCCGCGCTCGACCTCGCCGCCGCGCTGCATCCGACGGCAGCGGTCGCGGGCACCCCGACCGATGCCGCGATCGCGGCGATCCGCGAACTCGAGCCCTTCGACCGGGGGCGCTATGCCGGCCCCGTGGGCTGGATCGACGGGCACGGCAACGGCGAGTGGGCGATCGCGCTGCGGTGCGCGCAGTTCGACGTGACCGGGACCGGATCCGGTCAGCCGATCCCGCTCACCGCCTATGCCGGCGCCGGGATCGTCGCCGGCAGCGACCCCGAGGCGGAGCTGCTCGAGACGCGGGTGAAGTTCCGCCCGATCGTCGACGCCCTCGCCTGACGCGCGCCGCGTCATCCTTCGCCCTCGTGTCGACGCGGGGCCCTCTCCCGTCCGGGAAAGGGCCCCGCGTTCTCGTCCTAGTCCTCGTCTTCGTCGTCGTCCTCCGAGGGAAGCGGGACGTCCCAGGTTCCGATGCTCAGGAACCCCGAGCGCTCCGCCAGGATGACGGACGAGGTGTTGTCGAGCTGGCAGCGGTACTGCGGCTCATACCCCTCCGCGAGCGCGTGGCGGGAGAGCGCGAGGACGATCGCTCGCGCATGCCCCTGGCCGCGATGGCTCGGCAGCGTGAGGACGCCGATGTCGGCCAGGAGGCTGTCCTCGCGGAAGGGCAAGGCGCTGCCGGCGGCGACGAGGAGGTCGCCGTCGAAGGCGCCGAACACGACCCACTGATCGAGTTCGACCCACGCCTCGTCGACATCCGCCTCGGGTGCGCTCGCCACGAACGCCTCGAAAAGCCCTTCGTCGTCAGCGGTGAGCCGCCGGACGTGCGACGCGTCGTGCGCGGCTCGCACCTCCTGCTTCCGGGCGTCCGGCAGGAAGAACAGATGGTCGGCCCCGTTCATCTCGACGCCGGCGGCGGTGAGCGCAGCCCGCAGTTCCGCCTCGCTCGTGGACTGCCGGACGCCCTCCAACTCGGCGATCTCGGAGGAGACGAGCACGCTCGTGCCCGACGGCCTCCCGAGGATCTGCACGGCGAAGCCCTCCTCCGGGTTCTCCGTGTGGGCGAGCCTGAAGCCGTGGAGCGCGCGGATCTCGGTTCCGCCCGCGAACGGGTCGATCCACGTCTGGCGGACGACGGGTGCGGGGATGGTCTGGATGGTCACGATGGTCCTCTCAGGACGTGCGCCGGCCCGCAGGCCGACGCATGCGACGGTTCTCCGGTGCGTGTGCGACGGGCCGGAGTGTGAGATTCGGGATCGTCGGGATCCCGCGGGGTGCGTCGATCGTCGAACGGCGACGGCCTCGAAAGGGCCCTGCCGACGTGGACTGACAAAGGTGCCGGGCGCCCGGAACGGACGCCCTGAGGACGACGCACGGCGATCGCACTCCATTCTCTGGATGCGGTCGCAGGGGTTCGCGCGTGCGCGAGCCCGCCAGTGCATAGGCGTCGTCAGGAAATCACCGGTCATCCGATCCGTCGATGGGCAGTCGTGCGGCCCGCGGACCGCCTTCCGAACGTATCGGCAGCCGCATCGATCCACGAAATGCGCTTGCCGAATCCGCAACGCGCTCCGCCGGGAAGCCGCGCGGCTGCAGTCTGCAACGTGCGCCCGCGCGCCCGTGCGCCCGTGCGCGATGCCGGCAGTCTCCCGCCGCCGCCGGCGACCGACACCCCACTTCCGAGTCGTCCCCGTCAGCGCACGCTATGGGGTCCGCTGATGGGGACGACTCGAAGGTGGAAAGGCCGTGGGGTCACTGACGCAGCGACATCGGAGTCACATCGAATGCGCGGTGAAAGGCGTAGGAGAACGCGGCAGGTGAGGAATAGCCCAGCGCGCCGGCGACATCGGTGACGGTGCGGTGAGCCAGCAGCGGGATCGCCGCGAGCAACAGAGCCTTGGCGCGCCAGGCGGCCGGACTCATCCCCGTCTGTGCGCGGAACCGGCGCGTCAGGCTCCGCTCGCTCATGCGGGCCTCCTGCGCCCAGGCCTTGTTGTCCACGTGCAGATCCGGCGCGGACATGTAGCGGCGGCACAGACCCGCCAGCACGACGTCCTCGGGAAAGGGGATCGACATCGGCACTTCGACGAGCGCGGACAACTCGTGCAGGAGCAGCGCGAACACGGCCTGACTGCGGCCGTCGGTCAACGCCTCGACATCGACATCTGCTGCTGCCCGGAGAAGTTCTCGCAGGAGATCCGGGACCACGACCACCTCGCACCGTTCCGGCCACCAGGGAGCGCTGCGGGGATCGATGTAGAGACTGTTGGTCTGCACATCCAGCATCCGGACCTGGTGGCGGGTCCGCGGCGGGATCAAGACCGCGCGCTCTCCCGGAACCGTCCACGCGCCGTCGCGGGTCTCGACGAGCATGGTGCCCGAGGCGGCGTACAGGAACTGTGCTCGCCGATGCTCGTGCCACGCCAGCAGGTGCCCTGGAGCGTAGTCGGTCGCGATCGGGAGGACCGATACCGGCAGTCGATCGACGCGGTCCAGGGAGACGTTGCGCATGAACTGATCGTATGGCCGGGATTCGAAAGAAGATGCCCGATCCTCGACTGCGGGACGAACGGACCAGTGCTGGGCTGGTTGGGATGACAATCTTCACGCTTCTCCTGATCGGAGCCTTCGCCGGGCTCACCACCGTTCTGTTCGGCTTCGGCGGCGGCTTCGTCACCGTTCCCGTGATCGTCTGGGCAGATGCCGCGGTCGGTTCCGATGCCGTCATGATCGCCGTAGCGACCTCCGCGCTGGTCATGGTCGTCAATGCGGCGATCGCCACGGTGTCCACCCCGGTCGCCGTACTTGAGCGGCTGCGGGGCCGAAGGGCGCTACTCCTCCTGCTCGCTGTGGGCGGGCTGTGCGGTGCCGCCGTCGCATCCGCGGTGCCCGCGGCGGTGGTCTCGTGGGGTTTCGTCGCCTATCTGGCGGTGACGATCGTCGACGTGTCCGTGCGCCCAGGCTTCTTCAGTCGCGCGGCTCGGGAGAGCTCGCCGGGGGCAACGGTGCGGATTCCCTCCTCTCTCGGAGTGCCTATCGGTGCCGTGGCATCGTTGCTCGGCGTCGGCGGCAGCGTGATGACGGTGCCTCTGCTGCGACGTTCCGGCCTGCCCATGAGCGAGGCGACCGCCCTCGCGAACCCGCTGACTCTCGCGATCACCCTGCCTGCGAGCATTGCTTTCATGGCGCTCCCTCACGCGGTACCCGTCCACGCGTCTTTCCTCTCCGTGGGGATCGTCGACATCGGAGCTGCGGCACTCTTGCTGGCGGGGTCGATCCCCGTCATCGTCCTCCTGCGCCGGCGACCGCTTCCGATCCCCGATCGTGTGCACGCGTGGACCTATCTCGCCCTCCTGCTGATCGTGCTCGGGGCGATGATCGCGTCACTGTGGTGAACGGGACCGGGGAGGCGACGTCGCGGCGGGTGGCATCGTGTGCCGCCCGGCCATGGTGCTGGGAGTCCTGACCGAGGAGGCGAATGACGCGTCGGGAGTCCGGAGCGCCCGACGAAGCGGTCCCGATAGCCTCGAAGCATGCGCAGCGCGGCGGACGATGCTCAATCGGCGACAGAAAGTCGCGAGATCCTGCGGCATCCGGCGTTCAGAATGGTCTGTGCCGACAGAATCTGAAGACCTATCCGATCAGCGGTCTCGGAGCTGGCGACCACTGCGAAAGTTACTAGAACGGACTCCGCATGAAGCTCTGGCACTGGGCAGTAAGTCAGGTCGCGCTCATCGTGGTTCTTGCCGCCGGGCTCGCCGTCGCGATCAGTGCGGACCTCGCGTGGTTGAAGGTCGCGACGCTCGTGGTCGTCGTCGGCGGCTCGGCAGCGCTCGCAATGGTCGCCAAGCGCAACCGAGAACGGAACGAGCCCGCCGGCGACGATCAACACCGTTGATCCCTTCAAGAGGGGTTCCCGTTGAGGGTCCCTCTCTTCACATGAGCCCCCTGCGCTCGGGACCGCTCATCGTCGTTCGTCGACGGGTCCGCACTCAACGTATCCGAGGGGGCTCCGGACTCTCACGGCACGGAGATGGATCCCGTGTGAGGTGCCGACGAGACGCGCGCGATGCAGCGATCTACAATGAACCCGTGAAGATCGGGATGGTGCTGGACGCGATGCGCGGCACGTATGGGAAGGGCTGCCCGCCCGCCCCGTGATCCTCCTGTCCTCCTTCGCCCGATTCTGGGAGAGGGGGTGAATACATGGATGATCAGACTCTTGCGGCCGGCGACATCATCGCCGCGACCATCACGAAGTCGCTGCCGTTCGGTGTTCTCGTGGAGTACGCCGGCGTTGCCGGCCTCGCGAAAGGCGCCGAAGGCAAGCCCGGCGAGCAGCTGAACCTGCGCGTGATCGATTTCGACGCGGCGGAGAACCGGTTCTCTGCGGAACGCGCGTGACCTCAGGGGCGGGCAGCGTTGTTTGGCTGTCCGCCCCTCCCCTTCGCTGCCGTTCGTCTGGATACTTCTTCGGCACGTGTTCTGAGCGACCCCGCTGAGGAATCGACAGACAACGTGGACATGGGCTTTCGAGATGAGACAGCTGCCTGACGCTACTGCCTGAACTCGCGGCTCACTTCTGACGGTTCGTGCAGCATGCACCACCGGATACGCGAAAACCCCCGATCTCTCGGGGGTTTTCATGGCGGTGACGGTGGGATTTGAACCCACGGTAGGGGGTTACCCTACACAACTTTTCGAGAGTTGCACCTTCGGCCGCTCGGACACGTCACCGCGGAATAGCTTACGCGACGGCGGGATCGATCGCGAATCGAGCGACGCCGCCCGGGCGCGCCGCCCGCCGAGTCCACCGAATCCTGCCGAGTGCACGGCCTATCGACGCAGATTTCCCGTGCACTCGACGGGATCCCGTGCACTCGGCGACGTCAGGACTGACCCCGCCACGGTCACCAGGCCGCGGCGACCTCGGCGTGGGTGCGCAGGATGCCCTCGGTGGATCCGGCGGGGGCGCGTCCGATGCCGCACTCGGTGCCCACGCCGAACTCGGCGACGTGCGCGGAGGCCGCGGCGATGCGGCGCTCCGCACCCTCGGCACCGTCTTCGCGGTGCACGAGTCCCAGGTACAGCTCGACGCCGTCCCCGAGCGCGAGCGCATCGAGCGGGGCGAAGTACGCGTCGTCGTCGCGCTCGATCGGGACGGGCAGGTGCAGCCAGGTCAGCGGACGTCCGGTCGCCGCGACCACGGCGTTCGCGTAGCGGACCAGGGTGCCGGCATCGACCGGCTCGATGAAGTGCCTCTCGGCAGCGTCTCCGTAGCAGAGGTGCACGCCGACCTCGACGCCCGAGGGCACCGCGTCGACGAGCGCCGCCAGGCGCGCGACGAGGCCGTCGAACGGATCCCCCGGCCACCACGCCTCCATGACCTTGCCGTAGCCGGCAGCGCGCTCGATGATGCCCAGTTCGCTCGCGACGTCCCACTGGATCGCGAGGTCGGCGTGCGGGATCCCGCCCAGGATCTCGTCGAGCTCGCCGAGGAGCGCCGCCGTGTACACCGGCTCGATCGCGGCACGGTCGTCGCCCGCGAAGAACGACGAGATCACGGCGAGCGGCGTGGGCAGCGACACCTGGAAGCGCACACCTTCGGCGATCGCGCCCGCCGCGCGCAGGCGGCGGAAGACCTCGTACGACTCGAGCGCCGCGGACGCATAGCCGAGCGGCGGCAGCACGATCTCGGACGCGTCCACGCCATCGGCGATCCGCAGAGGCCGGGCGTCGAGACCCGCGCCGAAGGGGATCCGCTCGGCACCGACCCGCTCGATCCCCTGCGCCTGCCCGAGCACATCGGGCTGGAACATGATCCAGTGGAAGCGGACGCCGACCTCGCCGTCGGGGATGCGCCGCAACCGCGGCCCGAGGATCTCGGCGGCGGTGCGCATCGTGGTCTCGGCGTCGTCGTAGTTCACGCTGCCGACCAGCAGCGCTCCGCGGGGGTTGGTCATGCCTGACAGCGTAGGACGGTTCCCGGAGCCGGTTTTGCACGGTTGCGTCCCGCATCCGTCGCACGCCGACGAGTTAGGATGCCCTAAGTAGGTTGCGAAGACGGATCGGAGGTCCTCGCCATGTCGCACATCCACTCGCCCGCGCTGAAGAAGACCGGATACGTGGTGCTGGACCCGTACGACCAGACCGCGGACCCGGCCGAATGGCTCGACCTCGCGTACACGCCGTGGCGCTCGTCGGGCGTGACCCGGTTCGCCGCGCTCGCGAGCCACTCCGGCGACGCGGACTGCGACGGCTTCTGGAACCGCACCCCGCCGCGCGCCGACAAGGACGGCGTCTGGGTCGCGGCGCAGTCCGCCCTGGCGCCGACGCTCGTGCGGCGCGCACAGGAGGCCGGCGCGAACATCGGGCGCTGCCGCGTGGTCGAGCTTCAGCCGAACACCTACGCCGACGCGATCTTCAACCTGCACCAGGACGACAACAACCGCCTCAACCCCGACGGCACGGGCTGGGTCGTGCGGGGCTTCTTCAACCTCACCGACGACCCGGAGTCGCTGCTCATCCTGCGGCAGGACCGCTTCGACCCCGCCACCGAGGTGCGACTGCCACTGCCGGCCGGGTCGCGGATCGTCGTCGACACCCAGCGCTTCTGGCATGCGGTCTGGCACCGCGGCACGGCGCCGCGCTACGCGCTCATCACGTCCTGGACCTCGGGCCCCGAGCTCGACGCGCACCTCGCCGCCGAGCACGCGCGCTCCGACGTGACGTCGGTGCCGCTGGATCCGGACGTCGTCGACGACGCGCAGCAGGAGCTCCACCGCCGCATCGAGGAGCGCCGCCACGCCTTCGAGGCGCTCGGCGAGGTGCTCGAGCCCACCGCTCCGCTCTGGCCCTGACGGCGCCTGTGGCCCTTCGGGAGCTGGACTCCGGGTCGCGGGATCGGAACGCGGGATCCTGATCAGTCGGCCGCGATGAGGCGCACACCCGCCGCGACGAGTTCGCGGAGCGTCGGATCCGCGGGATCCGCGTCCGTGACGATGCCGGCCACCTCGTCCATCGCCACGACGCCGAACCGCGAGGCCGTCCCGATCTTCTCCTCGCTCGCGAGCACAAAGGTCTCCGCGGCGCGGGAGGCGAGGACGCGCTTCATGGCCGCCTCCTCGGGATCCCCCGTGGTCAGCCCCGCCGTCGGATGCACACCTGTGACCCCGAGGAAGAACAGGTCGGCGCTGATCCGCTGCGCGGCCTCGACGGCCGCCGCCCCGCACGCCACGGCGGAGTGCTTGAACAGCTGCCCGCCGATGAGGAAGACGTCGGCGGCATGATCGAGCAGCGCGGCGGCGACCGTCGGACTGTGCGTGATGACCGTGCATGGCAGCGCGAGCGGGATCTCGGCGACCATCGCGAGCGCCGTGGTGCCGCCGTCGAGGATCACGGTGGCGCCCGGCTCGATGAGAGCTGCGGCCGCGGCGGCGACGCGCGCCTTGCTGTCCGGGGCCACGGCCGTGCGACGCCCGTAGTCGACCACTGCGGGCGACGCCGGAAGCGCGCCGCCGTAGACGCGCACCGCGAGTCCCGCCGCATCGAGCTCGCGCAGATCGCGGCGGATGCTGTCCTCCGACAGGCCCAGCTCGGCGGCGATGTCCTTCGCGACGAGGCGGCCGTCGCGGCGCAGTCGTTCGAGCAGCATGTCCTTGCGTGCGGCAGCAAGCATTCCGAGTCCTTCCGATTCATGCACGTTTCTGCTGTATTGTACCGGATATGACGAAGCCACTCATGATCCTCATCGCCGGCCCCTATGCGTCGGGCACCGGCGGCGACCCCGCGCTCATGGCGCAGAACCTGGCCCGCCTCGAAGAGGCGGCCTGGCCGATCTTCCGTGCAGGGCACATCCCGATGATCGGCGAGTGGGTCGCTCTTCCCGTGCTGTCCAGCGCCGGCGCGACCGGCCCCGGAGATCCCCTCGCAACCGAGGTGATGTACCCGACGGCCGAGCGCCTGCTGCAGCACTGCGACGCGGTGCTGCGCCTGCCCGGAGAATCCCGCGGGGCCGATCAGGACGTTGCCATCGCCGAGGGTCGCGGGATCCCGGTCTACCGCCGCCTCCAGGAGGTGCCGGGGATCGCCGCCTGACCCGCGCTCGTCCGCCCGGGCGCCGGCTCACCGGCTCATGCCGCCGACTGCAGGAGCACCCCGGCCGTTTGCAGGACGAACACCCGCCGCGAGCGCGGATCCGTCCTGCAAACGGTCTCTTCGCGGACCTTCGTCCTGCACTTGGCGGATGGATCCTGCATTCGGGCGGGGTCGACCGCGAGACCCGCCAGGCCCGACGGCGGTGCCGCGCCAACCCGGCGGCGGGAGCGGGACGACTCAGGCCTCGACGGCCCGGATCCGCCCCGCGTCGATCCGGACGGTCCGGTCGATCGTGCTGGCGGGCGGCTCCACGTGCGAGACCAGGACGACGGTCTGGGATCCGGCCGCGCCCAGCAGGTCGCGCAGCAGCGCATCGGACGCGTCTGGATCCACCCCCGCCGTCGGCTCGTCGAGCACGAGCACGGGGAATCCGCGCAGGATCGCCCTGGCGAGTGCGATGCGCTGCGCCTGGCCACCGGAGACGAGGGCGCCCCGCTCCCCCACCCGCGCGTCGAGCCCGCCGCGTTCGCGCGCCCAGGGACCGAGGCCGACCCGGTCGAGCACGGCGAACAGCTCGGCATCGGTCGCAGTCTCGCGCGCGAACAGCAGGTTCTGCCGGATGTCCTCGTCGAAGAGCATCGGATCCTGCTCGCACAGTCCGACGTGGCGGCGCAGCTCCGGCCCCGGCACCAGGACCGCGTCGCTCTCGCCGATGCGATACGAGCCGCCGAACCGGAGAAAGCCCACGAGGACGGCGGCGAGCGTCGACTTGCCCGCGCCGCTGGATCCGGTGACGAGGATCCGCTCGCCCGGCGCGACGTCCAGGTCGAGGTCGCGGAGGGCAGGGGTGCGGGCGCCGGGCCACGCCGCGGTCACGCCGCGGAGGCGAAGAGCGCCGTCCTCGATGCGCCCCTCGCCCTCGTCGCCGCGCACCTCCGCCGGCAGCGCGGAGGGCAGCAGCGCGTGGATCCGCTCCGCGCCGGCGCGCACACCGCGCCAGGCGGAGGCGGCCTGAGGCACGGCGGAGAACACGTCGAACACGGCCATCGGCAGCAGCACGGCGACCGCGAACCAGGGCGCGTCGACGGCGCCTCCGGCCTGCCCCGGCGCCGCGACCGCGAGCGCCCAGATCGAGGCGGCGCCGGCCGCGAGCGACACGACCGCGGACGACAGCGCCTGCGCGACCGCGGCCCGGGTGGTCGTGCGCCGCAGCGCTTCGTCGACGGCGCTGATCCGTCCGAGTGCGACCGGCTCCGCACCGTAGGCCTGCAGCACGTCGAGCGCGGTGAGCTCGTCGACGAGGGCTCCGGCGAGCTCTGCACGGTCGCGGCTGAGCGCACGTTCGGCCCGGCCTCCGGCGATGCCGCCGAGCACGACAGCACCGACGACGGCGACCACGAGGCAGACCGCGAGTGCGAGCGCCGCCGAGGGGGCGATGACGGCGAGGACGCCGATCGAGACGAGGGCCACGACGCCCCCGGTCAGCAGCGGCTGCACCACGCGCAGGGGCAGGTTCTGCAGGTTCTCCACGTCGTCGATGAGGGCGGCGAGCACCGAGCCGCGGTCCGTGGATCCGAGTCCGGCGGGGGCCAGCGGGGTGAGTCGACGCACGACCGCCGCGCGCAGATCCGCGAGGCGGCCGAGGGAGGCGTCGTGCCCCACGAGCCGCTCGAGGTACCGGGTGACGGCGCGGGTCACGGCGAAGAACCGCACCCCGACGATCGCGACCGAGAGCGGCACGAGGTTGTCGACCAGCGACGCGGTGACGATGAGCCAGCCGCTCACGAGCAGCAGGCCGACCGCGGCCGCCGCGGAGACGATCCCGGCCAGGACCGCGGGCAGGAACCGGCGGGTGCGGGGCATCGCGAGGCGGAGGATCCCGCCGACGGAGGCCGGGAGATCCGGGATCGGATCCGGATCCTCACGCGACTCTGATCGCGGATCCGGATCCAGCGCAGGCCCACGTCGCAGTTTCGGCTCTTCCGGACGACCCGGAGCAACCGAAACTGCGACCTGAGCGGGAGCGGACGGGGTTCCCACGCGCACCACCTGGTCGGCGATCGCGCGGGACGACTCCCGGTGCGAGACGAGCAGGACCGTCGCCCCGTCATCTGCGGCGCGGCGCAGCGACGCCCACAACCGCTGCTCGGTCACGCCGTCGAGGGCGCTCGACGGCTCGTCGAGCGCGAGCACCCTCGCTCCGGATCCGAGCCGGTACAGGGCACGCGCCACGGCGACGCGCTGAGCCTGGCCTCCCGAGAGTCCCGCCCCTTGCACGCCGAGCTCCTGCGCCGGATCCAGGTCGGGCGCGGCCGCCTCGACGAGCGCTGTACGCACGCGCTCGAGATCGGGCGCGGGGTCGCCGAGCGCGACGTTCGCGGCGATCGTGCCGCGGATGAGCCCCGGGCGCTGGCCCGCCCAGGCGAGCCATGTGGTCGGATCCGGATCCGCCGCGCCTTCGGCCACGACCGTCCCGTCGTGCGCCGCCGCCCCGCGCAGGGCCGCGAGCAGACTCGACTTTCCGGATCCGCTCCGCCCCTCGATGAGCGTGACGGTCCCCGGCTCCGCCGTGAACGACACCCCCGGCAGCCGCCGCTCCCCGTGCCGCACCGCGACCCCGTCGACGACCAGCCGGATCCCACGTCCTGTTTCGAAGCGCGCGAATGGCTGGATCCCGGGCCCATGTGCAGCAAAGTGCGCGCCTTGAACGCCGGACTCGGCCGCCGGGGACTCCAGGACGTCGAAGACGTCCTCCGTTGCGGCGACGCCCTCGGCCGCGGCGTGGAACTGCACCCCGACCTGGCGCAGTGGCAGGAACGCCTCGGGAGCCAGCAGCAGCACGAACAGGCCGACGCCGAGGCTCAGTTCGCCGCCCAGCAGGCGCAGGCCCACCGAGACGGCGATGATCGCCACCGCGAGCGACGAGAGCAGTTCGAGAGCGAAGCCGGAGAGGAACGAGTACCGCAGCACGCGCATGGTCTCGCGGCGGTACTGGTCGGCGGTCTCGCGCATCCGGGCGGCCGCGCGGCGCTCCCGCCCGAACACGCGCAGCGTGGCGAGACCCTGCACGGTGTCGGCGAACCGCGCCGCGAGCGCGTGCAGCACCTGCAGCTGCTTGCGCTGCACGCTGCGGGTCGCGATGCCGATGAGGATGAGGAACAGCGGGATGAGCGGCAGCGTGACGATCGCGGCGAGTCCGCTCGGCCAGTCCTGCCACCACATCACGGCGACGATGACGGGCGTCGCGATCGCGGTGAGCACGAGCTGCGGAATGTACCGGGCGAAGTACGGATCCAGGGCGTCGAGCCCGTGCCCCGCGGTGACCGCGAGCGCGGCGCGGTTGCGCGTGCCGAGCCAGGCCGGGCCGCGGCGGGAGATCGCATCGAGCAGGGCCGTCCGCAGCTCGCGCCCGGCCTGCGCGGCGGCGCGGGCGCCCCAGGCCTCGGACACCCAGAGCAGCACGGCGCGCACGAGCACCACGAGCGCGAGCCACGGCACGTGGCCGAGCGGCGAGCGTCCTTCCGCCACGTCCGTGATCCCCGCGGCGAGCAGTCCCGCGAACGCGATCGTGACCGCGGTCTGCACGAGCGCGATGCCCGCCGAGACCGCGAGGTAGGTCCGCGCGGCGGGCGCCCACCGCAGCAGCCGCGGATCGATCGGCTTCATCGGATCCGCTCCGCCGCCACGTCGGCGCACGCGCACGCATGCGCCCGCCCCTCAGCCGCCCTTCCACTTCCGGGTCGTCCCTGTGAGCGCACGCCATAGGGTCCGCTCACAGGGACGACCCGGAAGTGGAGGGGGCCCCGGGCGGGCGGTGCGGTCGCGGGGCGGCGCGCGGACAGCACGGACAGCCCGGACAGACGTGACGGCAGGGACGGCAGGGACGGCAGGGATCTCATGCGTGCGCGGGCGCCGCCTCGATCGTCGACCGGCGCACGCGCTTGCGGAACACCCAGTACGTCCACGCCTGGTACGCGAGGACGAGCGGCATCGCCACGAGCGCGGTCCAGCTCATGATCTGCAGCGTGTACGGCGTGCTCGACGCGTTCTGGATCGTGAGCGAGTTCGCCGGATCGATCGTCGACGGCAGCACGTTCGGGAACAGCGCGGAGAACAGCATGAGCACAGCGGTCAGGATCGTGACGACCCCGGCGGCGAAGGCCCAGCCGTCGCGGCCGCGCAGCGAGAACACCACCGACACGATGAGGAACACCGCGGCCACGGCGCCGAGCGCGATCACGGCCCAGAGCAGCGACGGGCGTCCGGCGGCGATCGCGATCGTCCACACCACGGTCCCGGCCGCAGCGAGGATCGTCGGCAGGGCGGCGAGCCGCGCCACCCGGCGGGCACGCTCGTGCACGACGCCGTCGGTCTTGAGCGCCACGAAGTACAGCCCGTGCAGGAAGAACAGGAGCAGCGTGGTGACGCCGACGAGCAGCCCGTACGGGTTCAGCAGATCGAACACGGATCCGCGGAAGACGTGCCTCTCATCCAGCGCCACGCCCTGCACGATGTTGCCGAACGCGACGCCCCACAGCAGTGCGGGGACGGCGGATCCGATCACGATCATCGTGTCGAAGCGGCGCTTCCAGCGCGGGTCGTCCCGCTGGTGCCGGTACTCGAACGACACCCCGCGCAGGATGAGCGCGAGCAGGATCACCAGGAGCGGCAGGTAGAAGCCGCTGAACAGCGAGGCGTACCACTCGGGGAACGACGCGAACAGGCAGGCGCCCGCCACGATCACCCAGGTCTCGTTGAGGTCCCAGACCGGGCCGATCGTGTTGATCACCTGGCGGCGCGAGATGTCGTCCTTGCCGAGGAACGGCAGCGACATGCCCACCCCGAAGTCGAAGCCGTCGAGCACGAAGTAGCCCACGAAGAACAGGGCGACGATCCAGAACCAGAGCGTTGCGAGATCCATGTCCGTCTCCTTCCTCAGTACACGACCGACGGGACAGGGGCGTCCTCGTCGTGCTTCTCTGTGATGTCGGGCCCCTTCTTGGCGGCGCGGACGATGAGCCCGACCTCCACGACCGCGAGGGCCGCGTAGATCGCGGTGAAGGAGATGAGCGAGATGAGCACTTCGACCCCGCTCACCCCGGGCGAGACGCCGTTCTTGGTCGTCATCAGGCTGAACACGATCCAGGGCTGTCTGCCCATCTCGGTGAAGACCCAGCCGACGATGTTCGCACCCAAGGACAACGGGAACGAGTAGATCGCGATCTTCCACATCCACTGCGCGGGCTCGCGCTTGGCGTTCTTGCGGGTGAACCAGAGGCCGGCCACGGCGACCAGCGCGTGGGCCATACCGAGGCCGATCATCCAGCGGAAGGCCCAGTACGTGACCCACAGCACCGGGTTGAACTCGGTGAGGCCCGTGGAGGCGAACTTCTGCGCATACTCCGCGTTCAGGTCGTTGATGCCGTGCACGCAGCCGTCGATCGTGTGGTTCGACAGCAGCGACAGCAGATACGGCACGCGTATCGAGAACAACTCGCTCTTGCCGTCGGGGGTGCCGAGCGTGAACAGGCTGAACGCCGCGTCCTTGCCGCAGACCGTGTTGAACGTCGCCTCGGCGGCGGCCATCTTCATGGGCTGCGTGGCGTACATCGCCAGGCCCAACTGGTCGCCGGAGAGCACGATGCCGGCGGTCGCGACGAGGATCGCCCACAGTCCGAACTTCAGCGACTTCCGCATGGTCGCGACGTGCTGGCCGCGGGCGAGGTGCCAGGCCGAGACCGAGATCACGACGCCGGCCGCGAGCATGAACGCGCCGAAGATCGTGTGCGGGAATGCGGCGAGCGCGACCTTGTTGGTCAGCAGCGCCACGAAGTCGGTCAGCTCGGCACGGTTGGTGGCGGGGTTGTACGTGTAGCCGACCGGGTTCTGCATGAACGCGTTCGCGGCGATGATGAAGTACGCCGACAGGATCGTGCCGATCGCGACGCCCCAGATGGTGGCGAGGTGCACCTTCTTCGGCAGCTTGTCCCAGCCGAAGATCCACAGTCCGATGAACGTCGCTTCGAGGAAGAACGCGAGCAGTCCCTCGAAGGCGAGCGGGGCGCCGAACACGTCGCCGACGAAGCGGGAGTAGTCCGACCAGTTCATGCCGAACTGGAACTCCTGCACGATGCCGGTCACCACGCCCATGGCGAAGTTGATCAGGAAGATCTTCGAGAAGAACCGGGTCAGGTGCAGGTATTCGATCTTGCCGGTGCGCACCCACGCGGTCTGGAAGATCGCGGTGACGGTGGCCATGCCGATCGTGAGCGGCACGAACAGGTAGTGGTAGACGGTCGTCAGCCCGAACTGCCAGCGGGACAGGACGAGCGGATCAAGCCAATCCATGCGCGGAGCCTCCTGCGTTCGTGGATCCGGTGCGGGATCCTGTGCGGTGAGCGGATCCGGTCGGGGATCCGACGCGGTCGTCGACGGCGAAGCGGGATCCGCCGACCCGGTCCAGTTCGACCGTGCACTCCTCCGGGCGCGCCGCCGAGCGCACGCAGCGCGCGGTCAGCGGGCCGCCGGCCTGGGCGAGCACGCCCTGCATGAGGCCGAGGTGCACCTGGCACAGCACCGGGCGGTGCTCCGGCCGGGCGGCGGCGTGCGGGCACGGGGTGAGCTCGACGGTGAGCCGGTCCTCGTCGATCACGGGCTCGAAGCCGCTCTCCTCGAGGTGCTCGACGAGAGCGTCGAGCTGGTAGACCGCCTGCTGGCCGAGGCCCGAGGATTCGATCTGCAGCATGCGCCGCAGCAGGTCCCCGCGGCGGGCGGCGTCATCGACCTTCTGCTTGGCGACGGGGCTCGACGCCTCCGGAGCTCCCGTGGCGGCGCTGTACAGCACGCGCGGACGTCCGCGGGTCGTGCGGTGCTCGGTCGCCTGCACGACGTAGCCGCCCTCGATCAGGCGCTGCAGGTGCTCGCGCACCGTGTTCGGATGCAGCGCGGTGGCCTCGCACAGCTCGCCGATCGTGCGGTGCGGACGCGCCTGCACGAGGTGCAGGATCCGTACTCGCGAATAGCTGGAGATCGGCCCGCAGACGGGCCCGGCGCTGGCCATGGCTCCATACTCGCATCGCGCCTCCCCGCCGACGGGGACTTCGGCCGTGAATAATGCCGTACGCGATAGGAGGTTCGGATCACCACCATGCGGATCCCGGATACCCCGACGCCCGGACGTCCGGACGCTCGGCGCTCGCTCGCGGGGAGCGATCAGTCCCGGCCGTGCGCGAGGGCCAGCTGCGAGATCGCGGAGACCGCTGCACGCACGTCGTCGGGGCTCCCGCCCGTGCGGCCGGCCACGAGCCCTGCGACGAAGGCGCTGAACGGCGCGGCGGGACGCGCGACGCCGTTCGCGACGTCGCGCGCGAGGTCCAGGATCAGGGCGATCGGCACGTCCTCCTCGGCCAGGTCGAATCGCTCGCGCAGCTCGGCGGCCCAGTCGTCCAGCGCCTCGGGGGGCAGGGTGCGGTCGTTCGGGGTCATCGGGGCTCCTCGTCAGGGCGGGCGTGCGG